>NZ_JBRILW010000001.1:0-405233 GCF_052977125.1 Shewanella sp. 30m-14 | reverse complement strand
TGTTTAAAAACACTCGGATTTTGCCATCTTATAAAGATCGGTCAACCGATCAATAAACTGCTAAATGATCGGCATTACCACTTAACGTGGCGTTTTTGTTTTATTGTGTTTTTAGCTTATGTAAGATTATCAAACGGGAATGGTGAAAGTCCGAACAACAATTTAAGGTTCGCTATGCTTGTTATTTTTATTGTGAGCCGGAGTGCTTAAGTGATCACTTTGCAGTAACGACTGTAATAACAATACGCTAAAAGGCATGATCTCAACGTCTTTAACTGCTGGACTTTGACCATTTTCTAAGATCACAAAGGCACTAGTGAGTTCATCACCTTGCTTGATATAGCCTGCTAGATTAACAACGCCTTTCATTGACCCTGTTTTAGCCAGCACCTTTTCTTTTAACGGTGCAGCTGTAAACCCTGCACGATACTTTAGGGTACCACTCGCACCCGCTACAGGTAGTTGTTCAATGAGATAATTAAGCGATAAATCATTCTTTATAAGCAATAACACTTGAGCTAAATGTTCTGCACTAAGTAAGTTGTAGCGAGATAAACCCGAACCATCGACGATATTTGCGGTGGATAAATCGATTCCTTGCTGAGTGAGAATATGTTTCATAGCAGCGCTGCCGTTTACAAATGAACCAGGCACCCCATAAGTGTATTGCCCTAAACGCTTTAACAGGCTGTCTGCAATTAAGTTATCGGATTTTAGTAACATGGTCTCAATAAGCGCTGAAAGTGGCTTAGATTGATGCTCTGCGAGCAGTAAGGTATTAGCTGGGCGTTTATTGGTAAGTAATACATCCCCTTTTAAAGTGATCCCGGTATTGTTTAGGATATTTGCAAGGGTTCGTTGTGCGTAAAGGGCCGGATCTGAGATGGCGATAGCAAGCTTTAACGGCTTTTGCCCTTGATAGCAGCCACTGAGTATAAATTGATTATGTTGAAGGCGTTGAAGATTCAATTCGCAAAATGGCTGATTGCCCACTTTGTCAAATACGGCGGTACTAGTAATCGAAACCGGTTCAAACTGGCTAAAGGTGAGTTTACCTAGGTTCGTCGCCAGTGACGGGGTTAGCTTCGCTTTTACGCAATTCTTATTAAGAATATAACGTGAAACCGGCGCGGCATAACAGATCCCTAAATCATCCCACACCCAACCAGGGGCTTGTAAGGTTTCGGTTTGATCACCGACTAAATATAGGTTGCCGTCGATATGCTCCAAACCTTGTGCTTTGAGCTGTTTAAACAACAATCTTAAATCACCGGCGGTGAGAGTAGGATCACCGTCAAAGCGTAAGAACACATCACCCTCGATGCGTTGATTTTTAACTCCCACAAATGCATCAATTTGAGTGTTAAAGGTAAATGCTTTACCTAAAGCAGAAGATGCGGAAACCGCTGTAAGCAGTTTCATGGTACTGGCAGGAACAAATAGCCGGTCAGCATCCTTTCGGTAACTGGCTTCAGAGCGAGTCATAGGACTCACAACGACAGCCGTTTGCGAGGTTTTTGGCTCAATAACCTTAATAATATTTGCAAGGTAGCCGTTAGCAGATGCAAGAGCAGGCGAGAAACAAAGCGTTAAAGCTGTGGTAAACAAGGCTGTTTGTAAAAAGCATATTCTCAAAAGATTATCCTTGTAGTGGTCTCATATCGCTATGAACTCATAAAAATGGGTTTAGGCTAATCATTATCTGTCGGTTCATCTTTTTCCATTAGGCGATACAGCTTCAGTGTGACAAATAAAACCAAGCTAAAAAATAGCGGGATCACCAAGAAGCCTAGCTGCGCTTTAAAATGAAAAATAGCCCATGCAGCGAGGAGCATGACAGCGAGTGTAAGCAGGGTTTTTAGGTTCATCAATTAATCTCGGACGATAAAAAAGGGAGCTATATTAGCAAAAGTCACAGCTTTTATCAGTGACTCATACAGCAAACGATAGGGCTTTTTCATAAAATATTACTGTTATTTTATGGTATCAAACTGACTAAATATTTGGCTAACAGAGCAAGAAGCCACCGAAATTTGGTCCTAGAGACCGATATTGAGAGAAAAACCTTGCTCAAAGGCAGTTAAATCGGTAATTTCTATGCCCTTATCTAGGAGGATCTTTATGCCACATGTAAGAGTTAGCGGTTTACCTGAAACGGTAATTGCAACACTGAGTATCAACTTACTTGAGGCATTAGCCGACATCTGTCAGTCAAAACCAGAATCTTTCATACTCGATTGGATCAACAGTAGCAATTATCGTAACGGCAAAAAAGTCACCGATATCGCTCAAGTCGAGGTGTTATGGTTCCCTAAAGATCCTCAAACACACCATCGTGCAGAACAGGTTATCCGTGAAGCCATATTAAAGGTTTATCCGGGGCTAGAACATATCATTGTGATGTTTAGACAGCTTGAACCAAGCACATATTTTAAAGATGGTCAGCACTATTAAGGAGAGAGCCTTGCTGAGTAAGCTAGGTGGCATACCGCTACAACCAGATTCGCTTTCTTGGTTATTGACGCCTAAAGCGTTAAAAGCTGAATTGTTATCTCGAATTGCAAGCGCAACGCATTCTATTTATATCGCCGCACTTTATTTAGAAGATGATGAAGCGGGGAGAGAGATCCTCGCAGCGCTGATGGATGCGAAGCAACAGAACCCTCAACTTGATATAAAAGTACTCGTTGATTTTCATCGTGCACGTCGTGGCCTTATTGGCCATAAAGGCGATAGCGGTAATTATTTAATGTATCGCAAGGTGATCGAGGCCGCTGAATATCCAATTGATATTCTAGGTGTTCCGGTTAAATCTCGTGAGTTTATGGGTGTACTTCACCTGAAAGGTTTTGTTATCGATGACGCGGTTGTTTTTAGTGGAGCAAGCATTAATAACATCTACCTGCATCAAGATGATAAATACCGTTTTGATCGTTACCATGTGATTGAATCTGCAGAGCTTGCACGCAGCATGCGTGACATGGTGAAAACATATCTCGTTAACGATGTTGCTGTCAGCTCTTTAACTCAACCTAAAGAAACAGAGCATTTACCAACTAAAGGCGAGGTCAGTAGCCTTAAACATCGTCTTTCAAAAGCTGAGTATCAGTTTAGCCAGACGAAAATAGGCAACCGGGTTACACCTTTAGTTGGTCTTGGCCGTAAAAATAACAAACTTAATAGGGTTATTGTTGCCTTAGTTGAAGAGTCTGAAGACACTTTGTTTATTTGTACGCCGTACTTTAATCCGCCATACATTTTAGTTAGGGCGTTGGCTAAGCATCTGCGTAAGGGTAAGAAGATTGACATCGTGGTAGGGGATAAAACGTCTAACGATTTCTATATTCCACCAGAAGAAGAGTTTTCTACTATTGGTGCTTTGCCTTACATGTATGAGCAGTCACTTAGAAAGTTTGCTAAACGTCAGCAATGGGCAATAGAAAACGGTCAGCTGAATATTCACCTTTGGAAAGATGGTCGTAATAGTTTCCATTTAAAAGGGATCAGTGCTGACGGTAAGCGCCATTTAATAACGGGTAGCAACTTAAATCCAAGAGCATGGGCATTGGATTTAGAAAACGGTTTGTTACTGCAAGATGAAAGTGAGTGCTGGAAAGAAAAGTTTGAACAAGAGCAAACGCATATTCTTGAGCATACTGAGCGTTTGTTCCATTACAGCCAAATCGAGACATTGCATAACTATCCAGCCCCTGTACGCAAGATCATGAAGCGCATTAAACGCTTAAAAGCAGATTTTTTGTTAAGGCGTATCCTGTAAGCTTAAGATTTTTGTGATGAAAAAGCCTGCTTATTAGTAGGCTTTTTTGTTCTCATACTTTTATCATTTGACTAATTTTTGCTAAATAGTTTTGCTAAATAACTTGGCGCAAAAGTTTTACTAAAAAGGTTTTGCGAAAATGAATTTGCCTAAACATGCTGTGCATCAACTGTATGAGTACAGAAAAGCTATCTCTTCAAGGCCTTTTACTGCAAGGGGCAAGAATGTAATACGCTGTCAACGTTGCTTACTGGCAGAGACGCTTTGTACCTGTAGTTTGCGCAAGCAGATTGATAGTGATTTAGCGTTTATGCTGATCATGTACGATGATGAAGTACTTAAACCTAGCAACAGCGGACGGTTAATCGCAGATATTGTTCCTGATACGCATGCGTTTATTTGGTCACGTAACGAACCTAATCGTAAGATGCTGTCGATCATCAACGATCCTAAGTATCAGCCATTTGTTATTTTTCCGGCAGAATATGCGGTTGATGGACAATCGGTGGTTGATCGCGTAGAAAAAACAAAACTCGACCAAGATAAAAAGCCGCTTTTTATCTTATTAGACGGCAGTTGGCGTGAAGCTATTAAGATGTTTCGTAAGAGTGATTATCTGCATCAATTTCCGCTATTTTCTTTCTCTCCAGAATCGGCAGCGGCTTATGCCCTGAGAAAAGGGGCGAGAGATTTTCAATTGGGCACCGCTGAAGTGGCCTCGCTGGCGCTGTCAGCAGCTGGAGAAAACAAAAATAGTGCGGTGCTAGAAGCATGGTTTGCACTTTTCGTGGAGTCTTCATTGCGCGGACGAACTCGCAATGTTCGTGAGGCTTCAACATTAAGCCTGCTTAAGCAAAATTATTCTATTGCGTATCAGAACGCCTGCGGAAAAGATAAGTAGAGTAGGCGGTTAGGCGTGCGATTAGCCGTATAAAGTTAATCGGCAAATCAAGGAGTTGAATCTGCTGCTATTTGGGTTATGCTTACTATTTGATAGCTTTTTGGTTGAGCTATTAGTGATTAAGGAGCATCAATGGCAGCTGGTAATGTGTTATTTTTTGGCGGTTTAACTAAACCGTTTATTTCGTTTAGCCGTTGTCTACTGCTCATACCTAGCATGTTTGTTTTTGTCCTCTCAAACGTGGCGCCATTAACCTGTAGTTCATCAGGTCAAGACTTGAGCATGTTAGATAACCTTATTGCAAAACGTAACATTCAAGAGGTGTTTACCTCTGTAGTATCGCTAACTCAATCGCGTAAGATACTGCTGGTAAAAAGTCGCTATAGTGCAGGGCTTGTCTGCCAGGACAAAGGTTGGGAGTTTTGTGCCAGATGGGCCAAATCAGGCCGTAGCCCTGGCAGTCGAATCGCTTAGTGATCTACTGTGTCGGCAAGTTTACTTGCGTATGATTTAAAACATATAAACGACTACATATGAGCTGCTGGATATGAGTTATCAATTAAAAGCTGGCTAGTCGCTTTAATCCTAGCGGTATCACATATCGCTGTATCAAGGGCTCAGTTTTCTTCTACTTGAACGCTTCTACATTACCTTTTTCCCATTAAGAATGCGAGTTCTGCAACGTTACTGACCTGCATTTTTTGCATGACTTTTTGACGATGTAGTTCAAGGGTTCGCTGGGCGACATTGAGCTCTGCCGCGATAACTTTATTAAGCTTGCCTTCAAGTACCTTGTTCATTACTTCATGCTCTCTTGGGGTAAGAGTCGCTAACTTATCACCTAAGGCTTGACGCTCCAGCTTTAGCTGCATGGTTTGCTCTGTTTGTTGACTTGCCTGATTGAGCAGTAGAACAAGCTTATCGCCATCTACGGGTTTTTCTAAAAAATCGAGGGCACCTTTTTGAATCGCTTGTACCGCCATCGCGATACTGCCATGACCACTGAGCATGATAACGGCAATAGGGCTCTGTGCTTGGGTCATATGAGTTAATAGGGCACTGCCATCCATTCCTGGCATCTGTACATCTAAGATTGCGATCCCCGGGCTATGCAAGTCAACTTGATGTAAGAAGGCATCTGCAGAGTTAAAGCCTTTAGGTTGATAACCTAGGCCGTTCAACATCCAGGTTAGCGAGTCTAATACAGCTTGATCGTCATCGACTAGATACAAATTAGTCATTTAAGGACTCCTTAATTGGTAATGTTATGGTCATGGTTAAACCCGCTTGTGGCGGCAGAGTATCTTGATTGAAATTGCTGGTCGCTTTTATTTGGCCATCATGTTCCTCGATGATGCGCTTACAGATCACCATGCCAAGCCCTAAGCCATTCTCTTTAGATGTTTCAAAGGGAAAAAACAGACGTTCTAGTGCGATGTCACTCAGGCCACAACCATTATCTATAAATACAATATGGGCTTTCTGCCTATCTTTGGTTAGCGAGATTGAAAGCTTAGGATCGCTACTGGCTTCCATGGCATCGAGTGCATTACGGATAATGTTGACTAGCACTTGCTGGAGTAAGCTTGGATCCGCGAGTAATTCTACTTGCTCGCAGCTGATCGCTGGTGTTATTAGCATTCGGGCAAACTCTGCGGCCATTAGGCTTAATGTATCGTCTAAAATCTGATTGAGACTGCACTGTGTCATAACACTGGGTTGCTGACAGAAATGCCTAAAGCGCTTAATGGTTGCTTGAGCTCTATCGACTTGCTGAATAGCCTTTGTCATTGCATCTTTTAGATCAGCCTGATCATCTGATAATCGATAAATACAGCCCTGAGTTAAATAACGGATCCCGGCTAATGGTTGATTTAACTCATGGGCGATACCGGATGCCATTTCACCCGTTAATAATACGCGTTGGGCTTTATAGAACTGCTTTGTTTGTTCTAGTAAAGCTTTTTGTGTCTGGGTATGTTGTTCAACTTCAGCCTGAAGATCTTGGGTACGCAAAACAACTAAGCGCTTTACTCGTAAATGATAGATATAACCGAGTAAGAGTACGATTAACACGACGATAACCCAAGGAAGCGCACTCTTAAAAATTGTGGTCCAGTTGGTGACAAAAGGCCACTGCTGTAACTGCTTTAACAGTTTAAAGACTTCACTATCATTGACGGTTGCAGACCAAGAGTCATAACGGCCAACGATAGCCGCGGGCTCATCTTTAGTGATGGATAGCAATGAGCGAACAACGCGAGTTGCCAAAAGATGATCTGTTTTTCCCAATTTGGAGAATGAATAGTAAGGATAAAGCGCACTGGAGCTTTGGCAGTTGAAGTGAGTCTGTGGTTTAGTCAGCACTACATGCAGGCTATTTGGGGCTATCTCTCCTTTACTCACAGCGTTCTCTAAAACACAGGTTGGTAATATTGCGATATCAGCCTTGCCATCTAATACTAAATTAAGCAGTTTCTGTTGTGGAAAGCCGACAAAGTTGAGCTGTTTAAAATCGCTAAACGGGTTTAGGCCGTTTAGCGCCATCTCTCCTGCGAATATTTGAAATCCGCCAAATGCTTGTTTATCTGTAGAAACCGCTGTTAGATATTTAAGAACCGCCATATTTGATACGTCGACATCTGCACGGGTAACTAATGCGGAACCAACGGACAACGTCGGCTGCTTATTATTTAAAGACACCAACGTCAGTATGCTGCTAGTACCATAATCCTTTTTGTAGCTCACCGCGGTTAACGCATTGGTAATTAAGAAATCTAATTTGCCTTGTGCAACATCTTGATCAAGTTGAGTCGGTGTTAGCGCCACCAGCTCAAAGGGATGATTTAAGTCGTCCTCTAATTTATCAATGGTCGGTTGCCAACGCTTTTCTACTGTACCTGGATGTGTGAAAGCAAGCACCCCGACACGTACTGGACTGGCTTGAGTCGATTGTGCTGCGTAGGCATCACTAATAGAGCAGAAAATAAGAGTACTTAAGCTTACTAGGCCAGCTAGTTTTACCAACATCATTTAGCCCAACAGATAGGTGATTCAACAAGAGTTAAAACGCTATTATGACGCTTTTGTCGCTAAATGTTGGGAATACGCGGTCGTTAAGTGAAGCTCATCACGCTTTAGTTGCGATTGCGGAAAACCGCTATATAAAAAATAACCCGTAACTTTATAATTAGTTTACGGGTTAATATTATAATTCCATTGCTTGATTGAAGTTTATTTAATGTATCAATTAATTTTAAATCAACTTTAAATTATTGCTCAGTCATTTTTTAATCTATAGTCGTCAAATTTTTTAGATTCTACTTTATCGCCGGCTTCATTTAAGAACCAAACGGCTTCAATCTCATTGTGACTATTAGTATATTTAATCGCCTCATCTATAGGCATTAAAAATAACGCGGTTGAAATAATATCGGCAAAGAGTTGGTTGCTATTCATCACGATTGTTGTCGATATCCCAGATTCTTTTGGGTATAACGTCTTAGGATTAATGATATGGTGATATTCTTTACCATTAACCCTGTAGTACCTTAAATAATTACCGCTGGATACAACAGTGATATCATTACCGCTTATTATCTCATGGTATTGCTCTTCAAAGAGTTGGCATTGAGGCAAAGTATTATTATATTTTTTACATACTGGGTTTTCTACAGCTGTCGCAAACAGTCGCCCTTGAGGATGAATGCCGTAATGCCTAATATTGCCTCCTGCATTTATCATGAAGTTTTTTAGGCCATCGTTTTTCAATTGTCTGTAGAGCATTTCAGCCATCCACCCTTTAGCGATACCGCCAAGATCGATACTCATACCCGCTTGCATCTCTATGGTGTTTTGTTCTGAGTCTAACGTTATATTGTCTATATTGGTTAATGGCTTAGCTAAATCAAGTGCTTTTTGAGTAGGAATGTTGCACTTATCCTGTTGTTTACGTTCGCCTTTACACTGGGCTCTATGACCTCGCCAAAGATCGATAACAGGCGATAATGCAATATTGAAATAGCCATTGGTTTTAGCATGCCAGTCAATACTTGCTTGGATAAGCTCAGTGAGTTTAGGATCAATAGTGTGCTTTTTCTCTGGCTCATTATTGATGCTTTTAATATTGGTGACGTGTGGGTAAGTACTGTAGTTCGATGCAAGATAATGGTATTTCTGGATTACATTTAACGCGTTACACAATGTTTTATCTAAATGTTCTGTTTCTTTGTCATATATATCGATACTTATTGATGTGCCAAAATACTTAAGTGTTGTTAGGTTCGTTTTTATCTCATCAGTTATTATAATTGCGTTACCTTCACACTGATATGGTCTACCTTTTGTGTCCACTTTAATGATGGTGAAATCTGGCGCTTCAGGAAAATTGTTTTGTGTTTGTGCATAAGCCGAATTAGATATCACGAACATGGAAAAAAGTAATCTTGATATAACTCTTTTGGAACGATTAAATTTAGAGCTGTTAGATACAGTACCGTTGGATGTAGTACCGCTCATTACGGACGAGTACATCATAGGTAATCTGCATGATTTACGCGAAGCTGGTATTTTATTCACATTACTCTCAGGCTTAGATGGCAATATTTAAATAAATATCATGGACAGTGAATTGAGTGAAAAACAACTTCTCGTTATGTTAACTCTGTCATATAAATAGAACTAAGCAAGCCTTATTGCGGAAAACCGCAATTGTGGATAAATTTAAAACTTATATTCTGAACTCAATGCAATAAACATTGAAGGCCGACAGAATGAAAACCTTAACATTATTCAATAAAACACTTGTAAGCAGCGCAATATTATTCGCCACCATGACACTTGCAGGCTGTTCAACAACCATGAGCCAAGGTAAGTATGCTGATGGTACTCATGATGTATCAGCTAAAGGCAAAAAAAGTGTAATCACGCTAACCGTCGAAGTTAAAAATGGTCATATCGTTGATATCAAAACAAAGTCTCATAAAGAAACTGAATCACTTTACTTAAATGCTGAGCGCTTATTGGCTAAAGTTGTGGCGAATAATGGCCATGAAGGTATTGATGCTGTTTCTGGTGCGACCTATTCATCGAATGGCATTTTAGAAGCGATTAACACTTTGCCTAGAGCCGATGGTAGTCAACCTGAATATGTGTCAGTAGGTGCAAAAGATGAATCAGCTGATGAAGATTTCAAACTGAAATGGTCTATTCAGCCTCAACTTGGTTTATTAAAGGGTGACTATTATTACCAAGAGGCCCGCTTCCGTCAAGGTCACATGGGTAGTGTAGCCATAGTTACCGAGCTTAAAAACTCAGATAACGTGATATTTGCAGAGTTTAATGAAAGTGGGCGTCCTAACTACTACACCCGTTTATACCAAGATGTCCCTAAGCGTATGTCTGAATATAACTTTTCTATGGGTAAGAAAAAGGGCACGGCTTGGGTTCAATCAGCTCTAACCATGGAAAAATTAATGGTAGAGCAAGACAAGCTAACTTTTGAGCTTAATCCTGATTTTGATCCATCGTTAGGCAATAAGCTTAAAGAACCGAATCGTTTAAAATACACCGGCATCGATGTTGTCGCTGGAGCCTCAAACAGTATTCAACAGTCTATGGTACCGCTAACTGCCAAAATTCATGCTCAGATCAATGGGGATGGTACTCATCAACGTTTTTATCAATACGCTGAAAAGCTCGTTGATAGCAAAGGTAAATGGACTGGCGTAACAGCCATGTTGCGTATTGTTGTCGACACCAATACTCAGCAAATTACCAAAGCTCATTACGACGAAATCTTTGCTGATGAGAAAGCTTCGATCACAGATGCGTCGCAAAAGAAGTTCTACCGTCAGTCAAAGTATGAATCTATTAATTACGTTGAACCGGCTCGAATTGGCTTTAACGTGATGATTGATGCGCTTAATACTCATTTGCAGCAAGGCGGCTCATTATTCTTAATTAATGATCTACCTGCTACCGGCGATACCGGTAGCTATGCTGCGACGGGTTTCACTAAGCGTTCTAACTCTTGGGATACTTACTTGAAGCAAGCTGAGATCTTATATACGCAAATGCGCCAAGACGGCGTGATTGTTAAACACAAACAAAACTAATCCAGCTCTGGACGTCGACTCCTAATTGCCACAGAGCCAAGGAGTCTTCTTGCCTTTCAACGTATTAATACATTAAAAGAGAAGATGATGAAAACAATTAAACTGACTTTACTTGCCGCAGCAGTGTTAGCTTCACCAACTGTAATGGCTGATGCTTATAAATTTTATGGCCGCATTGATTACTCAATTACACACTCTGACAGCGGTAGTGCAACTCACAGTGGAAAAAGCGGTACCATTTTAGAAAATAACTGGAGCCGTCTTGGTGTTAAAGGTAACGCACCGTTAAATGATGATTTTAGTGTATTTTATCAAATTGAAGTGGGTGTAAATGGTGCAACTGAAGGTAAACAAAACAATCCCTTCTCGGCGCGTCCAACGTATTTAGGAATAAAGCACTCTACAGCTGGTCAACTTGCCGCAGGTCGTATTGATCCAGTTTTTAAAATGGCAAAAGGTACTGCCGATGCTATGGACATGTACTCGCTAAAGCATGACCGTTTATTTGCGGGTGATAAACGTTGGGGTGACTCACTAGAATATAAAACCGTTAAATGGAATAAAGTACAATTTGGTGCAAGTTATATTTTAGAAGATAACTACTACGGCGAAGATGATGTTCGTCGTGATAATGGTAATTATCAAGTTGCACTAACATATGGTGACAAGCTATTTAAAACAGGCGACCTATATCTAGCTGCAGCCTATACTGACGGTGTTGAAGATATAAAAGGTTTCCGCGCAGTTGCTCAGTATAAGTATGATAATTTAATGTTAGGTTCTATCTATCAGAGCTCTGAAATTGTTAATCCAAATTTAGATAACTGGCAGCAACGTGATGGTGATGGCTTTACTGTCAGTGCTAAATATCAAATTGATAAGTTGACGCTAAAAGCGCAATACGGACAGGATGATTCAGGTACAGGTAAAATTGCTGGGCGTGTATATGACAAGTTAGGCGCTGCAGCGACAGACGTACCAGAGGTGTCTCAATGGGCAATTGGTGCAGAATATCGCTTATCTAAGTCAACGAGAGTACACACTGAATTAGGCCAATTTGATGTAAAGCAGTACTCAGATTTTGATGATACTATCGCAAGTATTGGTTTTAGAATAGACTTTTAAGCGCTAAATTAATTCATAGTTTGCTCCTCGAGGGTGTACAAGGATGTGCACTTTCTTGGTTTACTCGACTAAGTTTCATGTACTATTTCTTCATAAAAGACTAGTCTATTTCATTTTAAAACTGACTGTTCTCTGCACCTATATTACTCTGTACTCATCATTTTCATGATCACTTCACAATCAGTCTCACAGTTACTCTCTCTGCCATGCTCATTATTGTTAAAATAAAAATTAATGATACTGCCACCAGTTTTATTCATATATCTGACTTTTTATGTTGTTAAGTTAAAAATATCTCGGGTTTGCACTTTAACTTTTGAGTAATAATTCAAACTCATGCATAACCATGCTACAGCCTTAACTAAAGCATCACTCGTTGATAAAGATAAACTCATGTATCATCCATCACATATTTTAGCACCTGGGATCACCAATGCTGCCAATCGTAGATGACTTTATCGCTCCGCCATGTTTTGAAGATATTACAATACTTTATCGGGACGATGATTTACTACTTATCAACAAACCCTCGGGCCTTTTATCTTTGTCGGGTAAGCATCCCGCTAATTTAGATTCGGTGCACCATAGATTAGTGAAAGATTTCCCCGGATGCTCTCTAGTGCATAGATTAGATTTGGGTACGTCTGGAATTATGTTGATCGCACTCAATAGGGGGATAAACGCGCTACTGTGTAAACAGTTTAGTGAGCGTAGCGTGTTAAAAAGATATAACGCACTTTTATTGGGAGCACTTGCTGATGATAACGGCTTGATATCGGCCCCAATTGCTAAAGACAAACCTAATTTTCCTATGATGAAAATCTGCGCCGAAAGCGGTAAACCATCTTGTTCCCGTTATAAGGTATTATCTAGAGAAAGATTTTCTGTCATTCCAACAGTACAAAAGCAAATGCTAATTGAGAATGTTGATGATAAATCTATAGATGTCACTCGAGTTGAATTAACGCCCGAAACAGGTCGTACTCATCAATTACGGATCCATAGTCAATACTTAGGTCATCCTATTATCGGTTGTGATCTTTATGGCACTTCATTTTCACATAAAGTGGCTTCAAGATTAATGTTGCATGCAACCCGACTTGAGTTTGATCATCCTATTACAGGCAAAAGAATACTAGGATATAGCCCATGCCCATTCTAGTTTCGAAGGTTATTGTGATTCAATTAATAATAGTTTGTAATGATAGCTTTTAATCTTCATCCTTTTAATTGGCATTTGTGATTGATGTAATCCGTGAGGCGAGTAGTTAGTACTAATACTAAATTATTTGATTAGGTTATTTAAAGTTAGCACCATCTTCATATGTCTACTTGTAACAGCTAACAGCTAACAGATATTTAGCTGATGTTCTAGATAAAAAACCAGCTAGTTTTATATTTACCGTGCTGATAAATATTTATCATTCGCGTACTGAAAATATAAAAATTGTGGAATTTAATTAATGTGATATACAATCAATATCAACATGTATAACTCGGTATTAATAATTGAGATTTACACTTTTTAAAGTACAATATGTTTAAAGTGCAATATGTTTGTAGTGAAATATATTTAAAGCATGATACTTTCTTGAAATACACAGGCAACTCAGCTTCACAATAAACTTGTTTTATAACTAGGAGCTATATGCAAATTATTAAGGTAAGCGCATTATTTTTAATCGTAGCAATAACGTACATCATCTATATTTGAAAATGCTCTTAACATTAATTCGGTCTTAATCTTGCTCTGTTTTCAATATGAAATAGCGTGTTAAAATAATATAGAATGAACTACTGTATTTTAAATAAATTTAAAAAGTTATTTTTAAAACGATAAAAATCAATAATACTGTTGCGCTTTACATCAGAGCTTTATTTGGCAGTGAGAAGCCTGTCCAGGATTTACTGTTAACAAAATCAATCGTAAATGGAGGCTTCAATCAGCTAAGTAGCATCGATTGCTGTCGAAACCAAGCACCGCATATTAAACAACTAATCCTTTGGCTTTAGATAATGGCGAAGTGAACGCGGATCTGTATGACCCGTCCTACCCATAATATAGAGATGATCTTTATTGTTTTCATGTAGCTGGGTAACACAACCACTTCTTAAACTATGAGCACCATAAAAACGAGAGTTTAGTCCGGCTCTGTCGCAATATTTTTTTATCATCTGATAAATATCATCTCCCTTTAAGAAACCTTTTCCCATTCTTGGCTTGTTAACAATATAATCTCGTACACTGTTTCCATCTCGACTGAGGGATCTAAAAAGGTGGCCTTGTTTTATTTTAGTTGCCGTAAGCCATAGCTGTACAGCCTCATAAGCAGAAAACATTTCTTGTTTAGGAAGATCTTTCCACTCTCTTTGGCCCTGTTGATTACTTTTAGAGTAGGGCACTCGCACCTTAAGTTTTTCTCTCAAAAAACTAATATGTTCTACTTTAATTTCAGCCAACTCTGAACGTCTAAACCCACCTTGTAATC
Source organism: Shewanella sp. 30m-14 (assembly GCF_052977125.1). Taxonomy (NCBI): domain Bacteria; kingdom Pseudomonadati; phylum Pseudomonadota; class Gammaproteobacteria; order Alteromonadales; family Shewanellaceae; genus Shewanella; species Shewanella sp. 30m-14. The sequence continues at coordinate 390,824 of NZ_JBRILW010000001.1, read as the reverse complement.
CAAGTTGTAAAATAGCTTTGTCTCGTAATCGCGTTAACTCTTGCGGCTGTTCATCGATCACAGACAATAGCATCTCTAGTTCATCATAAGTTATTGGTTGCTGATCGTAATCTGACATATGCCGATATTGATTGCGCATTAATCCACGCATAACTCTTATCACCAATGGATGTTCTGTTGGCGAATGAAAACTGGCTTGAATATGAAAAAAACGGATCGCGGCTAATCGAGTATTGATAGTTTGTTTTGAAAGCTGGTGGCCACTTTTTTCTTGGTACAACTCTTTTTGATGACCGATAAACGAAATGACACTTCGTGGATCCGCGGGCAGGGCATTTAATCCGTGTTGTTCACAGTAACGTTGAAAGATCGAGAAACTTGAAGAGTAAACTCTGCGAGTATTGTGAGATATTTCATACTGAGTTTCATCTGCGGCACTTTTATAATCATCTAAGATTGAAACCGGCAATTGTTGCTCTCGAAAAAACTTTTCATCTGAACCTTGGCTGTACTGCGATTTGTTTAGGGTATTGATTTGAGGGTGAATATTGTCATAGCCAGAGGTAACGACATTAGCGTCGGGATCGCTTTTAGCATGGAAGTTAGCATGAGGATCTACTGCTGCAATATTGACTGATAATTCGACATCTGTTTTTTCTGCATTATTGTCAATATCATCTATGTTTTTATCAACACTCATCTTTCAAATACACCTAAAACCAACATCTGCTTGTGGAGAATAGCCCAGTAAATCACTGATATTCTACATAAATCCTGTATTTTCTACCAGTGATAATCGTCATTATCACTGGTAGAGATTAAAAAAGATAGAATTGCGTTTTTTATGAACAAAGGTAGCCATTCTTTGCTCACTTTAACAGCAATAGTGAAATCAAAACTTAGTGGTTAAAATTAACCTGCTCAGGTGCATTGCACTTGAGAAAATCATTTCAATAAAGAATGGTGTAACCATTTTAATGTTTGAAATTGGTTCTAAATTGAGTTGGCTTTGAGTTAGAACTAGTTTAAATAAATTGAGACAAGGCATAGGTAAATAACGTGGCAATAATATCTAATAGGTAAGTCTGACATCATTATAATTTGAGTAAAATTTTACACAGTAAAACTATCCTGCAGAAGGACGGCCATTAAGACCAAGCTAACTAGAAACAAGATAGCAAGAAACAGAGTATTTATGAATAAGCTAGATTAGCATGTAGGTTCTAATATGTGAGTGATAACACTTGATAACAACGGGTTTAGTATGGTGACACCATTTTATCTGTCTTACCTATATGTATAGAGGGCAATATAAAAACACTAGATTTAATAGATAGTTATATAGAGAAAAGAGTAATACTTTTATATAATGTGGTTACACCATACTTTATCTGTTGGTTATTTCCTTATGCATTATTCTGATACTTATACAGGGCTCGAGAATTTATTATGGTCACACAAAAAATGTTATCTGAGGTTGAACAAAAGTCTAAGCTTGTGACTGAGTCTAAATCTGGTACAGATACAAAAAATCCAGTTAAGCCAGCACAAGTTTGGCAGTACCATAACGCAAAGCCGACAGCAGGGCGGATGTTAAAACTGCTGCAACTCGATGAACTGATATTTGCGTTACCTTTGATCTATCGTCTCATTCCATTAACTGAAGTTACAAAGAGAAAAGACTGGTTCGTTGAATTTAATTCTAATGGCGATAGTCATCAGCTGTATATTATGTTGACAGAAAGTTTATCAGAGCTAAATCATAAGCGTAAACAGAATCGTGGTTTAGATATAGCTTTGGAAAAATCGAATATTTTGCTCAACCAGTACTTCAGTGATTATGGTTGGAGAATGGTTCGTAAAGAATTATCGCAAATAAAAAAACGTAAAAAAAAATCACATATAGAGATTGGTAATGATTTAGTCACTCGCTTAAAAGAGTTCATGTCTATCAATCAAGTCGATACTTTTGATCAAGCAATTGATTTTCTGTTAAGTGAATATCAAGATAGAAACTAAAGAGTGAGGAACACTTGGCTAATATATAAGAAATTTTATCCAAGTATATTCTTGCCTTTCACTCGGTTTGCTCTCGGTTTAGTTCTGTTAAACGTTAAGATACGCAGGATCATTACAATAATTTAAAGCCGTTTGCGTTATCTTTTCACTGAATCGATTTCGTTTTGTGTGTTCTGGTGCCCAGCCAACGAGGAAGCGTTCAAAGTCAGCCCAGGCAAAAAAGACTAATTTTTGCCACTCTTTGATGACGAGTAAGGCATCAATATTGGGTTGGTATAATTCTATGGCCCTTGCAAGCTCTGAAAAATAATCATGCAGTAATACTGAGAAATTACTCTCGCAGTCTATTTCAGTCAAACAACTACCAAGCAAGTAAATGACATCTTTAACACCCACTCCAGTGCCTACATATTGAAAATCGACAGCGGCCACATCCGTGAATTTTTTGTTAAAACAGAAGTTTGCAACTTTGGCATCACCATGTACTAGTGTCTGATATTTGCATTGTTTCAGTATGTTATCTATCTTGGCTGCATTTGATTTTAACATTGTATCAGGCATTGCAAGCCATTCTTCATGGCGAGTTTCAAGATGCCAATATGTTCCAATTGGCCAAAGCCCTTCATGTGCAGTCTCAGTTGAAATTTTTAAAAACTTTGCATGAAAATGCGCTAACCAACGAAGACATAACTTAGTTTGATCTATCGTCAGACATGACGCTCTCGTTGAAAACCCGTTTGAATCTAGATCAGTCATAACAATCAGCTGGGTCAATCCATCTCTATGTTTGAAGCTTGTCATCCCTAATAGCATAGGTACTTGACAATTATGATCGCACTGGTCGGCAAAGTCTTTATAAAAGTTCATTTCAACTTTATAAGAGTTGAGTTTTCTCTGATGTGAAAAAGAGCCAGCCCATCCTCTTGGGTGCTTTACCTGCTTTGGCGGACAGATATGTTTTACGATAAAGGTATTTGCACTCTTGAGCTTGCTCTGTGTTGATGAAGTGAATCGGTATCTTGCTATCTCACCATATCCAGCCCAGAGCGACTGTATTGTTTCTACTTTGTAGAAAGATTGTGTGCCCAATATGTAAGACAAGGCCTCCTCAACAGATTTTACATTTTGTTTCATTAATGAGCCTTAGTGAAGATCTGTTCAAGTGATGGACAGGAAAAAGGCTGTACTATAATCGATATACATAAGAATTCAAAACAGAGTATGTCCATTGATTCTGTTGATGATTAAAGTAAAATTATTTGATAAATAGGAATTATTAATGAAAAGTTATTTATTAGCAATTGGTTGTATGTTGTTACCGTTTAGTGCCATAGCCAATATTATTGTGGATAAAACAGGAGTTGATGAGAAGGACTATGTATATGATTTGCATCAATGTACAGAGTTATCAACTCAAGTTAAACACAAAAGTACAGACTCGAGCGCTGTTGGCACTGCAGCTAAAGGTGCTGCAATTGGCTCTGCCGGTAAGGCTATCGCAGGTGGTTCAGGTTCCGATGGGGCAAAACAGGGCGCTGCAATAGGGCTCGGAATTGGGGTGATTTCTAAGGGTAGAGAGAAGCGCCAAAACAGAGATTCATTTGAAGCCGAGCAGCAAACAGTGATCAAAAACTGTATGACAAATCGTGGCTATGTGGTCTTAAATTAACAGGATAAATGGGATTACATTTAAACTGGCAAGAGATGGTCCATACTTGCCAGTTGTTACTCACATGTGATTCTGTGGTTGCAGAAGCTCATCTGCAGTAGCTAAACTTTCATCACTTAAATTGGTGTGAGTTTTACACTTTCTTTACCTTTGCAATCTGATTAGGTGTTCTGCTTTATCTTTAACATAGACTAAGTCTATCAGGGCAAGCATGGCGCTGTATCGGTATCCAATAGTCGAGCAGACGCTCTAACACTTGATTTGCTGAATAATATCGTTTGATAACACATTTATATAATAGACAAGCTTTTGAAATGCATAGATGTTAATGAGTAACTAATACTTCATATTTTGTATTTTTTTCCTCATTATTTCGCAACTTTGCATGACTCTGAACTAGACTGAGCTTTGATGATAGAACTCGATCTTTTTAAGGTAAATTAAATGACTAAACATGTACTCATAACTGGTGGGAATCGCGGAATAGGCCGTGCGTTCGTTGAGCACTATTTAAAGGCGGGCTGGCAAGTTACAGCTAGTTGCCGAAACCCCAAAAAAGCAGTAGAGCTGTCGGTGCTAAAGTCGAACTTCGATCAGCTAAAGGTGATAGCGCTAGATGTTACTGTGGCAGAATCCATTTCGGCATTAACCACTGAATTAGATGGCGTTCCGATAGATCTACTCATCAATAACGCCGGGTATTATGGTCCTAAGGGAGTCAGCTTTGGACAAACGGATGCAAATGAGTGGCGAAGAGTACTCGAGATCAACACCATTGCCCCTTTACTAATAACAGAAGCCTTATATACAAATCTCAAACTTGGGTCTAACAGCATTGCTGCATTTATCTCTTCCAAAGTTGGAAGTATGCAGGATAACAGTAGTGGAGGGGGCTATTACTATCGCTCGTCAAAAGCGGCACTAAACTCTGTCGTTAAAAGCCTTTCAATCGATCTTAAAGCTGATGATATTAAATGTGTCGCCTTACACCCTGGCTGGGTGCTAACTGCAATGGGGGGGCCTAATGCATTAATAGATACAGATGCATCAGTAAAAGGAATGATGCAAGTATTAGACTCTTTAACACAAGAACAAAGTGGTGAATTTTATGATTATCAGGCTAAGGTGATCCCTTGGTAACAGTATTTAGAACAGAATACGTTACACGGTTGCACCTGGATAAAAACGATTGCTGTTGAGAACTACTGACTGACAAATTGTAAAAATAACACATTTATTATGTGTATAAATTATAATTTACTTAATGAAACTACTCAAAAAAACATATTTTTGATACTCTACATCTTTAATCGAGTTAACGTGATGTCAGCCGTTCATACGTCTATAAAACGACGATGAACATCTCAGTTTTCAGGATTTTAGAAAAAAATCTATCGGTATGCAGAAAATAACTAAAATTTAGTTTGCATCTGCTGAAAAAAGGAGTACTTTCGCGCTCCTTAATTTAACTTAACTGGAAGAATTGTAATGAGCGACAATAAGTTTATTATCGGAAGTGAAGAGTGGTGTGCATTCCCAGCTCTTGGTGTTCCTGCAATTAAGGCTAGAGTAGACTCTGGCGCCAGAACGTCATCAATCCATGCTGTCAATATCCGACCTTTTAAAAGAGAAGGCGAGCCATGGGTTTCTTTTGAGCTTCACCCGATACAAAATAGTCGCAAGATCATTCTTCGATGTGAAAGTAAAGTTATCGATCGTCGTAATATCAAGAGTTCAAATGGCGAATCAGAAAAGCGTTACGTTATTGCCTCTGTTATTCAGCTAGGTGGTCACGCGTGGGAAGTAGAACTTACATTAACGAACCGCGATAGCATGGGTTACCGCATGCTGTTAGGCCGTGAAGCGATGAGCAACAAGACCTTAGTTGACCCTTCTGCTTCATTTTGCTTAGGTGAGCAAAATGATGATGAAGTTGAAAAACTATATGGTGTTAAATCGGCTAAGAAAAGCGGTTTAAAGATCGGCTTACTAGCGAGCAACCCTGACTTATACAGTAACCGCCGTATAATCGAAGCTGGTGAACAGCGCGGTCATGAGATGGTATTCTTAAACATCAAGCAATGTTATTTAAAGCTTGATGCTTCTGAGCCTGAAGTACATTACCGTGGTGGCCGTATATTAAACGACCTCGATGCGGTTATTCCGCGGATCAGACCAAGTATGACTTTTTACGGTTGTGCGTTAACACGCCACTTTGAAAGTCTGAATATCATGGCGCTTAATACTTCTGATGCGATAACACGCTCAAGAGACAAACTATTCTCTTTGCAGTTATTGCAAAAGAATAACTTAGATATTCCTACCAGTGGATTTGCAAATTCACCTGTTGATACTAAAGATCTAATCGATATGGTTGGTGGTGCACCACTTATCGTTAAGCTACTTGAAGGTACTCAAGGCAAAGGCGTTGTACTTGCAGAAACGACAAAAGCAGCTGAAAGTGTGATTAATGCTTTTAAATCGTTACATGTAAATCTATTGGTACAAGAGTTTATCAAAGAAGCTCAAGGTAAGGATTTACGTTGCTTTGTAATCGACGGTAAGGTTGTTGCTTCTATCGAGCGTACAGCGGCTCCTGGTGAGTTTAGAGCTAACATTCATCAAGGTGGTAGTGCATCTATCGTTTCGGTAAGTGCTGCTGAGCGCCAGTTAGCACTTAAAGCGGCTAAGACAATGGGACTTCGTGTTGCCGGTGTTGATATTATCCGTTCAAGCCGTGGACCACTTTTACTGGAGATCAACTCATCGCCAGGACTAGAAGGTATTGAGTCTGCTACTGGTATTGATATTGCTGGTGCAATGATTGATTCAATAGAGAAGAAGTTAGGTTGGAAGCCTGAATAATTAGCATCCAATAACGACTTAATTAAAAGCGTTATGTCTCAGACATAGCGCTTTTTTTTCATCCAATATCCGCATGCTTTTTGTGGCATTCTGCAATAAGTTTACCTTCATATAACAATCATTACTTTGGTGACCCATAGCTGGCTTTAGATGAACAGGAATAATGAAGCAATGACGATTATGCTAGGTTAAAGGCCGCCATTTTGAGTAAATTTTTTTACTCAAATAGTACTTTGTGCTACTTTTATTACTTACTTTTTTTCTATGGAGGAAATTGTGAAGTCCACAGTAGACAAAATGTTAGTTAAGCATGACAAGCTCGTTCATTCAGAAGATGTTAAAGTTTGTTCCCATACACAAAGAGCTAAAGATGACTGGGTCATTCACACTGTCATGATTGATAACTGTGATACTCCTTTTACGTTCAGGCGAACCAAAAAATATAAGAGTTTGAGCGGTGCCCGTGTAAACATGACTTATTATCCAGACAAGCAGGGGGTTGCTGGCTTCGAAATGGATATTTTTAAAGTCGTGAGAATAAAACGAAGTTAACCCTGGAACGTGTCTTTGTTGATAATATAGCCATTAAGCCAACGTACAGCGTTAGAAAGTTACTATTTACCCCAATAGCCTAATAGCAGGGCAAACTTTACAGGGGTAAATATGCATTCCACTAGACAACAAGCTCTTCAATGTCAGGCTTTTGAGCCGCGAGTGATTACTGAAGACAAAGTGACAAGTCTCACATTACTTATTCATGCATCAATAAGGCTTACTCAACGAGCCTTATTGATGCGTTATCACAATTTAGACCAAATATCAGCGCTTACACTTCTTAGTCATAAATCTGAAGCTCTAGAGTTACACCGTGCAGTGTTAAATACTGGAATGGGTGATAGCGAGAAGCACATACTAATTAGCTATATCAATCAAAATATCGAAGTAATAGATGAAGCTATTGGATCTAGTTCAACAAAAAAACGGAAATTTATCTAAACTCTCCTTTTCCTGCTCTTATTGCACACAATGGACTTATGGGGTTTATGTCGACATCAATACGCGCCGCCCCATAAAACATGCCAAAATTCGAAATTACGCTTGTTATCATTCTTAAGTGTTAATCATGCTTACATAAATCAGGTGACGTAGAGTAATTGTTTTAAAAGTGTTATTTTTACCCCTAAAGGATTATGGCAAAGGAACTGTATCCCGTGGCGACTTTCCCCAAAGGTGACCAAGAACAGCAAAAACCTAATACAATCAGTAAATCTCCATTCCTACGATTTGCGCCTTTAACTATCCTCTCAATGCTTATGTTATTGGTATTAATTCTCTTATTAACACCAATGTACCCAAACGGCATTGGAGCCTCATCTTATAATACGCCCAAAAGCACTATCGCACTCGTGATAGCGAACTCCAAAGCATGGAAACCCTTTTCTTACCTTGATGATAAAAATGAGCCCAGAGGTTTGCTAATTGATTTATGGAAAGAGTTTGGCGAGACTAATCAGATAGAAATTCAATTTCTTTTATCTGATTGGCAAGAATCTATCGATAATGTACGGCTAGGTAAAGCCGACATACATGCTGGCTTAGTATGGTCAAATGATAGGGCGAGGTATTTGGACTACGCTAATAACCTCGCTCAGCTAGAAGGTCAACTATTTGTAGAGCAGTCTTTACTTAGCGATAGTTTAGATTCAATTGTAGAGCACACAACGCTAGGCGTGATCGAAGGAAGCTATGAAGATAACTTCATCCGTCAAGCTTACCCAAAAGCTAAATTTATCCGTTTTAAAAATAATGAGCAGATGATTGAAGCGGCTTTACGTTCTGACATCAACGCCTTTGTAGCTGATTTTCAAGTTGCAAACTTTTATTTGTATACATCAAACAGGCAAAGTGCTTTTGCACCTGTCCAGCATCTTTATACCGCGTCAGTTAAACCCGCTGTAGCAAAAGGGAATGAGGTACTGCTTAATTTTGTTAAGAATGGATTTAACCGCGTAGAGCAGGACACTTTGAATCGTATTCAGAGGAAATGGTTGCATGTTGAAACGGTATACCCGAGTTACTTACTGCCACTACTGATAGTTTTATCGTTAAGCATGATTGCGATTTACGTTATACAGCTTAAAAGAACCGTCATGCTGCGAACTAAAGAACTCTACTCGGCAAATCAGGAATTACAATTATTGGCGAAGAAAGATTCATTAACGGGTATCGATAATCGACGTGCTTTTATGAGTGAGTTTGAACGTCAAAATAATATTAGAAAAACTAGTATTACGCTATTACTGTTCGATATCGATGGATTTAAAGGGGTTAATGATACGTTTGGCCACCAGGTTGGTGATCAAACGATTATAGAAATCGTCAAAAGAGTGGAACTAACACTTTGTGGAAGCGCTGTATTTGGCCGTGTAGGAGGCGAAGAGTTTTGTGTTTTTTTGACTGGGCTTAACGAAGAGCAAGCAGAAGCTTTTGCTAATACGATACAAAGATGTATTTCAGAGGCGAAGGTAGATAGCGATGCTGGACAGTTAGTTATTACCGTTAGCCTAGGTGCCATTTATTGCAAGAACGTTGATATAGATTGCACTTACTTGATGAATCAAGCCGATCTACTTATGTATAAAGCGAAAGGTAATGGTCGTAATTGTTTCGAGTTCTCAAGTATATAACAATAAAAACCCAGCATTCGCTGGGTTTTTATTACAACATTCGAATTACTTAGCAGACATAAGTGCAACTGCATTATCTAACATGCGGTTACTGAAGCCCCATTCGTTGTCGTACCATGCCATTACTTTTACTAGACGACCGTTAACGCGAGTTTGAGTTGCGTCAAAGTTTGAAGAGTATGGATTATGGTTAAAGTCGATTGATACCAATGGCTCGTGGTTTACAGCTAACACTTCACTCAATGGAGCAACAGAAGCTGCTTTCTCAATGATGGCGTTGATCTCTTCAACACTTGTGTCACGTGCAGCCACGAAAGACAGGTCAACGAGTGACACGTTAACAGTAGGTACACGTACTGCTAGTCCATCAAACTTACCAGCAAGCTCAGGAACAACAAGACCTACAGCTGCAGCAGCACCCGTCTGTGTTGGGATCATTGACATTGCAGCAGCACGAGCACGGCGTAGGTCAGTGTGGTAAACGTCAGACAAACGTTGATCATTGGTGTATGCATGAATCGTTGTCATAAGACCTGATTCAATACCAATTTCATCATTTAACGGCTTAGCAAATGGAGCTAAACAGTTAGTAGTACAAGACGCATTTGAAATCACAGTCATATCGCTGGTGATAACATCGTTGTTTACGCCGTAAACAACAGTTGCATCCACATTTTTACCAGGAGCAGAAATAAGTACTTTCTTTGCGCCAGCGTCTAAATGTGATTGAACAGATTCTTTAGAAGTGAAGATACCAGTACATTCAAATACCACGTCGATATCTAGCTCTTTCCAAGGAAGCTTTGAAGGGTCACGCTCTTGGAAGGTAAGGATTTTATCTTCGTTAACAAAAATAGCGTCATCAGTATGCTCAACTTTAGCGTTAAAGCGTCCATGTACTGAGTCGTACTTAGTTAAATGAGCGTTGATTGAAGCGTCACCTAAATCGTTAAGTGCAACGATCTTGATAGGATAGTTCTTCTCGCTTTCATATAGAGCACGTAGAACATTGCGGCCGATACGGCCATAGCCGTTAATTGCAACTCGGATAGTCATCTCATATCCCTCAGGTAAATGTTTAAAAGTATCTGGTAGTAAAATTACCAAACTGACAGCTATCGTCAAGTTATATCGGCTATAAAAGCCACTTTGTCAGCGTAATTTAGGTAATTTTTTTACACATGTCGCGATTCCAAGCAATTATTGCACAAATGTACAAAAAACTTGAAACTTGGCAAATATATTGCCAGAACTAAATGATAGTTAAATGTCAGCTTATAATGGTAAATAAGCTTCATTCATATCTTTATCAAGTAGTTTCTTTAATTTACTCTTTTGATAACTTCCAGATTGTAGTTGATCTGCAAGTATTAACGCGTCTTTATCTAATTTGCGCTGCAATCTTTTATCACCTTTCAGCAACGCCAGCATTTGCTCTTCGGAAAAATTAGCCTCAGTTAATTCAATATTTGTTTTAGAGAGCCAATAATCGATTTCTAACTGGTTTTCTTGTCGATAGAGTGTCGCTAAAGCAAGTAACCAATCAGGGTTAAAGTTTTCTTCAGTACTGCCATCGAGCACCTCAGTATAGAGCTGCTTAGACTTAGCCTGGTTTATTCTAAGATAGTAAGAAGCCAACTCTGCTTTTAATACTATATCGGTAATAGCTCCGCGTTCCTCTGCGGCAAACAATATTCTCTCGGCCTGAGGATCATTAAATCGAGACCAATGATAGTAGGCGAGGTGAGGGTCATTACTGCCCTTAGTGGTTGCTTCCAGCTCAGCTAATGATTGTGAACTTAACCCAAATGCTCTAGCACGATCATTGGTTCGCTCAGGATGCAAAATATGTTGAACTCCAGCTGCCAATTCAACACATTTATTGTAACGTTCTAAATATAACAATTGCTCATAAACTAGCTTACCTGAGGGCTCCGGTGTACCTTTCAACTTGAATCGATTACGGATCAGGTCACCTTTTTCGAAGCGACACCAACTATCTTTGTGCAAATCGGCACAAAGTTCGGGATTTTTGTTACAAATCACCTGAGTATTTGTAGGTCCTTCACAGCCAAAAAGCCCCAAAAAAGCGCTAATTCCTAAAAATGATGTAAACATTACAAAGTTTTTGTTCAAACATGGCTCCAAGCGGACTTTTTTCTAATAAAATTACATTGTTAACGAAAATTTCTGACTAGCCTGAAAGCTAACTTTTCATTACAATGGCGCCGACCAAACGGGGAAAGAACCCTAATATAACGTTAGATTATTGGTCTTTTCTTTTTGTTACTCAAACATTTCTAATTAAAAAATTGGAAAAGTGAGATAAAGGATCTGTTAATGAGCGCTGATAAACACCTACAAAGTTGGCAAGAACGTTTCGAAATGGCAGAGGCTATGCAACCTCTACTTGGTAAATTATATCGTAACCAAGGTGTAGAAGTCGTCGTCTATGGCAAACCTCTGCTAAATGCTTCTACAATCGAAATCATTAAATCGCACCGTTTAGTGCGTCGCCATGTTGGTGAAAAACTGAGATTACGTGAAAGCTTTCCATTTATCGAGGCTTTAAGTAAGTTAGCGGTAAAACAATGTAAAGTTGATATCGGTAAACTGGCAGTCAATTACTGGCGCGAGTATCAAGATGCGAGTCAAATAGAGGCTTATATGAGCCGCGAACTTGCAGATGCAATCACCTTAGAAGACACACAAGCAGCCAAAGATGTTGTGCTATACGGATTTGGCCGTATCGGACGCTTACTCGCTCGTCTTCTTATCGAAAGAACAGGTGTAAGCAATAAGCTTAGACTACGCGCAATTGTACTTCGTGGTGGCCGCAAGGGCGATTTAGAAAAACGTGCCAGTTTATTGCGTCGTGACTCTGTACATGGTCCATTCAATGGCTCTGTAGAAGTTGACGAAGAAAACAATGCAATCATTGCCAATGGTACCTACATTCAGGTTATCTACGCAAATTCTCCAGATGAAGTCGATTACACTAAGTTTGGTATTTCAAATGCACTTGTGGTTGATAACACAGGTATTTGGAAAGATGAAGCGGGTCTAGGTCTACATCTTAAGTCACCTGGTGCAAGTAAAGTGTTACTTACCGCTCCTGCAAAAGGAGCCATTAAAAATATCGTCTATGGTGTTAACGAGTCAGACATTCTTGACGAAGATACAATTGTATCTGCAGCAAGCTGTACGACTAACGCTATTACCCCAGTACTAAAAGCTGTTAACGATAAATATGGCATCGTAAATGGTCACGTTGAGACTATTCACTCATACACCAATGACCAAAATCTTATCGATAACTATCACAGTGCAGATCGCCGTGGTCGCAGTGCACCACTAAACATGGTCATTACTGAAACAGGCGCAGCTAAAGCAGTTTCAAAAGCACTACCTGTGCTTGAAGGTAAGTTAACAGGCAACGCTATTCGTGTTCCAACACCAAATGTGTCTATGGCTATCATTAGCCTTAACCTCGACGGTGAAACGAATAAACATGAAATGAACGAGTACCTAAAAGATATGGCGCTGCAGTCTGAACTGCAAAACCAAATTGATTACACTGATTCGACTGAAATCGTATCAAGTGATTTAGTCGGTTCACGTTACGCGGGTGTTGTGGACTCACAAGCGACTATTGCTGACGGTAACCGTACTATTCTTTATGTATGGTATGACAACGAATTTGGTTACAGCTGTCAAGTTGTAGGTGTGATGCAAAAAATGCTTGGTCTTAACTACCAATCATTACCTAATGCATAAATGCTAATTAGGATTAAGCTTAGATCGCGGATCTAAGTAACTAAAACGCCTCTATTTATAGGGGCGTTTTTTGTTTTAAGTATTATTGGTTGAAACGTACTAACAGTAATAGGTATAACTACAGGCTGCTCTGGGGTTTTAAAAACTCAGGTCTTAAAATACATTATCCTTAAAATAATAAAGTCATCACGATACTTATCGCCAATCAGTTAGAACGCGCGTTCGCCACCGAGAGTTTTACATTCCTGAGCTAATGCCATTAAGTTAAAGACAAGCCAATTAATTTACTCCGGTATTAAAGGCTCCGGTATTGACGCTAGTAAAGAAGCTAAAACCATGGCAATGCAAATAAATGTAGTCGAGGGCAGGTGAGTCGCTTTACCATTTTGACTATCTAATAAGCAAAAAGCTGCAATATTGTTTACATTGATTGATTTAACATCAAACAGTCATAAAAAAGGTTTTTCTCGATTGACTCTGACAACCAAATCGGTAGAATGCCATTCCGTAGTCAAGGGGAAGCAAACCAAGCAAGAACTTGAATACAGTTTAAATTGAAAAGCGACATTAGCTCAGTTGGTAGAGCGATACCTTGCCAAGGTATAGGTCATCGGTTCGAACCCGATATGTCGCTCCAATTTAAAGTTATGGCGCGATGGCAGAATGGCTATGCTGCGGATTGCAAATCCGTCGATCTCGGTTCGACTCCGGGTCGCGCCTCCATAACTTTATAGAGTTATAAAGAACAAGAGTTTGGTGAGTTTGACACTTAATCATTAAGAAGTCAGGCAGTATTGATACCGACAATACGTATCGTCAAAGTCAAAGAGTTTGCCCGTGTGGTGGAATCGGTAGACACAAGGGATTTAAAATCCCTCGCTGAATAAGCGTGCCAGTTCAAGTCTGGCCACGGGTACCAAATAATTCTCTACGGAGAGTTGCAGATAAGCCTCGACAATGTCGGGGCTTTTTTGTATTTCAAATTAAGCCCATTGAATGATGGTATACGATAAAATCTTGGCGTCCTCGCAGAATAAGCCTGCGATTCCTTTTGATAAAGCAGATCTGGCCGCGGGCACCATCTTTATATGAAGAGTAATCAAACCAGGCATTGAGCTGTTTTTTGCGCCTAGACTTTCAGTGAGTTCATACCCATCAACATAAAGCAGGGCGAACAGCAATCATTTAGCGCTTTGAGGTGCTCAATCACGCCCCCTCTACTCGTAAAGCCCCTATTAATGGCATTTGCATCCTCAACAGCGATGCAGTTTATTTTTTAGAGAAATAAACAAATAAGCTAATACTTTCTGTTACGCGCTTTCCGCTACGACTTCTTTGCACGGTAAAGCGTTACTTTAAGCTTTGATTCACTATAACGAATATTATTTACGCGTTCATTGTTTATATAATATCTGTTTAGTATGCGATTTAACCACTTGAATAAAATCAATTAATTACTTGTTGACTCATTTTTTAATTCTAGTAAAGTATGCCTCGTTCCCCGGTAAGAGGGAAACAAAATGGCGCGATGGCAGAATGGCTATGCTGCGGATTGCAAATCCGTCGATCTCGGTTCGACTCCGGGTCGCGCCTCCATAACTTTTTATAGTTATAAAGAATAAGAGTTTGGTGAGTTTGACACTTAATCATTAAGAAGTCAGGCAGTATTGATACCGACAATACGTATCGTCAAAGTCAAAGAGTTTGCCCGTGTGGTGGAATCGGTAGACACAAGGGATTTAAAATCCCTCGCTGAATAAGCGTGCCAGTTCAAGTCTGGCCACGGGTACCAAATAATTCTCTACGGAGAGTTGCAGATAAGCCTCGACAATGTCGGGGCTTTTTTGTGTTTCAAATTTAGCCCTGAATAAGCGAAAAGGGATTTATTTTTTGTAAGAGATGCCTCGCTGAATAAGCGTGCCAGTTCAAGTCTGGGCACGGGTACCAAATAATTCTCTACGGAGAGTTGCAGATAAGCCTCGACAATGTCGGGGCTTTTTTGTATTTCAAATTTAACCCTGAATAAGCGAAAAGGGATTTATTTTTTGTAAGAGATGCCTCGCTGAATAAGCGTGCCTCTCATTTGATAGAGCAGGTCTGGTAAGTGTACCATATTCATATGAAGAGTGACTAAACCAGCCATTGAGCTGGTTTTTTTTACGTTTAAATTTTAGCTTCAGTAAATCACTCTGAAACATGCATCAAGCGACAAGCGATTTATTTTGATACGAGATCCCCTCAAATTCAATAAAGTAGGCCGGGCTGCTCTTTTTATAAAGCAGTACAGGCCAGGACACAGCCTTCTTATAAAGAATAAATAACCAAACCTGTATTAAATAGGCCTAAAAAAGCCCTAACGAGTAGGGCCTTATAAAGATTGAGATTAAATGCATTTAGCGGGTTTCGGTAGGCCGGCTATTTTGGTTGCCTGCTTGGCGGGACCAACGGGGAACAGGGTATAGAGATACTTAGAGTTTCCCTTGTCAGCTCCAAGCTTAAGGCCTATTGCTTTGACTAATACCCTTATAGCAGGGCTAGTCTTAAACTCGAGGTAAAATTCTCGGACAAAGTTAATCACTTCCCAATGTGCATCAGTGAGCGCTATCTTTTCTTCCTCTGCAATGACTAGCGCCAATTCTGGAGTCCAGTCACTTACCGACTTTAAATAGCCTTGCGGATCGGTGTCTATCTGCTTTCCATTAAATTCTATCATTTTACCAACTAATTACTTTATCGTGCGTTAGACTAAGCGCCACAAATTCGTTGTAGTTTATCAGCTCTATCTCTTTTAAAAAGCGAGTAAGGCCCCGAGCATCGACATCTTCTTGCAAAGCAACACATCTATACTCAGATAATTGTGCTCGCCACGCTTGTTTGAGCAAACTGTTGACACCGTTGCCTGACAATAAGATGCAATCTTCTTTAGTTGCATAACGTAAGCATGTTTTTAGTGATGCACTCTGGTCAGGAGAGTGCTGTATTAGATGTAATATCATCAGAAAACAATTACCTCATCGACACCGGCTAAATGAGTGGAAATCTCTATGGCAGTTGAAATAGAAGCTGTAATTCGAAAATCTGTTTCAAGCAAACCCAATTCGTGCATCGACTCTTGGCATACTAATACAGTGTCTATATCGTAAAGGGGGAGTGCACCGAGTGTCGCTATATAGTCTTTACAACCAATAGATTCAGGATCTTGGTTTTTTAATAATGTTAACAGGCCTTCACCGGTAAATATAAGGCTAACTTCTTGTTCAAAACTGGCACTTAACAATGACAGATCAAGACC
Source organism: Shewanella sp. 30m-14 (assembly GCF_052977125.1). NCBI lineage: Bacteria > Pseudomonadati > Pseudomonadota > Gammaproteobacteria > Alteromonadales > Shewanellaceae > Shewanella > Shewanella sp. 30m-14. Next base: position 374,515 of record NZ_JBRILW010000001.1, on the reverse strand, counting down.
TTCTCGGCCGTGTGCTGTACCGTGAGGAGCCTGTTTAAAGATAATACAAAGTTTCTTCATGCACGCTCCTAAAAACAGATAAGCTTGTTAGCTTTCTCAATACCGGTAACTAACTCACCCAAACCACCCATAGTAAATGGAGCTTGCATATTCCAATGCTCTAAGCGGTTTTCTTTAGCCTCAGACTCAGATAATACACCACGGCGCAGCGCAGCAGATACACAATTGACCAAAGCGACACCGTGCTGCTCATGCAAGTCAATCCATGCTTGCTTTAGATCAAACTCATCACTAGCCGGACTATTAAGGTGATTAGTATTAAGAACGCCATCTTGGTAGAAGAAAATCTTTTCGACAATATGGCCGCTATCAACAGCCGCTTTAGCGAACCGATAGGCACTGTAACTCGAGGCGCTGCCGTAAGCTGCTGAGTTAACTTGGATAATAAATTTGCTCATGATAAAAAAAATGGCCCTGTAATAGGACCATTTTAACTCAATTAAATTTAATTGGTATTAGTCATCGCCGCCAATACCCATTAAATGTAGTAGAGCAATGAAAAGGTTCAAGAAATCTAAGTACAAAGAGATTGTCGCGCGAATGTAGTTAGTTTCGCCACCGTTAACGATTTTGCTTGTATCGTAAAGAATGAAGCCTGTCATTAATAATGCGATACCGGCGTTAAGCGCCATAAACACCATGCCGTTACCTAGGAATAGGTTAACGAGAAGGCCTACGACCATGATAACAAGACCGGCAATAAGGAAACCACGCATGAAAGAGAAATCTTTCTTAGTCGTAACAGCATAACCTGAAAGGGTGATGAAGATTACTGAGGTTAATCCCAATGCTTGCATGATCAATTGTGGGCCGTTGGCCATACCTGCGTAATGATTAAGGATATAACCTAGCGATGCACCTTGCATACCTGTAAAAGCAAACACCCAGAATAGACCCGCACTAGAGTCAGCTTTTCTTAGTGTTACAAATAAAAGCACTAAACTACCAAGTGATAGTCCAATAGACATTAATGGGCTGATTGCTAATGCCATCGCCAAACCTGCGCACACTGCAGAAAAAGCTAAGGTCATAGAGAGCAGCATATACGTATTTTTAAGCAGTTTATTTACCTCAACGGTAGTACTGCTATACGCGGTTTGTTGTGTCATATCTTTCATATCTTTCTCCGAAGACAAAATGTAAAGCTATCTATTTGAACATGAGTTAAACAAGGAGTTCCCTCACAGTCAAAATGAGAACCTATCGCTCGTTAAGTTATTGAATCATACAGCAGGCACAACAAGGTATAAAGCGCTTAGCGCATAAAAGACCTCAAGTTAAGCTTAGTTAATCGAGCCAATCCTTATGTAATTTTTCACTATCACCTAAATAATTAAGTACCCAGGCCATGGCTGGCGATTGATTAGTGGCGTTCCAGGCTAAACAACAAGGGCTGGTAAGCTTTGGGCGTTCAAGTTGTTTTTCAATAAGCGCGCCTGTTTTGATAAACGGGAATGCAAAATGCGCGGGCATATAACCAATACCAAGACCCTCTCTAAAACAATTAATCGCGCGGATCCAATCAGGTACAACAAGACGTCTTTGATTCTCAAGTAACCAGGTCATCCTTTTGGGGATTTCACGTGAAGTGTCTTCAAGACATATAGAAGGGTATTGCCTTAATTCATCGTCACTTAACGGTCTATCAATATTGGCCAGCGGGTGGTTTTTGCCAACAAGAAAATTCCATTCAATTTCTCCCATGTCCCTAAAATGGAAGTCTCCACCGACAGGTATAGCTGTTGTTGCACCAATTGCAATATCACTTCGTCCCGTTGCAATTGACTCCCAAACACCATTAAACACTTCGATGCGGATAATCAGCTCGACATTATCAAATGTACGGTAAAAGTCGGCGATTAAATTACTTATTTTGTCGGCCCTAACAATGTTGTCGAGGGCAATAGATAGGGTGGGTTGCCAACCATTTGCGACCCGAATCGTATCGGCTTTCATCACGTCTAAATCGGTGAGTAAGCTTCTTGCTTGTTTAACAAAGTGCTCTCCTGCAGGGGTTAAGCTCACACTTCTATGGTGCCTAATAAACAAGACAACCCCTAACTCTTCCTCAATTTGTTTAACCGCATAGCTTACGGCGGAAGGAACTTTGTGTAATTTATTGGCTGCAGCGGTAAAGCTACCTACACGGGCTACCATGTCAATGAGCTGAAGAGATTGTTCTGAAAGCATAGGTCACATCCTGCTGTGATTTTTTTTGATGGCTAATGTGAAAAATAAACGTTTCACAGGGGTTTAGCAAGTGTTTACACTGCGCGCCATTATTAAATTACCATTTAAAATTTTACTTATGAAACCTCTAATGAATGTTAAATACTATGTGTTTTTAGCCTACCTTGCGTTACTAAGTATGTTAGGTTTTATTGCAACCGACATGTACTTACCTGCGTTCAAAGCAATTGAAGACTCAATGGCAACCTCGCCATCACAAGTCGCGATGTCTTTGACCTTCTTTTTAGCGGGCTTGGCACTGGGTCAATTATTATATGGTCCATTAGTAGAGCGCTTTGGTAAGCGTAACTCACTCATTTTTGGATTAGTATTATTTTCGGTTGCGAGCTTTTCACTATCTGTTAGTGACTCAATGTTAGTATTTAACATATCACGATTTATGCAAGCGTTGGGTGCTTGTTCTGCAGGTGTGATCTGGCAAGCCATTGTGATTGAGAAGTATGATGCTTCAAAGGCGCAAAGTGTTTTTTCAAACATTATGCCGCTTGTGGCGTTATCGCCAGCATTAGCCCCAATTTTAGGTGCATTCATTCTGGAATCAATGGGCTGGGAAAGCATTTTCGTTACTCTGACGTGTATGTCAGTCGCCATGATTTTATTGACTGTTTGGTTTGTGCCAAGTGAAACCAAAGCGGTAAATCATGAAAAGAAAGAGATCAGTTACCTTAAAATTTTTAAGAACACCAAATATTTAGGCAATGTTGTTATTTTTGGTGCTTGTTCTGGTGCATTCTTCTCATACCTAACTGTTTGGCCTATGGTTATGGAGCAGCATGGATTCGATGCTACAGCGATCGGTTTGAGCTTTATTCCACAAACTATCATGTTCGTTTTAGGCGGCTATGCAAGCAAGACGCTTATTCGTAAAGTCGGTGCCGAAAAAGCGCTAACAGTATTGTTATCAGTATTTGGCTTATGTTCACTTGCCATCGTTGTAGTGACTATTTTGATTACAGGCTTGTCAGTATTCCCACTGCTAGCTGTGTTCTCTGTTCTTGCTGCATGTAATGGTGCGATATACCCCATCGTGGTTAATGGCGCCTTACAGCAGTTTCCTGAAAACGCTGCAAAAGCGGCAGGTTTACAAAACTTCTTACAGATAAGTTTATCTTTTGGCGCTTCAAGTCTTGTTGCCATTTGGGCAACCAGCGGTGAAGTGGCGATAGGTTGGGGCATCATGATCTGTTCATTTATTGTGTTTATTGGCTACAAGCTACGTAATCACAATAATTGGCAAGAAGTGAGCGAAAACATTGTTATGCCCGATCCTGCTCGCATCGCAATAAATCAGGATGATAAATAAGCTAAACAGCTTGGTAATTGTTCAAAGAGATAATTTATGATAATTATCTCTTTACAAGGTTAACAGAGCGCTATATTATTCGCGGCGTTCGGAGGGATGGCAGAGTGGTCGAATGCACCGGTCTTGAAAACCGGCATGGGTTTATAGCCCATCTAGGGTTCAAATCCCTATCCCTCCGCCACATATAGAGAAAAGGCTTCCAGTAATGGAAGCCTTTTCTCGTTTCGGTTATAAAGCTGATTAGAACCCAGGATTCCTATTGTTTAATAGTCAGCTATCCCAGCACCACATTTAGATAAGGCCTCAGCAGAAATGCAGAGGCCTTTCGCATTCTTGAGGTCATATTGAACCCTAGGGTTGCTATTGTTAGAAGCCGGCTATCCCTACGCCATATTTAAAGAAAGGGCTTCCACTCATTAGATAGAGGGAAGCCCTTGTTGACTTTCTAGATGATTTTTAACCTAACGCATAACCTAACTCATAAGTTAACTTACTGCATGTTCGGTCGGCAGTTCAGGCTCAACAGGTTCTTGCACACGAGATTTGCTGCCAATTAATCGTTTAATGTCCTCAATCGTCACGTACAAGCACGGGATTAATACTAATGTCACAACAGTGGCAAACAGCACACCAAAGGCTAATGATACAGCCATAGGGATCACCATCTGCGCCTGCATACTGGTTTCAGTCATGATGGGCACTAAACCGATAAAGGTCGTGAGAGAGGTCAATAAAATGGCTCTAAAACGGCGACAACCCGCTTCGAGTACCGATAGTTTCATCGCAATACCAGATTCCCGTGATTTATTGATGTAATCAACCATCACCAGCGAGTCGTTCACCACAACACCTGCTGCCGCAATAATACCAAATACTGAAAGGGCACTGAGATCGAGTCCTAAAAGCATATGCCCAAGGACAGAGCCAATGACACCAAAAGGGATCACCGACATGATCATGATTGGCTGAGAATATGACTTTAACGGTACGGCTAATAGGCTGTAAATCACCAGCATAGAGATTAAGAAGTCTCGTAACTGAGTATCAGCACTATCTAGTTGCTCCTGGATATTACCAGACACCTCACTCTTAACCCTTGGATACTTCTTTAATAACTCTGGTAAATAGTTATCTCGAATATCTTTAGCAAGTTTAAAGGGCTCTGCTTGATCTGCATCTACTGAACCCCAAACATTAATTGTTCGGTTGCCATTTTCACGGCGAATACTGTTAACGCCATCCGTTACAACTATTTCTGCAACTTCAGACAATGGGATCTCAGCCCCTTGTGGAGTTTTTATGTTTACATCTGATACCTGCGCGATGGAGTTACGCTGCTCTTCAGGATAACGCAGCATGACTTTAATCTCTTCGCCATTACGTAAGATCCGCTGAGCTTCAAGGCCATAAAAACTATTACCGACCTGACGCGCAATATCGGCAAGCGTTAAGCCTAAACTATGAGCAAGAGGCTTTAATTCAAATTGGATCTCTTTAGCGCTGGACTGACGGCTGTCATTAACGTCACCCACACCTTTAAGGGTATTCAATTTTGCTTTGAGCTCTTTTGCTGCTGCGACTAACTGCGCATCATCCTTACCTTCAAGTCTGAAGCTAATATCGCCATCATCGCGGCCTCCACCAAATAGGTTATCCTGGATAGTAAAAGACTTCATGCCGGGGATTAATGGCATATTCTGGCGCCATAGCTCTGCCACCGCAAAGGTATCGATTGGACGAATTTCTGGATCAACCAGCTTAGTCATCACTTGTGCCGACGTGCGGCCACGAAGTTCGACTTGCATGTCTGATATCATCTTTTGCCCATATTGTTGCTCAAGCTTGCTATCAACGTTTCTCAATGCTTCTTCAATAGATAAGGCTGCTGATAATGTCGCTGTTTCAGACGCATCAATATTCATCTCAAAAGTGATCCGAGGAAAGTCATGCGGGATCTTAGGTTGGCCAATAAAACGAATTAATCCACCTGAATAAAGACCTGCACAAATTAGGATCAGACTGAAGAAAACCATAATGACTGTGTAGCGATACTTAACAGCAACTTCAAGAGAAGGGCGGTAATAGTGAGTGATTAGGGTTTTAAGGCCGGTATCAACTTTCCCTTGTAAAAAGTTAACCACGATACGTAGCCAGTCAATCGGATTCTTTGATCCTGGTTTAACGATAGTTTTTTGCTTCATACGTGCCAAATGCGCGGGCAAGATAAGCTTAGATTCTACTAACGAAAAGATAAGACATAAGATCACCACAAAGCCAATAGCCTGGCCAAATGCAGAAGAGGGACCGTCGTCGAGTGTAATAGGTAAAAATGCTGCAATGGTGGTTAACACACCAAAGGTAGCTGGCATAGCAACCCGCTTTACGCCACGAATAACGTTATCTAAGCTTTGGCCTTTTTCTTCGCATTCGGCGTGAGCACTTTCGCCCATGACGATGGCATCATCGACGACAATACCGAGCACTAAAATGAAAGCGAATAGGCTGATGACATTAATCGTGACATCAATCATACCCATAGGCATAAAGAGTAAGGTGCCTAAGAAACAAACAGGTAAACCCATCATCACCCAAAATGCCAGTCTCACTCGTAAAAATAGTGCTAGTAATATAAAGACTAATATGGCACCACTTTTCATGCTGTCGAGCATGAGGTTTAAGCGACCTTCAAGGTAATAGGTCATATCGACCCAAGGCTCTAATTTAACCCCTTGAGGCAACACTTTCTGTTTATCGCTAATGTAAGCCTTAACGACGTCAGCAACATCGGTTAAGCTCTGATCGTTAGCGGCGCCAATAAAGAAAGTAACTGAGTTTTTACCGTTAAATTTAGAGTATTGAATACCTTCTTCAAAACCGTCGATTACGTTTGCCACATCGCCTAACAGCAAAGTGGTACCATCTTCAAGGGTGATTAACGGCAAGCTTTCAAACTCATAGCCGACATAGGCCTGATTTTGAACGCGTAAGTTAATATAACCGTTCTCGGCCCTTATCTGTCCAGCTGACATGTTACGCGAATAACCACGAACCGCTTCGGCGACATCATTAAAACTTAAACCAAACTCTCGTAATCTATCTTTACTGACTTCAATGGCAATCTCATAGCCAAGTCCGCCATAGAAATCCGTGATATTAACCAGTGGTAATTGTAAAAGCTCATCGTGAATTTTTTCACCCAAGTCTTTTAGTTGTCGTTGGGATAAATCACCATAGAGGCTCATATACATCACTTCTTGGCGAAGTTTTATACGCTCAACTTTGGGGCGCTCCATGCCATCGGGGAAACTTGAGATCGAATCAATTTCTGATTTTACCTCCTCCAGTACCACCTGTGGATCATAAGAGTCTTCTACACGGAAATAGCCTGAAGAGACATTACGGTTAGAATAGGTGATCACTCGCTTAAGGCCCTGCACACTTTCCAGTGCTTCCTCAATCTTAATGGTGATCCCTTCTTCTACCTCTTGTGGTGCTGCGCCGGGGTAGACCGCGTTGAATTCTAACCAATTGATCTCAACGGCTGGGAAGAACTGCTTACGAATCGTGTTAGCGGTAAGTAAGCCGCCTATGATAATGATAATCATCAATAAGTTAGCAGCTACACTGTTACGCGCAAACCAAGCGATAATGCCTTTATTGGTATCGATCATGAATTATTCCTCATCTTCCATCGCTATCTGGGTAGCTTGTGGAGCGGTAGGTTCATCCTCAGATAAGGCTTTATCTTCTGGTAAGGCGAGCTGCATGCCTTCAATCGGGTAATCAAGGGCTGAGGTGATGACATTCATACCTGCTTCTAATCCCGCAGATACAATAACTTTAGCGCCTATTTGACGCAAAATAGTAATGTCTTTATATCTAAGTTTGCCTTCATCATCGAGTATTGCAATTTGATTATTGATAACCAAATGACGTGGTACTTCAGCGACTTGACCTGCATGGCTACCATCAATATTGGCCGTCACATAGGTGCCGTAACGCAGTTCATTGTTGTTCGAGTTAAGCCCATAAGGATCTGTCACTTCAGCAACTAAATAGGTCATACGGCTACGGCTATCAATTACGCCCTCGCTTCTCACTATTGTCGCAGGCCACTGTGTTGTTTGTCCGGCAAACTCACCAGTTAACATAACTTCAGCACCTTTACCTTTGCTATCTAAAAACTGCAGCTCTTTGTCGGCAATCGGTAAGCGCACTTCCGCATGCGCTGTACTCAATACTTTACCAAGGGGAGTCCCCATGCTGACATAAGAACCTAAACCAATATTTCTAGCCTCTATTAAGGCATCGTAAGGGGCTTTAATGATGGTACGCTCAAGGTTGCGGTTAGCCCGTTTTAGGCCCGCTTCCGAAGAGTTTAACTTAGCCACTTCTTGGGCAAGCTGTGGCTTACGCAAACTCAGCTCAGTGGGTACACCATTTTCAATGCGCTTCCATTCTTCGGCTGCCACTTTACCAAATGCTTTTTCTTGTACCAGTGTAGCTCTTGCTGACGCCATACTGGCTTTGGCATCAATAAGCGCAGCTTCATAATCACTTGGGTCGATTTTTGCGAGAACATCGCCTTTTTTGACAAAGCCACCGCGGACAAATTTCTCTGATAGGTAAACAATTTCACCATTCACTTGTGAGACCAATTCTGTTTCGTACTTGGCATTCACCACTCCATATGAAGTAACAGCAAAACTCATCGGGTTGATTTCAACTGACTGAATTGATACTAGGGGAGTGGTATCAAGCTCTTCCTTTTCTTCAGGGGGCTTTTTTAATGCCGAGATGCCAATAAACCCTGCCACGCCAACGGCAATGACAACCATTGGTAAAATGATCTGTTTTTTAGTAGCCACAAACACGTCCTCTTGTTGAAGCAATTTTGCACTCAATGCCCCATCTTTATTGGTGTTTAAAAAATAAAGATGAGTAATCTATTTAGAATTTTGACTACATGTTAATGGAACTGGCGAAATGTAACAGTATGATTGTGTAAACGTGTGTAACTAAAATTAACATTTATGAATACGCTATGAATTACACATAGGCGTTTAGTTTATTGATATCGCATTTGGCTTTAGTGCAAGTCTTTGTATTTAAATGGAAGATTTTTTGGCTGGTGGGATGTAATTGGCTATTGTTGATCCAGAATCGATAAAAACGCTTTATTTTTGAATTGGCAAAAATGTAAAAAAACTGTTTATAACTCAAACCATTTGGATTTAGAAACTGAATAGAAGCTAGATTGATTATCTGCGCTGGGTAGAAAGAAGGGCATGAGGGGATTTGAAAGGGCATTACATACAAAAAAGCAGTGCGACATGCACTGCTTTGAATTTTACGATGTTAACCGCAACATTTCTTATATTTCTTGCCGCTTCCACAAACACAAGCGTCGTTACGATTAGGTACTTTTTCAAAACGAGTTGTCTGTGGCTTATTGAGCAGCCCCATCAGTTGAACGACGTTTTCATCCTGGGTTGCATCAACCGTAATTAAGCCCACCAGCTCATTATCGCTGAGTAACTGGGTGATTTCAGCTTCACGCTCAGCATTTTGAACCATAAGTACTAAAGGGTTTACTTCAGTACCGATTTTAACTTCACGTTTAGTGTTGTAACCATAGCTTTCGTGCTTAGGCTTTGGGGTTTTACGCCCTTTAAAGAAGAATTTGTCTGACATAGCTATGGCGCTCAATTTTGATAAAGATAAATTTACGCAAGCTTATACTATAAAAATGGACTCAGTGGTATCGAAGTCTAATCTAGACGGCAATTTTATCTAAAAATGCGCCATATTCACGGTTTTCAGTATCGTTCTTAACTCATTTGAGAACTGCACGTTATAGGATTGGTCTAAATAAGTAGGCGTCAATGGCTTGCTATTTCGGCTGATTACGCGTTAAAACGGCTTAAATCGTGATTTTTGACCAATTGATTTGCATCTGCGACCTTTTGGTATTTCCGCATCGTGAAAAACTTTGTTAAAATCGCGGCAAATTAAAGGAGAGCTTTATATATGCCAGTTTATGTTGTGGGCCACAAAATCCCAGATTCAGATTCAATTTGTGGTGCTATTGCACTTGCGCACCTAAGAAACCAAATTGGTGAAGCATCAGTTGCCACTCGTTTAGGTGAGTTATCACCTGAAACAGCTTTCATTTTAGAAAAATTCGGTTTCGAAGCACCAGAATTTAAAACCAGCTACGCTGGCGAAGAAGTGTATATCGTTGACCATTCTGAGCTAACTCAAGCACCAGATGATATCGAGCAAGCGACGATTGTTGGTATTGTTGATCACCATAAGTTGGGTGACTTAACGACTTCAACACCTTTAGAGTGCTGGATCCGCCCTGTAGGTTGTAGTAACACCATCATTAAGATGATGTATGACTTCTACAACGTTGAGATCTCAAAAGAGATCGCAGGCATTATGCTTTGTGCCATCTTAAGTGACACGGTTATCTTCAAGTCACCAACTTGTACAACCGCTGACATTAAGTGTGTTGAAGCATTAGCTGAAATCGCTGGTATTGAAGATGTTAAAGCATTAGGCATGGAAATGTTTAAAGTGAAATCTGCTGTAGAAGGCACGCCTGCTCGTGATCTTGTTATGCGTGACTTTAAAGATTTCAACATGAACGGTAACCTAGTGGGGATCGGTCAGCTTGAAGTGATTGACCTTGCTGTATTTGACGAGATTAAAGCTGAACTTGAAGCTGATATTGCGGCACTAAAAGCAGAAGGTAATCGTCACAGCGTTCTATTATTACTGACCGACATCATGAGAGAAGGTTCTGAGATGCTTATTGTCAGTGACGATTTAGCAAAAATCGAATCGGCTTATAACTGTGAGTCACAAAACAGTAAAGTATGGTTAGATGGGGTATTAAGCCGTAAGAAGCAAATCGTGCCTCCATTGCAAGATGTGTTTGCCTAGTCTCTACTAGCAAGTTCTGTCTAGTCTTAAAATGCTGTCAGTCCTAAAATAGGTTGACAAAAAAGGCCGAACATTGAGTTCGGCCTTTTTGTTAGCTACACATTTCATAAAATGCGGATGAATTAGCCATTACTTTTTAGTGTCATTTTCACGTAACTTTTTCACGTAACTTATCTAGCCTTAATTGGGATAAGCCTAAAATGCTGCCCTTGGTATATTCACCTTTGGTATTTATTTTACCGAGTTTAGTCCCTGTCAGTAGTTCTACTGCTTGCTCTACATGACTGATTGCCCAAATGTGGAATTTTCCTTTTTCCACCGCGTCAACTATGTCTCGGCGTAACATTAAGTTATGGATATTTGACTTGGGAATAATGACGCCTTGCGTATCTTTACGGCCTTTGATTTTACACACGTCAAAGAAGCCTTCAATTTTCTCGTTAACGCCACCAATCGGCTGAGATTCACCAAACTGATTCATCGAACCTGTTATCGCAATATCCTGACGTAGCGCAACCCCTGAAAAAGAAGATAGCATGGCACACAACTCTGCCATGGTAGCACTGTCACCATCTACACCGCCATAGGACTGTTCAAAGGTAAGGTGTGTCGACAACGGAATTTTATCTGTCTTGCCTAAAATCGATGCGATATATGCGGATAAAATCATTACGCCTTTAGAGTGAATGCTGCCACTTAACTCTACTTTGCGCTCGATATCGAACACTCGACCCTCACCAAAAGCGGTCGTCGCGGTGATCCGGCTAGGGGCTCCAAATTGGTAATCGGAAGTCGACATCACCGATAAGCCATTCACTTGGCCAACGGTTTCTCCTTGAGTATCAATTAGGGTAGTGCCATTAACAAAGCTTTGCATAAAGTCATCTTTTGCGCGGCAGATCCGTTTTTCTTTATTCGCTAACGCTTGCTCTACATGGTTGACTCTAATCATGTTTGAGTTAACTGAACGCGCGCAATAATTTGCTTCTCGTAATAGATTGGCAATATCGACGGAGTGCAGTGATAACATATTTTGATCATCGGCTTGGCGAGAACTGAATTCGATTACACGTCCAATCGCTTTTTTATCACAGTGCAGCATTTTATTGCTGTGTACTATGCTCGAGATGAACTGGGCGTAATGGGCCTCAGAATCATCGCTACGTGGCATTCTATCTTCAAAATCAGCTGTAACCCTAAACAACTCAGTAAACTCGGCGTCATACTGTTGTAATAGTTTATATGTCGCAAAATCCCCAAACAAAATGATCTTAACATCTAAGGGGATCGCTTCAGGATCCAGAGATATCGTGCCAGATAAGGTGACTTCGCGTTCCAGTGAGGTCAAACTCAATTTGCGAGAACGCAGCGCACGCTTAAGTCCGTCCCATACATAAGGGTGCTCAAGTACTTTAACCGCATCAATCATAAGCACGCCGCCATTCGCCTTATGCAAGCTACCTGGGCGGATCAATGAAAAGTCAGTGAAAACGGTACCTTTATAGGTCGCATTTTCTACGTAGCCAAAAATGGTGTGATAGTTGGGGGTTTCCTCAACAATAATCGGCTGCAATTGTGACGCTTGCGACACCAGTACATTGATCTGATAACGCCTTGGCATTTTCTTGCTCATTGAGGCATAGGCGAGGGCAGCTTGCTCTTCACTTTCTTCTAGGAAGATATCCAGATTATCAATGATGTCTTTATGCATCGCCTTAATATAGGCTTTTACATTCGCTTGGTCTTTATATTGCTCTTTTAACGCAGTAAGGCTGTGGGTTAGGACTTCTTCAGCAACTTGTTCATCATGTTTTTGCTGCTTCTCAGAATACTCCTCTTCCCAAATGGTTATTTGTCTTACGATGCCACGCAGCTGTGCTTCAAGTGCAGAAATCGCATCTTGCATCACATCTTGCTCTTTGGCCGATAACGCCAAGTAGCTTTCTTCGGTGTGGGGCTCGTCACCGTTTAATGCTACCAACTCATAATTACCTTGAGGGGAAATCGAGAGTCCTACAGAATGACTCTTCGCCTCTTCTGTCAGCAAGAGCAAGGCTTCTTCCTGTTTGGCTGCAAGCTGATTCTTTAATTTGTCAGCGCGGCTATAGTACATCTCATTATCAAATGCTAAAGGCAATGCCTTTAGCAGTTTTGACATGAGCTTTTCAATATCTTTTTTAAAGCATAAGCCCATACCTGCAGGTAACTTAAGCACCTTGGGGCTACGAGTATCGTCAAAATTTACCACATAACACCAATCGTATAAGGTGCGGCCGTTACTATTGGGTGCTTGACGGTTTAGATGGCGCAGCACCATGGTGCGTTTTCCTAGGCCATTGCGACCAAGCGCATAAATATTGTAGCCTTTCTCTTTCATAGAAAGCGCAAACTCTACCGCTTGTTGAGCGCGGGCTTGACCCACAATTTGGTCTAATGGTTCGAGGTGTTTTGTCGACTTGCAGTCTGAAGAGAGCTTGTTAAGCGCCGATACGCGATAAAGCTTGGTACTGCTGAGAGGTTTTATTGGCATAATACGTCCTCTTAATGACGGTCAATATTTTTACTCTATACAGTTAAATCGCATATTTCTGCAATTATTTACCTTTAGGCCAAATATTGAGCGAAAAACAGTCTTGACTGCCGATTTTATAACCATAACGGTGTTGCGATGACTTTTTTCAGCGAAATACTTTTAAAAAAGGTGACTATTTCAAAGACTTTGTCGCTATAGGGCATAAACGTACTTATCTTTTATGACTTAGTTTGTTAAGTGGTTTATGACGAGGATTATGATGAGCTTAAGAGACAATTAATGACACTTTTTACGACAAGAAAGAAAATTTTACGACAAAAAGAAAAAGCCCTCAATTTATAAGAGGGCTCTACGTGCATCACATCAGACTATCCGTTCAGGCACTTAAACATAAGCATAAACTTAAACCGTTTTATTGTTTAGCATGCTGTTGTAAAAACTTTAGCACTTCAGCCTGTTCATCAGGGTTTAATCCTGCTCTTGGGAACATACTACGAGTGATACCTTGCCACTGTTTATAGCTATGATCGGCAGGGTTTGGCGCCGCATGACACATGGTACATGCATGGTAGAAGATTTTTTCACCTTTACTCTGAACTTGCTGTTTCACAGATTTTATTGATTTTAGAGCCGCTGCAAGTCCCAAGCTTTTAATGTCGAAGGGCTGCTTAAGTGTTTCAATTTTGGGAGCCTGGTAAGCCTTATTCGGGGATTCGGGATCTAAACACTTTTTAAAGGCTGCCAAACAGGTATTCGCACTCGTTCCTTGACTGAGTCCACTTGATGGCCGAGCAGAGGTTAGCATGTTAATCGAACCTGAATTACAGCGACCTTTTTTATCCAGTTGCAGCCAGGCTCCTTCATGGATATAAATAACGCCGGGCATCACATTGTCAGCTATTTTTGCTCCCGCTAATAACGCACCGCGTTCATTGTATACTTCAATCAAATCCCCATCTTTAATGCCACGGTGCGCCGCATCATCTTTATTAATTAACGCAAATTGACGGCCATCAACAGACTCATAACGATTAACGTCAGCATTTGCCATTTGGGAATGAAGGCGCATCCATGGATGTGGGCTCAATACATGGACTTGATCAGGTTTGGCATTTCCTAGCCACTCGGCAGGAGGGATCCATTCAGGCATGGGCGGGCAGTCGGGTAAGTGATAAGACTCTATCTGCTCACAATAAAGCTCAATTTTACCTGAAGGGGTATGTAATGGATGTTTAGCCGGATCAAGGTAAAAATCGCGGTGTCTAACCCAGTCATTGGCGGTTTTTGGGGTACTGAGATGGGTTACACCTTTAAGCCAGAAACTGTCAAAGCTTTCGCTCGCATCAGATGCCGCGTATGCATCTTTAAGGTGCTGCATAAAGGTCTTATTTTCTGTGAATTGTTGCTGGACATTAAATATTTTTGCCAATGCCGAAAAGATCTCATAGTCATTCCAACTTTCGCCTACAGGCTTGATGACCTGTTTCATGGCATAGATCTTATTGTTAGAATAGGTTCCACCAGAGCTAATATCATTGCGTTCGAGCGTTGTCGTGCTGGGGAGTACAATATCGGCATACAGTGAGGAGGCACACCACCATGGATCTTGATTAATGATGGTTTCCACGTTGTTGTTAAGTGCTTGAATGAGTTCATTGGTATTTTGCTGGTGGGACAGCAAATTATTCCCTGCATTATAGATAAGCTTGGCGTTAGGGAATTTCAGGGTTTGACCATTACGAGTGTAGTTGCTCCCAGGATTATTCAGCATGTCAGAAATAAGTACCACAGGGCAACGTGCAGTTATAGGGTTACGCCCTTGCGATAGACCCGCAGGCATTTTTTTGCCTGACTGTGGCATCCCACCGTTACCATAATGCCAGCTGAAGCCTGCGCCTTCACCCGGTTTACCTATTTTACCTGCCATAGCCGCAAAGTTAATAATCGCCCAGTGGATCATCTCTCCATGTTGCGCTCGCTGCAGTGACCAACCGGCACAGATCTGCGTGCGCTTTTTTACCACCTGTTCTGCTAGTTTACGAATTTGTTTAGCACTGACTCCTGTAATTTCCTCCGCCCATTCAGGGGTTTTAGGTGTATTGTCATCAACCCCTTTGAGATAGTTAAGGTACCGGTCAAAGCCGACCGTATATTTGTCTAGATAAGCCTTATCATACAAATCGGATTGGTAAATATGGAACGACATAGCGGTAAACAGTGCGACATCTGTATTGGGGCGAATATTGATCATCTCGCTACCCATGGCTTTATCTGTTTGGGTTTGTTGCGGGTTTATCGAAATAAACTCAATCCCTTTTTCAGCAAAGGCTTGCCAGTGTTTATGCATAGCATGATCAGCAACCCTAAACTCAATCCGATTTGTTTTATATGGGTCACAGCCAACCAATAACATCAGTTCTGTATTATCTTCGATAACTTGCCATGCTGTTTGAGGGGAATAAACCTCCATATCGCCTATTACATGAGGCAATATTACTTCAGACGCCCCCGCGCTGTAATCTCCGCTACAAGCACTTTGGCCACCAATTAAGTTAAAAAACCGGCCTTGTAATGTTTGTGGCCTCATTAAACCAGCATGGGACCAACCGCCATAAGAAGAACTAAAAATCGCTTGGTTACCATGCTTGGCTATCGTATTGGCAATCGCAGTACTGACCATGGCCATAGCGGTGTTCCAGTCCACACGGATAAAAGGCTCTTTGCCTCTAAGGTGTGGTTTATGATCGCCTAATGGATTTTCAAAATAGGATTTACGCACCATCGGGTATTTAACCCTAGTGTCGCTGTAAGTTCGGCTTAAGATCCCTTCTAATAGCATCTTGGTCGGGAAAGGATCTATGTCTTTCAATGGCTGTACGCCGATCAGAACGCCTTCTTTGACGATAGCATTGAAGGGGCCATAATGGCTGGCATGGGGGATCGATTGAGTGTCATCTGCAAATACTTTGCCTGCAGGAAACAAGGTAAGCCCTTGCGCTGCAACGGTGCTTGCGAGTGCAGATTTAAGGAAGGTGCGTCTAGAGAATGTCATATCAGTCAGGCTCTCACTTATGGAAGATTGTAGAGGAACATGCTATTGGTTATGGTACATAACCGCTATTTTGACAAGCTAGCTAGGATTAAATATCACGTAACTATTCATGTCTTTGCCCTACATCAATAACGATAGCGCTTTGTGAAAAAATCCTTAAGTGAGATGACGTTATCTTTAAGCTCCTAACTCCAACTGCTAAGAGCTTATTCAGGTTGCCTTACAGACCTTTTAAGTATTGAACGTTGGTAGTATTGCTAACAAGGTTTGTAAACTCAGTGCTTGATAAATTTGGACTTGATACCTCTTTTGTTGATAACTTCGAGCTTGATAACTTTTGGTTTGATAACCCTGGGCTTGATAGTGCTTGCGATGATAGAAACTGAGTTAACTTGATTACAGTATCAAACTGATTTTGCTGTAATTGGCTATTAGTTACAATCGCGCGTAAATCCAGCATAACGCTATCAAAGTAACCTGATAGCTCAGTCAAGATCTGTGGATTAAAGAAGTGTTGACTGCCATACAAGGCATTATGCTCACGGCGCTTCTTGTCTATCACAAAATCAACCCCCTTTACATTAGTCAGTGAACTGGTTTTCTTACAAACCGTTAAGCACTCATCATCCATCACTGCTTTGTCACAACCACTGGACTGTAAAAACAAGCATTGACGGCTAGTCATTAACATTATCGGGTGAAAAAGACTGTAATGCACCTTAAAGCCTTTAGGCGCTTTAATCGCTTTTATCTGTATTTTATTTAGTTCATTAGACACAAACGCGCCGCTGCATCCTTGTTGCTGCAAGCTGTACATACTTATCGAATTACTGGTATTAAGGTAAGGGCCCGCAACCCAATTTATACCTAAGTCTGTGGCCACAACGCCAACGCCACTATTGTTAGTCACGATCAACTTAGGTTTTATCTCTTCGAGTAATTGTTTAGCGGCATTAAAATCTGTTTGCATAATAACAGCGCCAAACCAAGGAATAAGCTCAGGTTCTTGAGAAAACAGTAGGGCGAGTTTCTCGCGCTCTGCGTTTATCGCATCTGGAACTAAATAATAAACCTGGAGCCCTTTAAGTTCGATCTGCTGCTTTAATTGACGATACAGAGCAAGATCCCGTCTATTGGCTATTAGTATTGATAACTGAGTGAGGTTCTCGTTATGTGAAACCTGTGCCTGAGCGATGGTGTTCGTTGTATTAGTTGCTGCGTTAACGCTGTTGATGCATAGATCACTATTTATTTGCTGGCGAACCTGCTGCAAAGATACTGGCTCAACATGCTCTCGGCCGCTATTTAACCATGTCACTATCTGCTGCCTCATAGTGGTTAACTGCTTAAACGGCACAAACAAGTCTGCGGCTAAATCATCGAAACAAATAGAGTCTAAGGCATACTCAATGTTACCAAGACTTGTGAAACGTTTTAGTAATTCCTCTTTTAGCCCGTATTTATCAGATGTAACAAGCGCAGCGTCAGATAAAAGACTAAATTCACGTATCGCCTCAGATTGCTCAGCATCAACGTCTAGCATGTTGGCAGGCCGAACACAGAGTGTTATCCCTAATGCTTGGCCTTCCTGACCATAAAATTTTAGCGAAATAAGCGGCTTGGCTAAACTAAGTCGCGCTATTTTGTCGCCAAGAGTAGCAATAATTTCTGTTTTTTCATCATAGAGCGCCTTTTTCACATTCACCGAGGCAGCAGAGCTTTTCTCGGTAAGCAATCTAAGGCTTTCTAATTGAGTAAAATGCTGCACCGCGTTATCGCGTGGGTTATCTATGTACATATTTGTACCCACTGCGCCGTGTAAGTAACCATTAGAAAAGTCACGATTGAACACGGTATATAGCGGGGATTTGTCGGTCGAGATAGCGCTGCGCAGCTCAAGTCTTGTGATCTGTTTACGCCATGTATCAATCACCCGATACACGTAATGAGACTTCTTAATTCTACCTTCCACTTTCAACGAGTCAGCGCCAGCAGCGTAAAGCGCATCAAGATCTGAAAATGCTGAGTTATCTTTCAGGTTTAGTGGATATTGTGCACCAGTATCAGTGGTTTGATACTGATCGCGACAAGGTTGACTGCAACGGCCACGATTGCCAGAATTACCGCCATGGGCCGAGCTAAAGTAACACAGACCAGAAAAGCCAATGCAATTTGAGCCATGCACAAAGACTTCCGTGAGCATATCAAGAGCATGAGCTTTGTCTGACAGCTGTTTAATTTCGGTCAGATTAAGCTCTCTCGATAAGTTTGCTCTTGATGCGCCTAAACGTGACAAAAACTCGATTTGCCCCGTATTGTGGGTCGTTACCTGAGTCGATGCATGAATGTCTAACGTCGGATAGTGCTGTTTCAATAGGTAAAATAAGCCAAGGTCCTGCACGATCACGCCATCTATAGCGGTATTAACCAATTGATTTAGCAGTTTTAGTAATGCAGGCAGTTCTTGTTCTAACACAATGATATTAAGCGTTAGAAACAGTTGGCAATTATGCTGGTGGGCAATACGCAGCAGACCGTACAGATCTTCAAAACTTAAATTCTCGGCGCGGGTACGGGCATTAAAGCTATTAAGACCGCAGTACACCGCGTCAGCACCGGCAACGATAGCCGCTTTAATTGACTCGATGTCGCCACCTGGCGCGAGTAATTCAAGTTTTCTCATGGTATTCCTATTGATGGCTGAATTCCTGATAAAGAATTCATGGGGAACTGCTTGGTTATGGTGCAGTTTGGTGTTGCTTTGTGAATTGTAAGGTGTGGTACAGCTGAGATCTAGGACAGGCAATCTTATTTTACTAAATTATGATATTGATCCATTGTTGGCCCTATCGCCACTGATCATGAAGGCCCTGATTATAGGGACAGATTAAAAGTGAGCCGAAAAGGGGGTCACTGATTAATGGACACTGATAAGGGACTAAGATTAAGGGGCCTGCAAATAGAGAGTGCTTTCTTATTCGGTTAGCAAGCAGTTCAAACAAGATTTAACATGCAGATGAAAGCAGAGTGGAAGTTAAGGTGGGCTCTAATAGGGTAAGGAGGAGGGGATAACAGATTCTGTGCTGATTTCCAGCCTTACCCACAAGAGCTTTTTTCGTTAGAAAATTTACTTAGCGATATTTGGGCCGACATAGCTAGACAACTTGCTATAGCCACCTTTTAATACTTTGACATTATCAAAGCCTAATTGACGTAGGGCAGTACCTGCCGCCATAGCGCGCGCCCCCGATTTACACACAATAACGACTGGCTTATCTGTTGGGATTTTATCTAAATTTTCAGGGATAAACAGTTCATCTAAACTAATATTTAGCTGATCTTTCATCGCAAGACCGAACACTTGACGCTCCTCGATGGTACGGATATCGATAGCAGTAACGCCAGTGTTATTTTGTAACTGTTTAACAAAGACTTCAGCACTAATCAATCCAATATCTTTACCCACGCTTTTACCTGTTGCATGGCTAAATTGGTCATTAAAGCTATTCGCCAATTTAGCGTCATATGCGTTAGCTTGTACACTAAGGCCTAGTAGCGCACATAATAACGTCATATTTACCACTTTGTTCATACACCTTATCTCCAGTTTTATTGTGAGCGTTAGCTATATGCTTGTCCTCACATTATTATTGTTTTGTTAAAATAGTATCTTTTTTATTTGGTATTTATTAAAAACAGTCTTTATTTGAAACCGTATTCAGCCCAATGAACTTGGCTTAGCTGCAGTGCTTCAGTTCACAGTGAAGCAAACTGATTATAGATAGACAGGGCGGCTAAAGTTTTTGCACTAAATCACATTAAAGTTGCAGATAAGATCTCAATGAAAATCAAAAGGCGTTAACGACGCACCATTTAGATCTCATCGGTTCACAACAATGATATAAGTCAATAAATTCATAGTGATATGGTCACTACCGCATGCGGCGCATTATAGCCAGGCTAGATTGACGGCACAGTTGATTTACAATGTTTTATTTATAAATCTCAGCTTTTGTTAAGCATGTGGGGGAAAAGAGATCAACATGCTTGATGTTTAAGCGCGCTAAATAGTCTTATGAGTAGAATAGTTAAACTTGATTATGTGCATAGTTTTTTTACTCAATTCATTCAAGAGATATTTCATAGAGCTCTTTCACTGAGCAAGCTTAACGTGCTTATAAAATGGATTTGTTTAATAAAAACTCAATGGACCAATTCAAACCTAGCTAGATTTAAACTCTGTAGGAATTTAATAATCAACTAATTTACCAATGAACGAACTTAACTCTGACTCATTTAACTTTGGAAAAACGATAGATTGAACCAAATTAATATAAAGGCTTGTACGTTTACTCCTAAATTCTCGACATAAGCGGTACAACTTGCCAGTTAATCATCTGAATTCAAACATTGAATTAGCATAAATTTAATATCCGGCTGAATATTGCGCATAAGATTCTAGTAACTAAGTTAGTTGAAGAGAATTAGTCTGAATTAGTGTAAGCTAAACGCTTATATTCTCAAGTAATACATACTCAGAGTTTCCTTCCTATTTTCACTTATAAGTCTAATATTAGAAGTCCACTATGCTTTACAATCAAAATCACGCAGTTCGTTTTCCAAAAGGCAAGTTTGCTATGTGGAGTGTTTACAGCTTCACGGGCGCATCTATCTTAGCCTCGATTATCTTTTCATTATTACTGTTTCTTTCAATTGATGATGATCCTGTCATGCAGTTGTTATTTGGTGGATTAGCCGTCATTTTTGAACTCGGTAAATTCTTTGCGTGGTATGAAGTCGGTGAACGTTACTCTAGGAAGAACTTTATTGGCATGTTTTCAGCGCTTGGCTTTTATGCCGTGTTGGCTGCCATCTCTATTGGCGGTTCTATTGGCGGGATCAACAGCGCCACGAACAAGGCCCAAGAACATGTTCATGTGCAGCAGAGCAAGGCTAATGCCTTTAATATGCAAATCGATGCTATCGACAAGCAGATTGCACTTAACAATGTTGCCGCTGAAAAGTACATCCAGATGGAGCGAATTGCTACCGGTGTGATGCGAATTCAAAAAGAGAACAATAAATTACGTGAGCAGCAACAACAGCTAGCCATCCAGAGAGACAGCATCCCGGTTGTAAGCCAAGGTTCGATTGTTGGCTTAATTGAAAGTCTAGCAATGTCATTGAATATTAAAGCTGAGACAGCGCAGCTTGGATTAGTGGTGTTCTTATCCATTTTATTGGATTTCTTTGCCGCATTTTTTGTGGGGCTAATTGGTGAAGAAAATCGTTTTCGACAACGATTTAAACAACAATCGGCGCAACTTGAACCTATTACGCTAGATGCTTATAGACGATTACATAGTGATGAAACCGGTTTTATTCCTCTGTTTGAGCCTAAACAACTCAACGAGCCAGAAGCTAAGTCGACTTATGAGCAAGTAATCGATGCATTAGGTGCAAATCGAGTTAATTGCAGTAAACGCGCGGTGAGTCAGTACTTGAAGATCAGTGCTGAAGAGGTTGATGACATTTTCAGTAAAATGTTTAGTGAAGGCATAGTGACTAAAAAACCAAATAATCATTTTCAATGGCAAGGTGTCAACCCGGTCTTAGAACCAGAAGCCATATAATCGTAATAACGAGCTATTTCAGGCGAAAAGGAAGTATCTGACAAGTTACTTCCTTTTTTTATGCCCTTTTTATAAAAATGTTCCAGATAAACAAGATTGCTGTTTGAATAAAAACAATAAAGCCCTTAGGATCGGCATTACAGAATATATGAACAAGATCATCGTCAATGCCAGCCAATCAGACAAATACTCACAACGAATCTTTAACGCTTTATTTTATCTACGACTCTCATTGTCCATGGAGCTATGCAGTTACACCTATCGCTGCTGAACTGATTAATGCTTTTGATTTTACTGAAATTCATTTACTACATTGTGCCCACTATAATGGCAAAGATGCCCCTAAAAAGGATCAGGTCTCGCAAGTTCGCGCTATCAGTCCAGTCGTTTTTGGTGATGACTACGTAAAACAAGTCAGCACTAAAGTTAACTCAATCAAGAGCGCTAACTTCATGTCTTGGGCTCAGTCTAAACAGGCTGATAAAGAGTTTGAATTGCTACAAGCACTGCAAAAGCAACACTTTGTTACTGGCAATCCATTAAATTCTAGAGAAGATTTCGAGCCTATCATTGCACAATACAAGCTTTCGCCTTCTAATAAAGTTTTTAAAGATGTTATCAGCCACGAAGCTGAAAGTGTGTTGGCGGGGATTGCTGACATAGGAGAGGCCATTGGAACATCGGCGTTTCCTGTACTCGTGCTGACTTATGGTGATGATGCTATCTTTATCGATCACTCACAGTATTTAGCTAAACCTGAAGATGTCGTGATAGCGGTACAAAAAGAGTTAGCAGCGTTAAGTTAGGCCGCCTTGCGATAGTTAAATGCGGATAGTGTAATTGCGCTAAAGCGCTAACAGTGAGTTATTGTTAGCGCGATTTTATAGCCATTCAAGCGGTTACTCTAAACCATTACTGCATAATCATCACCGCATAAAGTGACTTATTTAGAGCAGATCCTTATGAGCACAATATAAAAGATCACCAGCCCTAGCCATTTCAATGTTAACCCTGTACCAATAAACATAAAGCACCTCTTGTGATACTTTTGCTCCAACTTTTGTCACGGTTATTTTATCAACACAAGGTTAAACGGGGATTAATAGTGCTATTTTTATACCCATTTTTGTGCATAAACATGAATATAGCGGCCTAACGATAAAAATGGCTCTTGACGACATAGCTTCTGCTCCATGGCAACAATCTGCTCAAAACTAAAGTCTCCCATATCATGGTTTTGCATATAGTCATGAAAGGTTCTAACGCCGGTTTTCCCCAAAATATTAAAACCCGCTTGCTCAAGGCATCCATATACCAATTCTGGCTTTATTCCCTGCTGAGGTTGTAACTTAAACCGTTTACGGTGGGGCATCCCTTTTTCAATATGGTTAAGGTTGCCACAGATTAAATTCTTAAATAGCAGACCATTATAGTTATAAAACATCACCGAAATAATGCCGCCAGGTTTGACCTGCTCACACAGTGTCGATAACGCCTGAATCGGCTCCGCTAACCACTCCATCACCGCATGAAACAGGATTAAATCGACAGGAGCTTGTAAGTGCTCAGCAATGTTTTGCACTGGGCTATGAATAAACTGGTACTTATCCAACAGCTGATTGCCACTAATATCTTGCTTAGCCAGAGTGAGCATTTCACTTGATAGATCGCATAGGCTGACATTATGGCCAAGTGCTGCAATTTTTTGTGATAGTTGCGCTAGACCCCCGCCCGCATCAAGCACACTGAGCTCACTCGCGGTATTGGCCGATTTATCGTTAGATAGCATCAACAAGATCTGTTCAATATCTTGCCAAACAACGGTTTGCCTTATTTCGCCTTTAGCGGTGCCGTAAATACTGGCGGCAAACTTATGAGCTAAATCATCAAAATTTCTATCTTCTATCACTTGGGTCATCATTTTGCGGCTACATTACGTGGGCGCGGATTTTCTCATAGCTTGCATAAAAATCAAATCATAGAAATGAAAATCACACTACCATCAGTATAATCTAAAGCTTTGTAAAGACGTGGAAGAGAAGGGTATTAACTTGGTTTTGCATACGAAGACTGAAACCGTGACGACTAGATATGCAGATAGCTGAATGAAGGTATCAAAAATTCCCGAGGTTATATTTCTTATTTTGCATAAAACGTGATTATGGATTCACTTCGGGGTTTAACTCTACAGCTAATGGTTTCAAGCATTTTTAATGCAACACTTGCAGATAAAAAACGGCTAAGCTGGTTAGCTTAGCCGTTTTTTACAATCTTGAACCACTTGTGATGATAACTTCAATGGTCTGAAACTGAGGTTATACTGTTTAACGACGGAAGGTCACATTCTCTAATTCAGCCAAATGGATCTGCGTGGTGGCAATTTGAGTTTCAGCCAGCACCTTACCTTGGCGTATTGAATAACGAACAGGAACCTGACGGCGAACCGCATCAAATCCATTGTCGGCAGGTAGAACGAGCAAGTTACCAGGCTTGCCAAGTTCAATCCCATACTGATCTTGAATATTTAGCGTACGGGCAGACTTGCTGGTGATAAGCTCAAGCGAGTTGTTGATTTGATCGTAACCCATGATTTGGCAAACATGTAGACCCATGTGCAGCACCTGCAACATGTTAGCTGTACCGAGCGGATACCAAGGATCGAAAATATCGTCGTGACCGAAACAAACATTAATGTCAGCGGCGAGCATCTCTTTCACACGGGTAATACCACGGCGCTTAGGGTAATCGTCAAAGCGACCTTGCAAGTGGATATTAACCAGCGGGTTAGCGACAAAGTTAATGCCCGACATACCAAGTAAGCGGAACAGACGCGACGCATAAGCACCATTATATGAATGCATCGCCGTGGTGTGACTCGCCGTTACGCGCTCGCCCATTTGATACTTATGGGCAAGGGCTGCAACGGTTTCCACAAAGCGCGACTGCTCATCATCAATCTCATCACAATGCACATCGATAAGGCGGCCGTATTTACGCGCTAGCTCAAATACATAATGCAATGACTCAACGCCGTATTCTCGGGTAAATTCAAAGTGGGGGATTGCGCCAATCACATCCGCGCCAAGTTTAACGGCTTCTTCTAGCAGCTCTTTACCGTTAGGGTAAGACAAAATACCTTCTTGCGGGAAAGCCACAATCTGGATATCGACCCAGTCTTTCATCTCTTCTTTCACTTCAAGCATAGCTTTAAGTGCAATCAAGGTTGGATCAGACACATCAACGTGAGTACGAACATGTTGAATACCGTTGGCTATTTGCCACTTTAGTGTTTGCTTAGCGCGAGACTTAACGTCTTCGATAGACAGCATAGATTTACGCTCAGACCAACGCTCGATACCTTCGAACAAGGTGCCTGAAATATTCCAGCTTGGCTCACCAGCGGTTTGCGTTGTATCTAAGTGGACATGAGGCTCACAAAAAGGAGCTACAGCCATACCGCCTTCGCCATCGATGATCTCTAATGACGCAGAGCTTGGCAGCTCAATGCTATCAGCCATTGGCACAATCGCTTTAAACTGACCACCTTCAATGAGTAGTTGATAAAGGCCTTCTTTACCGCTTAGCGATACGTTTTTGATCAACATATTTGCTGATGACATGGAGTTTTCCTTATGCATTGGTAGCATTTTTACAATCTGATTTAACTAAATTCTGTTTGCCTATACGAACCTGAACTTCATCTATTAATAGATAGCTGAAGGCGCCAGCAAGCACAGCATTAATTGGCACTATGCCAGGTAACAAATGGCCTGCCAGTACGCCTATCATGACGCCGCTAATCGCAGCCCAGTTGACAGTCGCAAACTTGGCATTGGCAAAGTCTTTGTATTTTTCGCGGTTTCGAAGGTAGTCGGCGATAATAATGCCACCAATCGGCGGGATTGCCGCAGACAAGAAGGTTAGCCAACCGACGAAGTTATTATATAACCATAGTGCACACAGGGTGCCGATTATGCCGTTAAAAATCGATAAGTATTTACTCGGTAAGCCGGTAATGTTTGCAAAACCAAGGCCTGAAGCATATAGCGCATTATCGTTAGTGGTCCAAATATTTAAGCCTAAGATGATAATCGCTGGGATCAACAAGCCTTGTGCAATCATCACCTCTGAAATATCGGCTTGGCCTGTTGCCGCCGCGCCTGCAGCGCCAAAGATAAACATCAGTGAGTTACCCACGAAGAAGGCAAACATAGTGACAAACACGGCAGTTTTTGGGTTCTTACCAAAGCGAACAAAATCTGCAGTCAGTGTGCCAGCTGAAATGAACGAGCCAACAACCAAAACCAAGGCGGTATTAAAATCAATTGGATTTTGTGGCTCAACAGCCATTAAACCTTGCATCCCGCCCATGGTATCAACCGCTTGAACTACTGAGAAACCACCAAATAGTGCGATTGCAGGAACTGCTATGGCGGATAAAATCATAATCGCGCCGATACCGAAGTAAACTGTGATGGTCATTAATAGACCCGAGATAATGATAAGCAGATTAGTGTCGATGCCTGTGGCTTTTTGGACTGGGATAGCAAACATAGCAACGCCAACACCAAACCAACCAACTTGAGTGCCACCGAGAAGTAGCGAGGGTAACCAAGAACCTTTTAAACCGAAAGAGTAACGAGCGAGGAGATGAGTCGAAAGACCAGATTGAGCGCCGATGTAACCAAGAAACGAAGTGTAAATACCGAGAATTAAATTACCAATGAGAACTGCGAGAACAAAATCATTAAAGGAGAGGCCAGTGCCGAGTGTTCCTCCTGTCCACATACTTGCTGAAAAAAAGGTTAACCCTAACATCACCATTGTTAGAGAAAGCACCCCTTTACGTGCCGATATCGGTACCGGGGTTAAACTATAATTATTATCG
The DNA here is from genome assembly GCF_052977125.1 of Shewanella sp. 30m-14. NCBI lineage: Bacteria > Pseudomonadati > Pseudomonadota > Gammaproteobacteria > Alteromonadales > Shewanellaceae > Shewanella > Shewanella sp. 30m-14. Next base: position 347,845 of record NZ_JBRILW010000001.1, on the reverse strand, counting down.
CTTGCCATTTATTGTCCTTGGATTAAATAAAGAAAATACACGGCTTACCTAAAACGAAAAAGCTACGCCAATACAGGGCTACAGCAGTTGCACATCAGGCAAACGGCGCGTAGTTTAGTGATTGTTGACGCAGAGTCAAGCAAATATAGAAGCGAATCTAATAAATAAAAACAAACGTAATCAAGCCGTATAAATAAAGCTAATGCTTAGTTGTAGAGCGATGTGAAATGAGGCGGATAACAATACAAAATGTTAATGGCAGACCGCCTAGAGCGGGGGCGTTAACTTATGTCGAAGTTTGTATCAAAAGCTTAAACGTAAAAAGTAGGCTGATATAAATCCATTTATCGAGCGTAAATTAATCATCACCCTAGTGTTATCGAAGTGAAGCCTGGATTCTCGACATATAAGACTAAATAATAAAAGCTAAGCGTCCTCTGATAGAACGCTTAGCTTATTATTTTAAACTGCCAGCATAGTTAGAAAATGTGAATTGAGTTATGGTGCCGATTCAATTTTGGGCTTAGGTTTAAATAAAGCCAGTAGCGGAATTAAACATAAGTAGGAGACCAGTAAAAAACCGAACGTATACACGAACGCCGTTAATGTTGATTGCTGCTGCAGTATATTCTGCAGTTGGGCTATAAATGACGGGTCAGTGATCGTAGTACCTTGCATCTGCGCCGCGTTCTGTAAAACAGGGTTACTTGGCGAAAGAGCGCCGCCTAACTGGTTCCACTCTTGTTGCTGGATCCGCGAGAAATAGGTATTAACGATAGATATGCCGAAAGAGCCACCAATAGTTCGGCACAAATTAAACACCACAGCACCACTAATCGTTTCTTTCGGTGATAGGGTTGCATAGGCCAGCTGACTTAACGGTGCAAAAACCAATCCCATTCCCGCACCTTGTATAATACTCGGCAGTAAAATCCAGTAAATATCAATTTCAAGTGAATACTGAGTCATCAAATAGGTGCCAAGGGCATTAAGCGATAGGCCAACAGTAATAAGCAGCCTTGCATCGATTTTGTCCATATAACGTGCCATTCCTAGCAAAACAATTGCAGAGGCTAGGCCCCTTGGTGCCATTGCAAAACCTGTTGTTTCAACCGGATAATTCAATAGCTGTTCCAGCATCATGGGTTGCAGCTGAGTAATGCCAAACATCCCCATTGAGAAACCCGCCATCACAAGGCATGACATAGCAAGGTTACGATCGCGTAACAACCACACTGGTGCAATATCACTCTTAGTAATAAAAGAGCGCGCGACAAAGAAAACTATCGCAATTACGCTAATAATGGTGGCAAACAAGATGGTATTAGACTCAAACCAGGACTCTTGATTCCCTCGGTCGAGCACCATCTGCAACAAACCAATACCAATGGTCATTGCGATGACGATTGGCCAATCAATTTTAGGTTTACCTTTACCACCGAGCTTAACAAATAAGTAAATCAGCGTAAGGCAGACAGCGCCAACGGGGAGGTTCACATAAAAAATCCAGCGCCAATTCATATTCTCGGTAATAACGCCACCCAGTGTCGGCCCTAAAATAGGCCCTAGTAATATCCCGACACTAAACAGTGCCATGGCTTTACCACGTTGGCTTGCGGGATAGATCTGCACCATTATTGACTGAGACAGTGGGATAACCGAAGCCCCAAATGCTCCTTGCATCACCCTAAAGGTGACCATTTCAGCAATGCTATCTGCTTGTCCACAAAGTGCAGAGCTGATCATAAAGCCACTCACTGAAACCAACAGTAGATTACGCACACCAAATTTAAGCGCGAGGAAACTGGCTAGCGGAATAAATATCGCTTCAGCCATAGAATAAGAGGTCAGTACCCAGGTAATTTGATCAGACGTGACCCCCAATGCCCCCATCATATGCGGTAAGGCAACATTGGCGATGGTCATATCAAGCAATACCATGATGGCAGATAGCATTACCGCTAACGTGACGAGTTTGCGGCTGCTTTCACTCAATACCTGACTGTCATCAGTATTAGGCATTTTCTCTGAATTATCGCTCATGTTACTTCTCTTGATGCTTTGGTTGGCTATCAATCGTATCAATGGTTACGTTAGCACTTGCACCCACACGTAGTGGAAAGTCAGGATGCTCACTTTCGTTAGAGAGGCGAATTAACACAGGGAAACGTTGTGGCACTTTAACCCAGTTTCCCGTGGCATTTTCAGGCGGCAACAGCGTAAAGGAAGCGCCACTGGCCGGTGAAATGGCTTCAATTGTGCCGTGATAATCCACCTTAGGGTAAAGGTCTAGGGTGATTGTTGCACTCTGGCCTGCGGTCAATCGTTCAAGTTGGGTTTCTTTAAAATTAGCTTGAACCCAATACGTGTTATCAACAACTAAAGGCACAAGCGCTTGCCCTGGAGATACAACGCTACCAGCATGAGCACTTAATTTACCTAAAATGCCGTTTTTAGGCGCGAAAATATTAGTGTATGAAAGCGATAAACTTGCCTGACTCAGTGCTGCAGCCGCTTTTTTCACTTCTGGCGCAGCATTACCGTGCGCACCTTGAGATTTGATCAGTTGAGCCATGGTTGCCCGCGCGGCGATAACACTCTGTTCAGCTGCCGATAGCTTGGCACGCGAGTCGTCAAGTTGCTGAGCAGGCAACAACTCTTTATCGACTAAGTCTTTAATACGTTTATAGGTTACCTGAGCATCAGATAATTGAGCGACGGCACTTTTAACATTGGCACTCGCAGCAAGTATGGCATCATCGGTTGCCGCATTATTTTGCAGCGCCATTTCATAGGCTGCGCGAGCTTCATCTAGTTTAGCTTGAAAGGGAGCAGGGTCGATCTGCACCAATAAGTCACCTTGACTAATCTTTTGATAATCAGATGCATTAACACTGACGACTTTGCCGCTGACTTGTGGAGCGATGTAGATAATATTGGCATGCACATAAGAGTCATCTGTGCTCGGATAGTTTTTTTGATGTTGAATATAGAAATAACTCAGAGTAACAAGTACTGCGAGCACTACGGCTGCAAGAATAAGATTACGTACTAGATGGGATGGTGCTTGTGTTGAATTTTCGCTCATAATGTTAACCAGTCCGGTTATTCGACAGTCGTCGAGAAGGGGGTGAAGACTCATAACGCTTCAAGGCGTTCATTCGTCTCAACAAATACTAGTCCTAGTTTGTTTCAGTAACAATGTAAGTCGTTAAAAAAATTTAGAAAGTCCCCATCAACACTTAATGATAGGGATGTCTTTCCAGCGAGTGGTGTATTGAGGTGTTAGCATCTCTCTGCGCATTCCCCATTTCTGCGATATGCCCTGAGCTGCTAAAAACAGAGAATCTGTGCCATATTTAGCATTAATGCTATCTAATACCTGCATTCTATTGGGGTTTCTGCTGCTTTCGAACAAGTCCTGCTGCAAGTTTGCCTCACTACATAGATTAATCAGTCCAACGCCGATTTTGTAATAACGAATAGAGGAGTTGAATCTGACGATAGCCGCGCGTGTTGCAGCTTCTATCAATTCACACGTGTCATTCGTTGGATAAGCAAAATGATACACAAACTTAAAACCGCTAGGCTGCTCATCAAAAGGGGAATTAGAAGCGAAAATTAACATGCTTTTACAGAGTGAGCCTTGAGCCCTCGCTTTGGCTGCCGCGGTTGATGCATGCTTGCTTAACGCCTGACACAATGATGTTAAGTCGGTTATTCGGTTACCAACACTGCGGGTAGAAAAGATCTGTTGCTTGTCAGCACGAGCCTCATCCCAATTTTTGCACACTTCGCCATTTAACTCTCTCACGGTGCGCTCAAGCTCGATGCTAAATTGCTTGCTTGCGATACCGACTTTCATCTGCGACAAGGCAAAAGCACTGTGAATATTCATCAGCGCAAGTCTGTTAGATATACGTCTGCCAACCCCCCATACATCGTCAGTTTTCATAGTCTTTAAAATTGAAATGCGCTGTTCATCACAGGTAATGGCGCAAACACCTTTATAACCGGGTATTTTCTTAGCTGCGTGATTGGCGACCTTAGCCAGAGTTAGCGTCGAGCCAATCCCAACACAGACTGGAAGCCGTGTTTCCTTCCAAACTGCGCGCCTTATCTTCATCGCATGCTCAGTTAAACAAGGGATAGCGGGGTAACAGTGCTTAAACGATAAGAATGACTCATCGATACTATAAATATGCTGCTCAGGAGCAAAACGGCCAATCACTTCCATCATTGCAGTAGATAGCGAGCCATAAAGCTCGTAGTTTGAAGATAAAGCGATAACACCTTTTTGCTCACACAGTTTTTGCGCTTCAAAGTAAGGACCGAACTTGTTAATTCCAGCCTCTTTTGCCAACCTGTTAGCCGCAACAATGCAGCCATCGTTATTACTTAGCACTATGATAGGGCGGTTACGCCAGTCAGGTCTAAAAACCTGCTCAGCGCTGCAATAAAAAGAATTCGCATCGACAAGCGCATACATGGTTAGTCGTTCTCTAGAATTGGGCTTTTACGATGGCAGCGAATAGAGCGGATCACCACGCCTTCAACACTAAAAGTGTCGTGCTCGAGGATAGGCGTGCTCATGTGAGATTCATTGGCAGATAACAGCAATCTGTTCACCTTATCAATAATCTTACAAACAAATGAACCGTTAAAATTTGCCACGATAACGTCTTGATTACGCACATCAACATGCCTATCGACTATTAAAATGTCGCCATCGAATATGCCGACCCCCTGCATAGAGTCACCACAAGCATGGCCAATAAAGGTCGAGCTCGGATGCTCAATCAGTAATTCATCAAGACTTAACGGCAGTTGCTTGTAATCGGTGGCAGGGGATTCAAAACCTGTTATGCCTGCACTGGCTGAAATTGGAATTATGTTCATGCTAAAAAATAGTTAACTGTATATTTATACAGTATAGTGGTTTTATGTGATTTTGCGCAATAAGGATGACAGATTTCTGTGAGCGGTGTGATCAGATTGAACGCGCGAAAGGTGGGGCGGTATGCCAAGTATGAGCAACGGTATTGCAGCTAGAGCGGGCTCTGGTGGTTAAGCCAACAACGCCGCTTTTATGGGGGATGTTAATGTCGTAAATAAAGCGGATTTTTATTCAACTTTTTCAAAATAACAGGCACAAAAAAAGGCCGCATTAGCGACCTTTTTTGCATATCAGCTTACGTTATTAGCGCTTGATTAAAGAGCGACTACGTTGCTTGCTTGTGGACCTTTTGGGCCTTGCTCTACTTCGAAAGTCACTTTTTGACCTTCAGTAAGCGTTTTGAAACCTTCAGATGCGATAGCACGAAAATGTACGAATACGTCAGCGCCACCGTTGTCTTGAGCAAGGAAACCGAATCCCTTGTCTTCGTTAAACCATTTTACAGTACCAGTAGTTGAGTTAGACATATGATGCCCCTTATTTAGTTTTAAAAAGTTCAACATTAACACTATGTTAATTTATTGAATTATATCATGTTACGCTAAAATATAAGGCAAACGTCTAGCTACAAAACACGGTTTTGATAGTGGAAGCTTTACTTGTACTTGATGCTGCATTTAATAACTCTCTGAACAACTGAGCGATATAATAACTGCTGTGCGTTTTTTGTACAGCACTTTTTTGATTTATTTTGCCTTGTTTAAGCAATACCTTTATTTAACAGTTATATGCATATTTTCGTTTTAGACCGCATTGCTCCATTGAACTTTAGCTTCATTGACTTTAGCTTCATTGACTTTGGCTAGGGGAAGAGCTGTCAGGGTAAGAGAAATAGGCCTAAACCTATCTCTTGCAATATGACTTCGCCTTGAAACCTTACAAAAATGTATAGTTCAGGAAAACTTGCGGAAAGATGTCTTAAGTAAAGTAGCCTCATCGACAAGGAAACACCCTGTCTGCATTAAAACAAATGAGGATTTAACCATGAACAATACATCAGTTTTTAAAACAACAACTATTTCAACTCTGCTTGGACTGAGCGCCATGATGGCCATTGGCTCTGCAAATGCAGGTGATGCCCCTAAATCTTTTAATCAAGACACTGTCTCTCTACTTCAGGCTGTCGCATTGGCTGAAGCCAACACAGGCGGCGTAACGGTTGAAGCCGAGCGTGAAGTGAAAATGGGACACGTTTTCTATGAAATTGAATTAATCGGTAAAAACGGTGAGAAAATTTATACCGCAATCAACACACAAACCGGTGATGTTATTTTAACAGACAATCGTGGTCAGAATGATGATCATGACGCTGATGATAAATTAGAAGATGCATTGTATTTATCTGGCTTGAACAGTGGTCAATATTTATCGTTTGCAGATGTTGTGAAGCAAGCAGAAATACAATTTAGCGGTAAAGCGTGGAGCGTTGAACTTGATGATGACCACGGTAATGTTTGTTATGAAATCAAGTTGATGACAGTCAATGGTAAACAAGTTGAAACTGAAGTGAATGCATTGACAACAGCAGTGACAAAATAATTCTCTCGTTGAACACTTGAGCCGAACAATGAATAGTTAAAAAAGGGGTGATCTTTGATGACCCCAAGGAGATCTAATGACTGAATCAACTGAATCAACTGAATCAAAAAATACCAACCAAGAAGCTGAGCCTTGCTCGAAAAGGTCGACGTCTTGGTTAAACAGTGTCAAATGCTGTATTAATAAAGTGAAACTGTTGCTTAACAAATCGAAACAATCGTCGTCAAACATACCATCAGGGCTTAAAATCCTTCGTGAAAATGGACCAAAAGCACTTATTGGTTTAGCCTCTTTCTCTCTGTTTTTCATACTAGGATTGGTTACGCTGGGCGCGAGCTTATTAGCTGGTATCGCAGCGGTGATTATGATGAAATGGCAACAGCATAAAGCGGAAACGATGCCAACTAATGTGGCAGAACCAACGCCAACTGAACAACAAAATGTCCCTATCGTTGCGGCTTAAGCGACAACGACGTTACCCTATGATCTGAGAGAGAACCGTCATGCGAGTGTTACTAGTTGAAGACGATGTGAGTCTGAGCACTTTTGTTGAAAAAGGGCTGCGTGAAGCTGGGCATCAAGTCGAGGTGACAGAAAATGGCAAATATGCGTTGACCCTATGCATGACGGAACACTTTGATGTGGCGATCGTCGATCGCATGTTGCCGGGGTTAGACGGATTGTCTTTAGTTAAGGCCCTTCGAGCTGCGCAAGTGGGAACACCTATCTTATTTTTGACCTCCTTAGGCGGGGTGGATGACCGTGTGCAAGGGTTGGAAGCGGGAGGTGATGATTATCTCACTAAGCCATTTGCATTCTCTGAACTGCTTGCGCGTGTTAGCGCTCTTTCTCGCCGGTCCGGATTGACATCAACCGACACTAAACCGCAACTGACTTTTGGCGATGTGGTATTAAACCTGTTTGAACATACCGCAACACGTCAAGGTAAGCTATTGGATTTACAGCCTAAAGAGTTTCGTATTCTAGAATTATTCTTGCGTCATCCTGGCCGCGTGATCACCCGTACTATGCTGCTTGAGCATGTATGGGATATTCATTTTGATCCTCAAACCAGCGTTGTCGAAACTCACATTAGTCGTCTTAGGAATAAAATAGAGAAGCCTTTTGGCGACACTTTGATCCAAACCGTACGAGGCGCAGGCTACAAGTTAGAACATCGACATATTGAGGAGGCTAAATGAAACGCAGACTGCTTGATATGTTGCAAAATAAAGTCTCACTTCAGCGAATCGTTAATCGACTCCCAATGTGGATGAAAAGCTCTGCTATCCAGCAAGGCGTGATGTTTGCTCTGGTGTCGCTGTTTAGTCTTGTGCTTATGGCCAGCGTGACCATTCTCTATGTTGACTATGAACTGGGTCAACAGAACAGTGAGATAGTCAAAGAATCAAAGCTACGGGCAACAGGTGATAAACACGATATCGACGAAGATCCGATTGAAGATGACGACATTATCGCGGTGCTTACCACAGGTTTTATTCTTGCTGGCGTTTTAGTATCACTCTTTACCATTGCCATTGTTGTCGCGATGAGCCGTGTCAGTCAGCAACGAATATCTCGTATTGAGCAAGTATTGAACGCGGCGGCAGACGGTGATTTGTCGGCACGAACGGGCGAGATAAACACCTATAACGATCTGGCGAGAATATCTGTCTCTGTGGATGAAATGCTTTCTCGTTTAGACGGCTCTGTGGCGGCGATGAGCGATATTTCGTCCAATATTGCCCACGAGCTGAAAACGCCTATCACGCGTTTGAGGCACAATTTACTAACCTTACGTGACGAGGCTGATGCATCATCAATTGCGCAAAGTCAGAGCTTTAACAATGAGTTAGACCATGCCTTAGCTGATTCTCAACGTCTTGCTTCTATTTTTGATGCGTTGTTACGCATTACTCAAATTGAGTCAGGCGCGAGACGAAGCCGCTTCACGACAACGGATTTAACCCAGATTGTTGATACCGTCGCCGAAATTTATGTCGATGTTGCAGAAGATGCCGCAATGCAGTTGCAGATCCATAAAGCCCAATCACCGTTACTGATCCAAGGCGATCGAGAACTGCTGATCCAGCAAATTGCCAACTTGATAGAAAATGCGCTGCGATATTGCTCTGCAGGCAGTGTGATCAAGCTCAGCTGCGGCGCGGATGATAAAGCCTCACTGGTTTGGCTCAAGGTTGAAGATAATGGGCTCGGTATTGCTGAAACAGAAAGGGAGCGTGTTTTTGAACGTTTATATCGTGTCGATAAAAGCCGTACCGATGGTGGCTTGGGGCTGGGTCTCTCGTTGGCAAAAGCGGTTGCGGGCCTACATCACGGCACTATTACCTTACATGATTGTGAGCCAGGTCTGGGTGTGATGATCACGATGCCAAGAGAAGATGTCTAATTTTTAATGCTTAATGCCAAGTGCTTATTGCCTTCTAATGCCTAATACCTAGTGAACGTTAATCTAGCTCGATTAACGGTGACGGAGATTAGAGAGCACTTACCAAAGCCACGCAATAACACAGCCTTAATGTGTAGAAAAATCTCGAACCTATGTTCGGGATTTTTATTGCTTGTGCATATTGAGTGGGCAATCTTGTTCGCTCTTAGTGGAAAATACAATGCGAAATCTATGATATAATTTAAGATTGAACTAGTATTCAGACTTTATGAATATGTACAGGACTTATCAGATTAGCAAATCGATTAAAATTAACGTTAAGCTATTGATATGTAGCAATTACCTCTTAACAAAGAACCCTTAACAAAGAACTCTTAATAAAAGATTTTTAACAAAACATTCTTAACAAAGCACTTTTGATAAAGAAATCTTGATAAAGGATTCTTGTTGAAAAATAATTTTGAGTTGTGACCACTTTTTTATAACCATTACCGGATAGTAAATATTATGACAAAAAGGAACGTGCTTAGCATTTGCTTATCTTTTATTGTATCTATAAGTGCTGTTAATTTGTTTATCACTGTCAATAAGAGCGAGTTGAATAGTAAGTTTTTAACTAACATCCTTTTTATTAGTGATGCAATATACCGCTTTAATGTCAACAGCCTTAACAGTGAGTATATTTCTCTACCAGCTGGTGATTTAAGCCAGGGGGTCATAGTCAAAGGTTCTCAAGATAAGAAAATTCGAGACCTATCTAAGCATATAGATAACCTATTTAGTGTATTAAAAAGAAACCCCATCATAGCTGACAATCTATGGACGGTCGCGAATGTATATCCAGAATATGTCATTCCCAAGCCATTTAGAGAGCAGTACGTTCACCTTTATGATAGGGATTTTGCGGAGGGAAACTACTTAGAACGTATTTTGAAATTAGAAAATATAGAAAAGACTTTAAAAGGCAGTGGTTTAACTGTTTTTGAAACCGTGAGGGTTTTTGGGCCTTATATAGAATCTGGCACTAATGAAGAGTTATATTCAATTTATTATCCATTATATTTAGAAGGTGACGTTTTTTCCGTATTGGTCATTGATGTGAAAAGTAATTTTTTGAATGACTTCATCTCAGATTTCAATAATGAAAAATTCACTTGGTTTGATATTTCTGATGAAGACAGTAAAAAAATAAGTACGCTTGTTTACGAATCTTTAGCGCTTAAAACTGAAAACAAAAAAGTAGGTCTAACAATAAAGACTTCCTTACTATACAGCGGCATAGCAATCTTCATATGCACACTAATTATACATAGCTGTTTTTTACTTGCACAATACATTAGAAGATTCTATATCGAAAGCAGCATAGATAGGCTATCTGGATTCTATCGTAAAGATGGGTTTATGAATAAAGATATGTCAGTTACCTCTATGTGTCTGATTGATATAGACCACTTTAAGAAAATCAATGATATTCATGGACACGTTGTTGGTGATATTGTGATATCAGAAGTAGCGAATAGAATAAAATCCTCAATGCGCTCCACTGATCTCGCAATCCGATGGGGCGGGGAGGAGTTTGTTGTTATTTTTAATGGTGAGCTTTCTTTCGAACAATTTAATAACAAAGCGAATAAATTATTGAGTGTAATCAATAGTGAAAAAATAAATGAGATTGGCGTTACTATATCTATAGGTGCTATTTACTGTGAATCTAAAATGAAATTGCAGGAAGCGTTTCAATTTTCAGACAAAGCGCTTTATGAGTCAAAGAACTCTGGACGAAATAAAGTCACCATTTATCGTCATAGTTGAGTGCATATACAATCTAATGATTGCCATTGTATTTAACATGCATGATGTCGGCGATGAACCTCCTGCCCAAAGGCTGTGAGGCCAATCTTGTTCGAGTGTTACTTTCAGTAGGTTAAAAGTTGTTAGGCTAATACAACTAAAGCTACAACCTAAACTAGAACCAAAGCTACAACTAAATGAACAACTACAGCCCAGAACAATTAGGGGCTTAGTTGTTCATTATGCTGCTTGGCTGTTGCCAAGTAATGCCTTTAGCCCGTTTACCTGCTTCAATTTGACTCAACTTACTTCATATCAGTTATAAACTTCATTTCATATTTTTTGCCAATGCTGGGTTAGAAACAATCAGCTTGTATTCATACCATTTCCAAGACATTACTTGTGCAAATAATAAAAGCGATGCTCTAGATTGGTCGTCCTAGACGTTGCTATACACTGAAATACATTATGCTAATTGTTGCCATGTACTGGCATTCATCAATAACGAGCGATCCAAGCCGTAAATGGCTTAGAGAGCAAGTGATTAAGTGTGCGCAAAAGTTCAGTCACAACTGATTTTTTAGAGCGAGTTTATAGACTGATTTTATCTCATGTTTCCCGTAAAGAAATAAATACGAGTAGTCCGCAGCAGCTATTTTGACTAACGTTAATAAAGAAAATAGTTTTTAGCTCTACGGATCAAGCTTGGCCGGAAATTTAATATTGCGATCCTGACAAAATAGAATAATGAGAATAGCCTCTAGGGATAAAAGGATAGCCACTTAATTTAACATAATGAAAACATTATTAGCCGAAGATGGCTTTAAGACCTTCCCGGTAAAGCTCTTTGCTTACAGCTTGATTGTTGCAACTTGTTAGTGTTAAGTTTGGTGATTGTTATTTTCTTTGCGGTGTTAACTGTTATTTGACAGGTTAACTTAGGGATCTATTTTATGTTTATTCACGAATGTAAACGTGTGGATGAAAGTCTTTCGATTAAATTTTCTAATAATAAAGAATCACACTTCAGTTTATTTTGGTTGAGAGATCACAGTAACGATGCTTCTAGCCTTAACCCCGGTACATTACAACGAGATGTTGACACCTTTTCCTTACCAGCAGTCCCTGAGCTAAAAGAATTCCAAGTGATTAATAACGGCGCTCAACTGCGCATTCAGTGGTTGGATGCTGATGTAGTGAGCGAGTTTGATGCTGACTTTCTGTTTAATATGGCATTTACGCCAGTCAAAGAGCCGGCATATCAGTTATGGGCTAACGAGCTACAAAACCAAGTCCCAGATTTTGATTTTGAACAGGTGACGGCTAACGATGCTGCTTTTTTACCTGTGTTAGAAAGTATGGAACGATATGGTTTAGTCACATTTTCGGGCATGCCAACGGACATGGAAGCCACTAAAAAGTTACTCAATCAAGTCGGGTATATTCGAGATACCGTATTCGGTAGTTTATGGGACTTTTCTAATAATGGCGCTCATAGTGACAGTGCCTACACGAGTGTGGGCATAGGCCTACATACCGATAGTACCTATACACTTGATCCTCCTGGATTACAGTTACTGCATTGTTTGGCCTTTGACGGCGAAGGTGCTTTCAATCAATTTGCCGATGGCTTTAAGGTTGCTCAAACCATTAAAAATGAAGATCCAGCCGCCTATGAGGTCCTGACCAGGATTAAGGTGCCAGCCCATTATATTGAGCCCGGTATTCAATTAAAAGGTCAGCATGAGGTTGTGCGCGAAGATATTAATGGCCAGTTTGAACAAATTTGTTTTAATAACTTTGATCGCAGCCCCTTTATGCTAAGTGCTAGTGAGCAAAAGGCTTTTTATCATGCCTATGGTATGTTTCAGCGTTTAATTAACGACCCTAAGTTTCAGGTGAGCTTTCAATTACAACCTGGCCGTGCGGTATGGTTTGATAATTGGCGTGTACTTCATGCGCGCACAGCCTTTAGCGGTTTTCGTCATCTCGCTGGCGGCTACACTAATCGAGAAGATTACATTAGCAAAAAGTTAACCTTAAAGGGAGAAACACCGTGGCAGGAGTAATCGATTTACGCAGTGATACCGTCACGCAGCCTTGCCTGAACATGCGCGCGTTAATGGCATCAGCCGAAACGGGAGATGATGTTTACGGTGAAGATCCTACCGTTAAGCAACTTGAAGCATATGCTGCAGAGTTACTTAATAAACAAGCCGCGGTATTTTGTCCCTCTGGCACCCAAAGCAACTTAATGGGACTGCTGTCTCATTGTGGCCGCGGTGATGAGTACATTGTCGGCAGCGTCGCGCACACCTATCTTTACGAAGGTGGCGGCGCTGCGGTATTAGGGAGCATTCAACCCCAGCCATTAACGCTACAACGCGATGCAACCATGGATCTATCCGAACTGGAAAAAGCCATTAAACCGAAAGACGTTCACTATGCCAGAACCAAGTTGATTTGCTTAGAAAACACTCATGGTGGTCTCGCTTTACCTCGCGGTTACACTCAAGACGTTAAGGCGATAGCAGAGCGCCATGGCTTAGCCATGCATTTAGATGGCGCAAGGTTGTTTAATGCTGTTGTTGACGGTAACACGAGCGCTGCAGCCTTAACCGCAGATTTTGACAGTGTTTCAATATGCTTATCAAAAGGCTTAGGGGCGCCAGTTGGCTCGCTACTTGTTGGCTCAAATGAGTTCATCGACGAAGCTAGGCACTGGCGAAAAATGTTAGGTGGCGGTATGCGCCAGGCAGGAACTATTGCGGCTGCGGGCTTGTATGCCTTACAAAACAACATAAATCGTTTGAGCGAAGATCACCGGCGAGCCAACGAATTAGCAAGGGCATTAGAACAAATTGACGGTGTAGGGATCCCTCTCGGCCAAGCCCATACAAACATGTTATATGTGAGCGTTAGCGAAGCAATGAGACAACGCCTTGCAAAGCGTGAAGCCAGTAACAATATTTTGCTGCCTTCAGGGGAGCAGATGCGACTGGTTACCCACTTAAATATTAATGATGATGATCTAAAAGCCATTATTGAGTTATTTCAACAAGCGGCTTAACGCTAGGACATCTGATGACACAAAATATAACTGCACATCCCCAAGACCACAGAGTCATGGGGTTTTGGCGCGTTTGGGCCCTTGCCGTAGGCTGCGCTATTGGTTCGGGGATCTTTATGATGCCGACATTATTGGCCCCTTATGGCATGTTAGGATTGAGTAGCTGGTTGGTTGCTGGCGCGGGTACGGTGCTGATTGCACTGACATTCGCAAGGCTAGCAACCAGAATACCTAAAACCGGTGGTTTATATATTTACGCTGACTCAGGTTTAGGCTCTATGGCCGGATTTATTGTCGGCTGGTGCTATTGGATCTCCTGTTTAACTGCCGTAGCAAGCGTTGCCATTGCATTTATCAGTTATTTATCCGCTTATGTGCCGATACTGGCAGAACACAATGAAGCCGGGTTAGCTGCATGTTTAGGCTTAATTTGGCTTATTGTCGGTTTAAATATTCGCTCGATTAAGGGCAGTAGTACCTTTCAAGTCATCACGACCATTTTAAAGATCGTGCCCTTGTTAATACTCGCGCTATTGGGCTTAATCAATATGCAGCCGGAGATGCTACCTGAGTTCAATCCGACAGAGTTATCACCAATCGCAGCAATATCTGCTGCCACTATGTTGGTTATGTGGTCATTTTTAGGGATTGAATCTGCCACCGTTCCTGCGGGTAATGTGATTAAACCTGAAAAAACAATCCCAAGAGCCATCATTGCCTCAGTGCTGACTATCTTAGTCTTGTATATATTGGTGAGTTTAGCGGTGAACCTAACGGTGCCTACAAACGAACTTAAAAATTCAACCGCGCCCTTTAAGTTAGCAGCAGAACGGTTAATGGGTCCTGTTGGCGCATTAGTCGTGACCCTTGGTGCTTTATTGTCGACGCTAGGATCGCTAAATGCGAATACCTTAATGTGTGGACAGATGCCGATGGCCATTGCGAGCAATGGATTATTTCCAAAGCGCTTTAAACGTTTGTCTAAAAATGGCACGCCAACATTCGGTTTACTCGTGTCGGGCGCTATTGTCTCGGTGTTATTGATAATGAATTACACCAAAGGCTTAATCGGCGCGTTCACTTTTTTAGTGATGATGGCGACGTTAGCGACCTTGATGGCTTACACCTTATGTGCCATTGCAGAGTTCTACTTTTTAAAACAGGATAAACCATCAGCAGCACGAAACCGCGCCATCATTCTTGGCATTGGCACCTTTGTATATAGTTTGTTTTGTATTTTGGGAGCAGGGCAGGAGATTGTCTTTTATTCTTTCTTTCTGATTTTATTAGGTTTACCTATATACGCCTTACAAAGAAAACCCAAAACCATGTCAGAGACAGAGACAGGTATGAATGAAGAGTTACTATCAGACTAATTAAAGTAATAGTCACTGATAGATAACTCTCATTATGACTTTCATTTAAGCGATTTCATTATTGGCCAATATTATAAGGCGCTACAGCTATTCTGCAGCGCCTTTTGCGAACTTAAGCAACTGGGTAAGCCGATATCGTCAGGCCGTAAGCATTTTATCAAGCGTTCAAATAAATACAGCGAATTTCAATAGATTGGCTGCTACGGTCATTGATCTTAAACCATTTAGAACCGATGTAATTCAGAGCAAAGTAAGCAATTACAGAAAGTCAGCACTAACAGAGCTTTGTTTTAAGCTTATTCAGACTATGCACAGGGCTATACATAGAACTGAACACAGAGCTAAACAAAAAACATGCAGCAAAGAAAAGCGCTAATCCATTGCAGCGTCTCGTTTATCTGGTTAATTAGATAGA
This sequence comes from Shewanella sp. 30m-14, assembly GCF_052977125.1. Taxonomy (NCBI): domain Bacteria; kingdom Pseudomonadati; phylum Pseudomonadota; class Gammaproteobacteria; order Alteromonadales; family Shewanellaceae; genus Shewanella; species Shewanella sp. 30m-14. Next base: position 332,287 of record NZ_JBRILW010000001.1, on the reverse strand, counting down.
GTTAATGAGAATGTTTTGAAGCAAGATAGAGCCATAAAAAAATGGCTCACAGGATTAGACTCACAAGCTTTAAGCCACAGCAGACAATGCCTACATGGTTTTAGCTTTAGCATGTGTTTGCCAAGTCATAGTTTCTAAATACACAAGCTGACTGAGATTCTCAAATTAGGTGACAATTCCCAAAAACATCAGAAAAGGTATCTCTTCATAAATCTTATTTAACATAATATACATTGTGCGCATAGCTATGTGAGAGCTATTAAGATGGGGTTAGACCTGAATGTTTAGCTCAAATGAGCTTCTACAGTGATTCTATGCTGACACCTAAGGCAATACTTTACTATGTACGTTCGTGTTCTCTAGTTTCATACAAGCTGTATGCCTGCAGCCTGAGATTTACATCACTTGGTTTATGTATTGAGCCTTTGCTGTTTTAAGCTACGGCTTTCTATTTCACTTGGCTAAAACAATACTTGAACTGAACTTGGTTAAGGCTTCATTTGGTTAAGGCTTCAGGTTATCAAGCAGCATTCTTAAATGGCGTTAATATCCCAAGCTCTAAATACTAAATTAATACCTCATACTCAAAGGCTGATACTCAAAATCTCATATTCAAAAGCTGATACACAAACTCAATCACGCAGACTCAGTTAACAGCTAAGCAGATTATATTTGGACTTACTATGTGCCACGATGCATTTGATTTGGCACATAGCCTAAGCACTTAATCTAAGCGCTTTGCACTGAACACTTGAATAAAATGCAGCGTCTTAGTCCTATAGCTAGAAACCCAGAAAGCTCGCAGTAGATTGAAAATATAGTGAAATTAGCTATTTTTTATCGTGCGCTACGTGAAATCTGGCGCGCTGAGCTAGGCAAAACTTTAAAGCAGCCACACAGCGCGCCGTATGATTTTCACTAAAACTGATTAACTAAAACTGATTGACTATAACTAGCTAGATACCAATAACCGGTTTAGCCAAATCTTAGCCTTAGATTAAGTCCAGATCTGAAACTGCTGTTCTAATAGTAGCTTTGTCTAGCACAGCTAGTTATCAGCACGGTACCAAACAAGCGTTAATCCAGCTAAGTCATATCTAGCTTAATCATAGCAATGTCATAACTCACAATGCCGTAAACTGGAGAGTCTTAATTGGAACCGTTTTGTCTAAACCTAGCTAACCTTGGCTAAATCTCGCCAAATCTTGTTAAGGCTAATACTTAGTTAGTTTCAGGGTTCAGATAAGGTTTGAGTAGACTTAGGATTAGCTGCAGGCTAACTCCAACTTAAGTAACTCAAACTCAACTAGATCGAACTAAACTAGCTCAAACTAAATAGTAAAAAATCGGTAATCAGAAAGCCTGCGAACGCAGCCTCATGCCAAAAAACGAACATAGTACGGATAGCCCAACATTAGTCATTACCTTTCTGATAGAGTGACGTCATATCTGGTGAGCGATTGACTTTTAAGTAAATAGTTAAAGCATTAAGCAGACAGATAAGAACTTTAAGGATATATAGAGATATAGCCCCAAAATCCCCTTTTAAGGCAAATGCCGATAATGTCACTTATCGGCATTAACCTGTCTCTGAAATCCCAGCAGCAATTTCGGTAAAATTCCAAGCTGAAACGCTAAGTTAGCTTTTATCGTTAGCAATTAGATTAGCCACAGAATTAGGCACAGGATTAGGAATAAAACAAAGTACTGAGTTACAAGCTTGGCAAAAGCTAAGGAGCTCAAATGGCTAATATCAGCTGACGTTATAAGGCCTGTGCTTCTGGCGTGACCCAGAGGTTATTTACATATAATCAGCCACTTATAACTAACATTGAACCATCTAGTTAACTTCATCTCGAATACTATTATGCGGTAAAATATCGCGCACGCGCCCTACTTTATCGCGGTTCTCTCTGCTGATGTTAATCATGTATCAGTTGATTTATTAAAGCGGAATAAGCCAAACAACCGCCAAAACCTGTTATCTCCTTTTAAGGTTTGAGCCTGTATTTTTGCCACTTTATTCATAAAAGTTCACACAAGTTTATTCGGACAAGATTTTTAGACAGATCGCAGTCATCACAGCGCCCTGCTCGCCTGGCTGTTTTGACTGCTAACTCCGCGCTTATCTCTTGATCCTTATCTCCTGGTCCTTAAGCTCTAAAAGCCTCACATGACACCCCAAAATTCGCCTATAAAAGCAGGCGTTATCTTCCCCCGCTTTCGCAGTATCACGAGAATTAGCAGGAACCTTTTGATGATAAATGGACTTCTATTGGTAGGAGTTCAAATGGCATTAGCTGTAAAAGGTGTGTCTACATGCCCTACTCGCCTGCGTTATTCTGCATAAGCTCCGATTGCGGCATTTACTACAATAGGTGACAGTCCACGGGAGCAGCCTTTGCGGGAGTTAAATACAGTGTCAAAGTGAATCTTTGCTAGAAATGCTGTGCAAGCTTCTAAATCAGGGCCACAAATGTTCCCTACATTTGTTGGCATTTCCACCAATCCATGGCGGTCAGGGATTTAGCCATGCCTTAGCTCATACTATAAAGAAAGACCACAGGGATATATTTACGGCGTCTTGCTAAAGCACGAAAGCAAAGCCCCTGCTAGGCAGTCTAGTTTTAGCAGGTGGCTACGTTGGTTTGTATTTGGTACCTACTCAGCTTTCATTCATTTTATACAAACAGTTACTCAATCCCCTGCAGATAATCTAATGGTTTATTCTGTGCACTCTCATGACGCTCTATCTGAGTGGTGTGCAAATATTGCGAGGTGGTGTCGATACTCTCGTGTCCAGCATCGGCTTGTACGTGTGATAACGGACGACCGTTAATATTGATGTCGTGGGTAATGCCGGTGTGACGAATATTGTGGATACTTAAGCCGCGCATTTGTAGGGCATCTTCAATAAAACCGTCAGTTTTGATGCTAATCGCCGCTATTTCGATGATCTTATCGACTTCGTCTCGGATATGGCGTATTCCGAGGTTTGCATTTACATTGCCAACTTCGCGCCCTCGCCCAGCGGCTTTTTGACGTACGATTAATGGATGTTGCTCAGTAGCAGAGGGATAATCTGACAGCTTTAGGTAACGTCGATAATCCACTAAGGCAGCTAATAATGCTTTAGATATCGCCACGCTTCGACTCTTGCCCCCTTTACTCTTAGGGATATGAAAACTCCAGATCCCAGAGTGACGGTTTTGTTTAAACTGGCTCATCACCGGTGAGTAACCCGCCCTGGCAGAGACTTCTGATACGCGCAGATAACAGGAGTAGATAAGTTTAATGAGGAACAAACTACGTTGGTGTAATTCAGGCTGTGCTTTGGCCAGTTTCTCAACCGTGGACATAATGTAGGACCACTGCAACTCGGTAAATGCCAACTGATTATCGTCGTCAGTGTTGAGGCGGTATTTTCGGCTAGATGAAAAGCGGCTCTTATTGAGCCACATCTGCGCAGGATTCCGCTCACAATAGTCCTCACCCATTAAGTAGCTATAAAAGCTAGATAGAATGGCTATCTTTGTTTTGAGTGCGCTATCACTGAGGGCATAGGGTTTTATCTGGCCATCGACCTTGCAGCCTCTAAAAGGAAGCCAGCTTGGATTGGGCGTTCTCATGTCGCTGGTTTTATCTTGTTTAAATTGGGCGACATTAAAGTAGCCAATAAGGGCTAACGGCGGGTGCTTGCAATAGTCGACATAGAGTCCGATCTCTTTGCGCCCTATTGCACTAACGTTCAGTTTAATCACATCAAAACACCAATGTAAAAATGTCGTCAGTTCGCTTCTATAAGCTTTATAGTTGTTTTCATTGTACTTTTGCTCAAACAACCAATCGGTAGCTAACTCGTAGGCGAGCCCTGCTTCATCGAGTGAACTCAAGCTAAGTTGAGTGATGCGTTGATTAACAACGGGATTACCCTGTTGAATAAAATCGATGGAATCAAAAAATGGGATAACCGGGGGTAATTGCATAAATAGAGCCAGTAACAATCCGTATATCACTATCTTAATCAGTAAGATGAAGAAGCGATATGGTTATTTAGGGTTTAACCGGCTTAAATGGGCGTATCGCTTAACAAGCGATCAATGTGTGCATACTTAAGGTTTCTATCACAGTTTATGTCACAACTTATGTAACAGTTTGCGACATTAAGATCAGCTCAGAGCTTTGTACATCAGAGCTTAGTACATCAATTTTTTGTACATTAGGGCTTTGTACATCAGAGCTTTCGGCAATAGCGCATTGGTTTTTACAATGGTCTTGGCACTGCTTGTCGCAGTGAATGCGTTTCTCACAGCTCCATAAACAAAGTTGCCAAACCGCTTTTTTGGTGTCGCTATCGAGGCATTTGAAATCTGCGGCGCAAAGTACACCTTGCTGGATAAGCTTAGCTATTTTGTCTTCAGAGATACTGATATTTAACTGTCTGGTTGGAGTGGTCATGATGAAACCTCCCAATGCGATTCATTTAAAAACAATATACCTACGTGAGAATGATTATCAACAACTGTTTTATGAATGCGTGATAACTGAGCATTGTTTAACCTAAACCCAAACCAAAACCCAAAGCTTGGTGTGCTTAATCTGTGCTTGAGTGTTTACTATTAATAAACAGGCCGAAACGATGAATAAACAGCACACTCTTAATAAGCAGTGCACTAAAAATTACCCTGATTATCTTGTTCAGGCCTACTCGGGGCTATCGGCCAAAAAGTCAAAAGTGGTAAATGACTCTACGCCATTGTGCTCAAAACTGACTACTGCACTCCAAACCATATAGCCACTACTACACGAACCGTATATTAGTGGTGCGTTATAGTCATTTTCTCCCATTTGGGTCAAATTTACCGGAATAATGCCCATAAACATGTCTCTACCCTGTAATTTAACCTTAACATTACTTAAGGGTTTCGAGGTATGCAGTGTCATCTGTATAGGCTGCTCACTCGGCGCCTGCCAAGGGTTAAGGCTTAACTCGATGTCAACATCGGCAACCGTTTTGATGCATGGACCCGTTTTAAAACTGCAAAGACTTATATCTACAGGAGTTGACGGTGTAACATCTTGGCTTTTTGGCTCACACCCCAGTAAAAATGCGACCGGGATGAGGCTGTATAGAATTCTTAATAGTGTTGATTTGTGAGTAACTTGCACGTTATTTAACCTTTACATCATTTGTTTTAACATTCTATTGAGTACCTTGATCTAGATCAACTTATCTGGAGGGGTAATTCCTATCTTTTTTGATATAGCTCAAGTATCATTGCTTTGCCTTGCGTTACTTCATGAAATGTAAGGTTACACATTGACACATAACCTATGTTTCCGTTAGGTAGCATGGTTTTTGTCATATATACGGGTAGAGCTTTACTCTACACAACAATAAGTATAAGTAATAAGCAGTGGAAGCAATATGATGAACCATTCCCAGCCTCAAGGCGCTGATTACAACTACACTGTCGTCCGTCAATTTGCCCTAACTACCGTGTTATGGGGAATTGTTGGTATGTCAGTAGGTGTATTAATTGCAGCTCAGTTGATCTGGCCGCAGCTAAACTTCGAAACGTCATGGTTAACGTATAGTCGTCTACGACCACTACATACGAATGCCGTGATTTTTGCGTTTGGCACTTCAGCCCTTTTCGCCACATCCTATTATATCGTTCAACGCACCTGTCAAACTCGACTATTTGCACCTAAGTTAGCTGCATTTACGTTCTGGGGTTGGCAAGCCATCATTCTTTCAGCAGCCATTAGTTTGCCGCTTGGTATTACCAGTGGTAAAGAATACGCTGAATTAGAATGGCCAATTGATATCGCAATTACCGTCGTATGGGTTTCCTATGCTGTGGTTTTCTTCGGTACTATCATTAAACGAACAACGTCCCACATTTATGTGGCGAACTGGTTCTTTGGTGCCTTTATTATCACAGTAGCAGTACTTCACATAGTTAACTCTATGGCTGTACCGTTAACGATGACTAAGTCTTACTCACTCTATAGTGGTGCAGTAGATGCGATGGTCCAGTGGTGGTATGGTCACAACGCGGTGGGCTTCCTGCTAACTGCAGGCTTCCTAGGTATGATGTACTACTTCGTTCCTAAGCAAGCTGGCCGACCAGTTTACTCGTACCGTCTATCTATCGTTCACTTCTGGGCATTGATTGCTTTGTATATCTGGGCTGGTCCTCACCACCTACACTATACAGCGCTTCCAGACTGGACACAGTCACTTGGTATGGTGATGTCTCTAATCCTATTCGCTCCGTCTTGGGGTGGTATGATTAACGGTATCATGACTTTATCTGGTGCCTGGCACAAACTTCGTACTGACCCAATCTTGCGTTTCCTTGTTGTTTCATTGTCTTTCTATGGTATGTCTACCTTCGAAGGCCCAATGATGGCAATTAAGACGGTTAACGCACTTTCTCATTACACTGACTGGACTGTTGGACACGTTCACTCTGGTGCATTGGGCTGGGTTGCTATGGTTTCAATCGGTTCTTTGTATCACTTGATCCCAGTTCTGTTTGGCCACGGCCGTATGTACAGCACAAGCCTAATTAACGTTCACTTCTGGTTGGCAACAATCGGTACTGTTCTTTATATCGTTTCAATGTGGATCTCTGGTGTGATGCAGGGTCTAATGTGGCGCGCAGTTAACTCTGACGGTACATTGACTTATAGCTTTGTTGAAAGCTTAGAAGCCTCTTACCCGTTCTACTTTGTACGTTTCCTAGGTGGTGTATTCTTCCTTACAGGTATGTTCATAATGGCATACAACGTACTGCGTACTGTTAAGGCCCCTAAAGATTCTTTGCCAGCAATTGCTGAAGCAAAAGCAGCTTAAGGAGTAGATACGATGAAATTTAATCATGAGCTAGTTGAGAAAAACATCGGTCTATTAGGGATCTTTACTGTTATCGCAATCAGCTTTGGTAGCTTGGTTGAGATTACACCCCTACTGTTCCAAGAAGATACAACTGAGCCATTAGAAGGTCAGATCCCTTATACGGCAATGCAGATTGAAGGTCGTGACATCTATGTTCGTGAGGGCTGTTATGGCTGTCACAGCCAGATGATCCGTCCTCTTCGCGCAGAAACTGAACGTTATGGCCACTACTCTGTAGCTGGCGAGTCAGTTTGGGATCACCCATTCCAGTGGGGCTCTAAGCGTACAGGTCCAGATCTAGCCCGTGTTGGCGGTCGTTACAGTGACAAATGGCATGAGGTTCACTTAATTGATCCTCGCGCTGTTGTACCTCAGTCAAATATGCCTGCGTACCCTTGGTTAGCAGAAAACATCCTTACTGGTGATTTGACCGGTGAGAAGATGGAAATCCTGCAAAACTTTCACCCAACTCATAAGTTGTATACAGCTGAAGAGATTGCTGGCGCTAAAGACGCTGTGAAAGGTAAGACTGAGCTGGACGCATTGATCGCATATCTGCAATCACTTGGCCACGCGCTTAAATAAGGAGGCAAAATATGGATTACGGCACATTACGTGGAATTATTACTATCGTTGTAATGGTGACCTTCATCGGTATATTTGCCTGGGCATATAGCGCTAGTCGTAAGAAACAATTCGACGATGCAGCTAACCTAGTTTTCTCAGATGATGAGAAAATCTCGGTATCGAAGGACTCAGGAGAACAAAAGTGATGAGTAACTTCTGGAGTGTATGGATTATCGTACTCACCGTTGTGGTAATCATTGGTTGTATTGTTCTACTTCGTGCTTGTTCTAAGAACGACACGGGCGTAGAAGAAGGTGAATCAATGGGTCACAGCTTCGACGGTATTGAAGAACTAAACAACCCACTACCTAAGTGGTGGAGTTATATGTTCTACATTACCATCGTATTCAGTGTTATCTATTTAGCACTGTACCCAGGACTTGGTAGTTTCAAAGGCTTATTAGGTTGGACAAGTGCTAACCAAAGCGTTCGTACTATTGAAGAGTCAAAGCAAGCTGTTATTGACGCTCAAAATGAAGGGCGTTGGGTGCAGTATGACCAAGAAGTTAAGCACGCAGACGAAAAGTTTGGTCCTATCTTCAAGGCATATGCTGATACACCATTGGAAGAGTTAGTTAAGAATGAAGAAGCCCTAAAAGTGGGTGGACGTCTATTCTTACAAAACTGTGCAATGTGTCATGGTAGTGACGCGCGTGGTAGCAAAGGCTTCCCTAACCTAACCGACAACGCTTGGTTATATGGTGGTGAGCTGGCAACGATTAAGACCTCAATCATGAACGGTCGTCACGGTATGATGCCGCCAAAAGGTGGTTTACCGATTGAAGACAGTGAGATTACAGGTCTAGCTGAATACGTTGTAAGCCTATCTGGTCGTGAGCACGACGCAGCACTTGCAGCTCAAGGACAGGGTTCATTTATGAAAGGCTGTTTTGCCTGTCATGGTATGGACGGCACCGGTAACAAGTTTATGGGTGCACCTAACCTAACTGACAATGCGTGGGTCTACGGCGGAAGTCGTGGCGCTATCGAGCAGTCAATTCAGAACGGTCGTACAGGTGTTATGCCTGCATGGAAAGATGTATTAGGTGAAGAAAAAGTTCACGTAATCACAGCTTACGTTTACAGCTTGTCAAACAAGTAATTACACCAGAGTAACATCTAGTGTGCTAATAAGGCCTCGTCACCAACGAGGCCTTTTTTTTAAGTGCTAAATCACAGTTTTTTGGGTAAAATATGCGTTCTTTTTTCCCAGCATTTAACAACTATTCTAATAAGTAAAGGCGGTAAATAATGTCGACTCCACAACCCTGGTATAAACAGTTCTGGCCTTGGTTTCTTATCATACTGCCATTATGTGCCGTGGTCGCAAGTATCAATTTATTTTGGGTTGCTTTTAACAACCAAGACCCATTGGTTACCGAAGAATACTATAAAGAAGGTAAAGGCATTAATATTGACCTTCGAAAGATAAAGCATGCTAAGCAGCTTGGCATGAACTACATGCTAGAGTTTGATGACAAATACGTTGAGCTCTCTCAACAAGGTGGCGATACCTATCTTGCAGGCTTAAGCATTAGCTTTTATCACCCGACTCTTGAAGAACGAGATTTCTCGCAAATTGTCACCGCTGATGCCAATGGCGTATATCGAATTGATTTAACGCAGAGTATTGAAGGCCCTTGGGACGTCAGAATTGAAGGTTATGATCAAACTTGGCGTATACAGCAACGCGTAACGCTAAAAGATGATCAACAGTACTGGTTAAACTAATTAGTTTATGGCCTAACCCGTTCGCATCTGCAGCGGGTTTTTCAAATACTTACAAAAAGAATAACATCCCATGAGTCAAACAAGCTGCTTTCATTGTAGCGAACCCGTTTTAACTGGTCAGCAATTCACAACCACCATTAACGAAGTGGAGCAGCTCATGTGTTGCCCAGGTTGCCAAGCAGTGTCGCAAGCGATTATCGATGCTGGACTGACCAATTACTATAAGTTCCGTACAGAGCCTGGTAATAAGCAAACTGCGTTGGTGCCTGAAGAGTTATCAAATTTCAGTGCTTATGACTTACCAGAAGTGCAGCAAGACTTTATTCAACAAAGAGATGCGTTAAATGAAGTCTCGTTAACGGTTGATGGGATCACTTGCGCGGCCTGTGCTTGGCTGATTGAACATAAGATTAATAAGCTTAATGGCATCGCTAACATTCAAGTTAACTCAACCACGCAGCGTGCTTTGATCGCGTGGGACAGTGACAAAATCAAACTCAGCGAAATTCTCAATCAAATTAGCCATATTGGCTATCAAGCAGCGCCGTTTCAAGTCGACGAACAAGAAACTAAAAGTAAGAAAGACAGTCGTAAATTTTTATTAAGACTCGGCCTTGCAGGTTTCGCGACCATGCAGGTGATGATGTTCGCCCTCGCCCTTTATTCCGGCTATTTTAGCGATCTTGATACCGAGTACCGAGACTACTTTCGTTGGGTGAGCATGTTATTTGCCGCCCCTGTTGTTTTTTATTCTGCTCAACCATTTTACTTTAGTGCCGTGCGCTCGTTGCTGATGGGCAGATTAAACATGGACGTCTCTGTGAGTATCGCCATTTGCGGCGCTTATATCGCAAGCTGTATTGAAACCATCAATGGTACTGGCGAAGTGTACTTTGAGTCGGTATCCATGTTTACCTTCTTCTTGTTGCTAGGCCGTTTCTTTGAGCAAAATGCCCGTCAAAAAGCCTCAGTGAGTTCCAGCAACCTCCATAAGCTTGTACCGTTAACCGCACAATTAAAAACTGACGAAGGTTTTGATGAAGTACCCGCTAAACGGCTGGTTATTGGCGATATCATTTTAGTTAAGCCGGGTGACGTTATTGCTGCTGACGGTGTTGTTGTTGAAGGTGAGTCTGCGGTAAATGAAGCCATGTTAACGGGTGAGCAGATGCCATTACATAAAGCGCTTGAATCAGAGGTGTTTGCCGGTACCATTAACATTGAGCAGCCAATATTAGTTAGAGTGACTGCGCTTGGGCAAGATCAGTTAGTTGCTGAAATTATTCGTCTGCAAGAGATAGCATCTAATAATAAGCCCAAAGTCGCCTTATACGCCGACAGGTTCTCTAATTACTTTACCGCGGCTATTTTACTGATTGCCACATTGACCTATCTGTTTTGGTATTTCTATTCACCGGAAGACGCTTTTTGGGTCACTTTATCGGTATTAGTAGCAACCTGCCCTTGCGCCCTTGCTTTAGCAACGCCAACCGCTGTGACCTGTGGTACAGCGATTATGACCCGCCTTGGGATCATTACCCGTCGCTCTGGTATATTTGAAAAATTGCCTAAAATCCAACATGTTGTTTTTGATAAAACCGGTACCCTTACCTTAGGTTCATTGTCGATTAGTGATGTGGAGCTAACCGGCGACATATCAAAGGCCGAAGCACTTGGTTACATTGCGGCATTAGAATCTGGCTCCTTGCACCCTATTGCCAAAGCGTTTACAGCTCATATCGATAAGTCTATTAGCGTGACACAAAGACTAAGTGTGGTTGGTAATGGTCTGTCAGGAGTGATAAATGGCCAGGCGTTTAAAGTGGGCAGTCAGCAATTTGTTAATGGCACCGATACAATAGAGAGTGCGACAACGGTTTGGTTAAGTTGTGATGGCGTTATTCAAGCTAAGGTCACGTTAAATGATGAAGTTAGACCTGATACCGCTAAAGCCGTGGCACAACTTAAACAGATGGGCTGCAAACTGAGTATCGCAAGTGGCGACAACTCGACTGAAGTAACAGCATTAGGTAAAAGACTCGGCATTGATGATGTGCACAAAGGGCTTTCACCCAAAGGTAAGCTGGCATTAATTGACAAATTTCAGCAGCAAGGGCAAGTGGCCATGTTTGGTGATGGTATTAACGATGCGCCTGTACTTGCTGGCGCGAACTTATCTATTGCGATGGGCAGTGGCGCTGCGATTTCTAAAAACAGTGCAGATATTATCTTGTTGGGTGATAACCTTTCACGCTTTGCCGATGCGGTCCAAGTGGCCAAATCTACCGGGCGGATCATCAAACAGAATTTATTCTGGGCGCTTGGATACAACCTGTTTATAATTCCGTTGGCCGTAACCGGTCACGTCGCTCCATACATTGCAGCAATAGGCATGTCCGCCAGTTCACTCATTGTTGTCAGTAATAGCCTAAGACTACTTAAGGTTCGTTTATGAGTATTATCTATGTCCTAATCCCAATTGCCATGCTTTTTGTTTTGGTTGCCGTTGGGATCTTCTTTTGGGCTGTAAAGTCTGATCAGTTTGATGATCTTGAAAAGCAAAGCGTATCGATACTCTTTGAAGACGACAAAGCGCAAAGTGACAATGCTAGCCAGCACAATACGTCAAGCAACCTGTCTGATCCCCTGGCTAATACAACTAACCTCAAAACATCTAGTTCACAGGCTGAAAATATACAGCTTGTTGAAACAAACGCTGCCGCTCCCCAGGGCACTGAATCCTCCTCAGCAGCAACTAGTGCGAAAACCGATACAGCTCAACAAGAGGCTACTAAACAAAAGAGCGCTAAAAGTGAATGACTATAGCTTAATTGGCGCATTACTTGTGGGAATCATGGGCGCCGGTCATTGCATTGGTATGTGCGGTGGGCTAGTTGGCGCACTATCTGCAAACCTGCCTAAGCAACAAACGGGCAATAAGCTCGTTGCACAGTTGGGTTACCTGTTAAGTTACAACAGTGGCCGGATAATTAGCTACACAATAGCAGGCGCATTAGTCGGTGCCAGCACCAGTGCATTAGGCTTGTTATTTGATGTTGACACCTATTTGCTGGTACTAAGACTATTTGCTGGCTTTATGATGATTATCACCGGCCTCTACATTGCTCAAATTTGGGCCGGCATCGTGCAGATAGAACGCCTCGGAAAATGGCTGTGGCAGTACATCTCGCCTATTGCTAACAAATTTATTCCAATCAAAAACAAGCGACATGCATTTATCGCCGGAAGCCTATGGGGATGGTTACCCTGTGGTTTAGTCTACAGCATGTTAACTTGGTCGGTTGCAGCAGGAAATGCCCTAGACGGCGCCTTAATTATGTTTGCTTTTGGTATAGGTACGTTACCCGCCCTGCTAAGTGCAGGTATTGCGGCAAGTACATTTAGCCGTTGGGTACAGAAAAGAGCCGTACGCATTATCAGCGGGATCGCTTTGGTGGGGTTCGGATTGCAGACCTTGTACATTGCTATCGCCCAGCTTCGCTAGCTCCTAATATCAAATTAGTTTAACATAGTAGATGAATAGTCAAAATTGAGAGAGACAATGCCAACAGATAACAACAAAAATCGTCGCCAAATGGCTTCTGGATGTGCGATTCATTGTCATGATTGCAGCATGGGTACGCTATGTATTCCGTTTACACTAAACTCTACTGAGTTAGATCAACTTGACGAAATTATTGAGCGCAAGAAGCCGATTCAAAAAGGTGAGCCAATTTTTAAATCAGGTGATCCATTAAAGTCTTTATTTGCTATTCGCTCTGGCACAATTAAAAGTTATACCATCACCGAACAAGGCGATGAACAGATCACGGGCTTTCATCTAGCGGGTGACGTTATCGGTTTTGACGGAATTCATTCACAATTTCATCAAAGCTTTGCTCAAGCGCTTGAAACGTCGATGGTGTGTGAAATCCCCTACACGACCCTCGATGAACTTACAGGTAAAATGCCTAAGCTTAGACAGCAGATCATGCGCTTAATGAGTAACGAAATTCAAAGCGATCAAGAGATGATTTTATTACTGAGCAAAAAGAATGCAGAAGAACGACTCGCAGCTTTTATCAGTAACTTAGCTAAACGCTTTGGCAGCCGAGGGTTCTCACCAAGAGAGTTTAGATTAACCATGACTCGCGGTGATATTGGTAACTATCTAGGGTTAACCGTTGAAACCATCAGCCGTCTGCTTGGCCGCTTTCAGAAAGCAGAACTAATTGAAGTTAAAGGTAAATATATTACAATACTTGATATAGGTGCCTTGAGCGAACTATCTGGTAACAGTAATATTGCAAGGTAGAACTTTTAGGTTATCACTTGATCTAGAACAATACGAAATCATCTTATTGATGCAAGATAAAACTAGACGATATTAGATAAGGAAAAAGTTATGATGGACTATAAAAAACTCCTTGTGGTTGTCGACCCTACGACAGATAAACAGACGGCTCTAGCCAGAGCTGTTGAACTTGCTTGTGATAATCAAGCCGTAATAACTGTATTTTTATCCATTTTTGACTTTTCTTATGAAATGACCTCTATTCTTTCAGGTCAAGAGCGAGAGTCAATGCGTGAAGGCGTGGTTAATCAACGCAAAGCGTGGCTTGAAGATGTGGTTAAACCCTATCGTAAAGACGGTTTAACCATAAATTTAGATGTTATTTGGCACAACCGCCCGTTCGAAAGCATCATTAAACACGCTATTGATGGTGAGTATGATCTTATTGTCAAAGGTACCCATGAACATGACAAGTTAAAATCAGTCATTTTCACCCCGACAGATTGGCACTTGTTGCGTAAAGCCCCTATTCCAGTGCTACTTGTAAAAACGCATGATTGGCCTGTAGCGGGTAAAATTATTTGTGCGGTTAATGTCAGCTCTGAAGAAGATGCTAACGAATCACTCAATGGTAAGATTATCTCTCACGCGAAAAAGCTCGCTCAGCAGTTTAGCGCTCAAGTGCATTTAGTTAATGGTTATCCTGGCACCCCCGTTAACTTGGCTATCGAACTCCCCGACTTTGATGCTCATACCTATAGTGAAACCATAAAGTTACAGCATGAGGAACGCATCAGTTACCTTGCTAATGCTTATGGGATCTCACCCGATTTTTGCCACGTTAAAGAAGGTCTCCCAGAAGATGTTATCCCTGACATGGCAGCCTCTTTAGATGCAGAACTTGTGATATTAGGTACCGTTGGCCGAACTGGACTTTCAGCAGCCTTAATCGGTAATACTGCAGAGCATGTTATTGATAGCATCAACTGCGATCTACTTGCGATAAAGCCTGATGGTTATAAATCACCATTAGAAGAGGTATAACCGCTTTCTAAGCTTTACCAAAAGCCTTTAAGCTGGAATAATACGCGCCCTGAACATTTGTGTACTAGGCGCGTTTTTTTATGTCCGAAGAATTAACTCCAAAACAAGTCACCCGCATGTCAAAATTGCAAAAGCGTTTACGCAGTGAAGTTGGCCGTGCTATTGGTGATTACAACATGATTGAAGAAGGTGACCGCGTTATGTGTTGCCTATCTGGTGGCAAGGATAGTTATGCCATGCTTGATATCTTGTTGAATCTTCAGCAACGCGCACCTATTAAATTCGAAATCGTAGCGGTTAATTTAGATCAGAAGCAACCTGGCTTTCCTGAAGACATTTTACCAGCGTATCTTGATACTTTAGGCGTTGCTTACCATATTCTGGAAAAAGACACTTACTCTATCGTTAAGGATAAGATCCCAGAAGGTAAAACCACCTGCTCTCTGTGCTCTCGTCTACGCCGCGGTACGCTTTATGGCTTTGCACAGAAAATTGGCGCGACCAAGATCGCCCTTGGCCATCACAGAGATGACATCATTGAAACCATGTTCCTAAACATGTTCTTTGCTGGCAAAATGAAAGCGATGCCACCAAAGTTGTTGTCAGATGATGGCGCCAATATGGTGATCCGCCCATTAGCTTATTGCCGTGAAAAAGATATCGCTGAATATGCTGAACTTAAAAACTTCCCAATTATTCCTTGTAACCTTTGTGGTTCACAAGAAAACTTAAAGCGTGCGGCAGTAAAGGAGATGTTAGTCCAGTGGGATAGTGAACATCCAGGCCGTATTGAAACCATCTTCACTGCGATGCAAAATACTGCGCCGTCTCAAGGTGTCGATAGAGAGCAGTTCGATTTCTTGTCATTGACTCGAGATCCAGATGCACCTATGCGTGGTGATGTGGCTGAGTCTGATCTACCCGCCTTTGACTTTGTTGATGTAGCCAACAATGGCCACATCAATTTAGATAAAGCGGCCCGTATTGATGTGGTCAGCACCTATACGCCTGATTAGTTAATACTGGCATAAAAAGCCCATACAAAAAGCCCTGCAATGCAGGGCTTTTTGTATGCTTATGACTTAGATTATGCAGCTAGATGCCCTCGATGACTGAGTTTCATTAGCTTATATACATGCCTATTACTTCGCGGTCCAGGGACTAATGACCTTAGGTGCTACTGAAGATTCTAGCGTTGTCAGTTTATCTAAGTCACTCATCACAAGACGATAAGTCCCCGTAACAGGGATCACTTTTCCATCAATGATTAAACTTGCATCACCATCAAATTCAAGATTTAGACCCGCTATATCGGATGCAAATAAGCGCATTGGAAAACCTTGCATCTGACTCAACAATGCATTCATCTCTGCTGCAATCTGTTTAAGCTCTTCTTGGTTATAGGCTTTTTTTGTATTTTTAGCTCTAACCTGCATGGCAATAGCACAAGACTTGGCATCACCTTCAACGTCTAAATTAATTAGCGCGCGATCAGATTTTAGTTGGCCATCATAAGGCAAGAACAAACGTTGATCTTTAGTGATTGTCAGCGGAAAAGAATCGTTTTCAGTCGTTATAGTGCCACTGTTAACTTTGCAGCCATTCGCCTTTGATACAGAAAATGCCAGTTCAACTAATTGGTAATTCCCTTTATTAACTTGCTTAAGGCGTTGGTAAAAGCTTTGATACTCAAGTGAGATCGGCGCAGCCTGACTTGCAGATGCAAGTCCTAATAAGATACAGCTAAACAGCAGTTGTTTTTTCATTGTTATCCACTAAAAATCGTTGGTTTTGGCGTAGCATTTCAAGTAACTCATCAATATAAGCTTCTTGACGTTCAGAGTAATTAATTAAACCATAAACAAGGTCTTGTGCTTCTGGATTTTTGTCTTGAGCACGTAAATCTGCACGAATTGATCGCAACAAAGAATAAGCAGCATTCGAATTCAAGTTACGCATATAAGAAGCCACTGAATCTTCAACTGTTTTAAATAGTGCGACTTCATGAGACAGGCCTTCAGTTCTAGATTGTGGCACCAGTCCGCAACCTTTTCTAAAACACCATTGACCGAAGAAGTTAAGCCCTTCTCGAGCAAAACGCGAACTGCCCCAACCAGTTTCGTTCGCAGCTTGAATAAGTACCATCTCTTGTGGAATGACATCAACACGAACTAATAAGGTATCTATATTGCCAATATTGAGACTTCTAAAGGTATATTGATACTTTTCAGAGATCTGCTGCAGTCTAAACTCATCGGCTTCGGTAAGCGCTTTGTCATTAACGATTTGATTACGAATACCAATAAGAAAGTTGCGCTCATCTTGAATGATGGCATTTTGATGTTTGATCGAAGGCTTAAGAAAGGCAAAGAAGGCCTTTTTTTTCTCGCTAACATCGTTGATGGCTGCAAAATCCGGCACTAAGCTAGCAGTTTCTGCGTTTTTAACTGCTTTTCCTAATGATTGTGTTTGCTCTTCACTCACGGGAACTAATATTAATCTAACCAGTAGAATTAGCGCTATCACAAGCCCTAATGCTAGGGTAAACAATCCGACTTTACCTGTTTTCACTCATTTTCCTTTATCAAACGCTTAATACTTTGCTTAATTACGGCCATTATATGCTAGCTTTAGCTGAGAATACATCGCGAATAATTTTGTTATCTCAGTTATAATTCTGCAGTCTTTTATATTGCTTTGGGTATTCAGGAAGGAGACCCCAAAAATGAAACAAAATGGGCTTAATCAATACAAACATGTGGTAGCCATAGGTGGCGGGCATGGCTTAGGACAAGTTTTATCTGCACTTTCATTCTTAGGCCCTAGGCTTACCGGTATTGTTACGACGACCGATAACGGTGGTTCTACGGGACGGTTAAGAGCAGAGCAAGACTGCATTGCTTGGGGAGATTTACGTAACTGTTTAACTCAACTTGCCAAGCGCCCTTCTGTCGGCTCGTTAATGTTTGAATATCGCTTTAGTGGCGATAATGAGTTGTCAGGTCACAACCTTGGCAATTTAATGCTTATGGCACTGGATGAACTTTGTGTACGGCCGCTAGACGCTGTCAACTTGGTGCGTAACTTTCTTAATATCGACACTCGCCTAATCCCCATGTCAGAAGAGCCTACTCACTTAGTGGCACTACAAGCCTGTGGGACAAGTGTTTTTGGTGAAACCGATGTTGATAGAATGCAAGATACTCCCATCGCCTTGTCACTCGATCCACAAGTTCAGGCAACATGCGAAGCTTGTGAAGCCATTCGAGAGGCCGAGCTGATTATTTTAGGTCCAGGTAGTTTTTTAACGAGTATTATGCCACCACTATTACTCCCCAAAATAGCCAATGCACTCGCACAATCAAAGGCTGAAGTGATTTTAATTGATAATCTCACCGATGAGCCGTCTCCCATTGCTAATTGCAGCTTGAGCCACAAAATCGATTGGTGCCATCAAGTATTGGGGCTAAAGATTATCGATCAAGTGCTGTGCAACGCTGACAGTGCTTACCAGGAAGGTAATATTAGTTATTATCCGCTGCGTAGTTCACACCATATTGGTTTACACGATAAACGAGCGTTAGCAGATGCACTGTCTTTAATGGTTGGTCACGATTTTAAGGTAATGACAACATAGTCAAGAACCACTCAAGAGTTGACCATGGATTAACGAGGAATCAGCCAAGCGCTTTTTTATGGGTTGCTAACAAAATGCGATGGATTATTGTTTGATATAATTAACTTAAACATCGCATTAGAAAGGCCGTAAATCCAGGTCAGTAAGTTTCTATTTAGTAATACAATATTTGAATTCCGTCATTACAACACACGTTATTATCTGCATTTGGCAACTCAGCCCTTCACTGTTCCATTACTTGACCTATTAGGTTCCTCTAGCCAGACTGAATAGTTACAGATATCGATAAGCAATGGCCAGTTGTCACGATGAAAACATCTCTCACCTCACTTATTAAAGATAATAAATTAGTTACAGCGACTATTTCAGCAATAGGCGCGACACTTTGTATATGGACTCTAGCGGCAATTGATACTGAAATTGACTCTCCCTATGTTTTAATTGCACCTTTTGGGGCGACTATGGTGCTTATTTTTGGGGTGCACCGCAGTCCATTAGCACAACCTAAAAATGTCATATTGGGCCATATTATTACTGCAACGGTTGGGCTTATCTTTGTGAACTATCTCCCTATCACATCTTTAACACTTGGTTTAGCTGTGGGACTTGGCCTATTTTTCATGTTACTTTTTGATGTTACCCATCCACCCGCAGGGGGAAACCCTTTGCTTATTATGCTTGGAGGCCATACAAGTTGGACTTTTTTACTGCATCCCATCTTAATTGGCACCTTAGGAATTGTGGTATTAGCAGTGCTCTACCATAAGTTAATTCCTGGGCATATTTATCCCTACTTTGAAAAGAAAGAGTAATTAAGTATTAACTCGTGCCGTTTTAATATCACTATCACCACTTTTGCAATAACAACTAAATTGACTTTATGCTCGGCAGCAAGAGGTTTATTAGCCTAATAAACCTCAATTGATACTAATTTGCATTAAGAAAGCTTTCTATTCAGAGTGTGTTTGACCAACTAAAACTAAACGAATGAATCAAAAAGTAGAATTTCCCTTGAGGTGTTATTCAACGCCGTAGTAGGAAGGCCAATAACACTGCTAAAGCCCAGTTTTAATGCTTTTATAAGCTGCCAATGTTATTAATGCATGACTATATGGATATAAATTATAAGATTAGAGTAATGCTTTGCACCGACTCACAAGGGAATAACCATTCTGTCGTCCATGGGCCTTCAATTGAACAGCTTGAGCGCTTCTGAATTGATTAAATACTTAATGCGATTGGTATAACACAGGAGCTATTGATGTTCCTGGTTTGAAAGTACTAAACTCTTGCTAAGCGAGGAGATCTTTATACTGATTGTTAAAAGATAAGCATAAAAAATGCGCGTAGTGTGTCACTGACGCGCATGTTAAGCTTCTGATAACTAGGCTGAGCTTATCTTCAACGATGTAATCGTATCATCACTAGATTAAAGAACCTTAGCAATAGCTTCACAGATGACCGGCATATTGTTTTTAGTCATGCCTGCAACACTAATACGCCCAGAACCCACAATGTAAACGCCAAACTCTTCTTTTAAGCGATTAACTTGGTCTTTATTAAGACCTGAAAAGCTGAACATACCGTTTTGGCGAGAGATAAAATCAAAATTTTGCTCAACACCAGCCGCTTTTAATGACTCTACAAACAGCGTACGCATTTCTGCAATACGTTCGCGCATCTCTTTTAGTTCGTCGTGCCATAATTGCTTAAGTGTGTCATCAGCCAAAATAGTACTAACGATCAGCGCGCCGTGTGCTGGAGGATTCGAATATGATGCACGGATAGTGCTCTTAATTTGGCTGAATGCGTTCACTGCTTCGCCGCTATTACAAGCAACAACCGTTACTGCGCCAATACGTTCGTTATATAGGCCAAAGTTTTTTGAAAATGAATTGGCAACGATTAACTCAGGAACCGTATTAGCAACAATACGAAGACCTTGAGCATCTTCTTCAACACCAGCACCAAAACCTTGGTAAGCAAAATCAAAAAGCGGAACTAACGACTTCTCTAAACACAGATCAGCAACTTGCTGCCATTGGTCAAGGTTTAAGTCGATACCCGTTGGGTTGTGACAGCAGCCGTGAAGTAAGACAAGATCGCCAGCCTTAGCGCCCTGAAGATCTGTTAGCATAGCCTCGAAATCTAGACCATGAGTTTCAGCCTTGTAATAGCGGTACTCAGCAATTTGTAGGCCCGCAGTAGCAAAAATATTATTATGGTTGGCCCATGTAGGATTACTGATCCAGATAGTTTTTGATGACGTGTGACGAACAATAAATTCTGCCGCAACGCGTAAAGAGCCCGTACCACCTGGTGCCTGCGCCGTTAATGCGCGTTGCTGTGATACTACATCATGTTCAGTACCAAATAGTAAGCCTTGAACGGCATGGTTGTACGCTTGAACGCCTTCCATACCGAGGTAGCTTTTACTTTTCTCAGTTCCTAATAGCTTTTCTTCTGCAAATTTTACTGACTTTAGGATAGGTGTCTGGCCTGATTCGTCTTTATAAATGCCAACGCCTAAATTCACTTTGTTTTCGCGAGCATCTGCTTTGAATGCATCTGTTAGACCTAAAATGGGATCAGCTGGGGCCAGTTCAACCTGGGAAAATATCATGACGGCTTTCCTAAATATTAGAAGTGTAGGGTTTTCGCGTGTATTTATAACATTGAAGCTAAATAGCACAAAGCGAGATCTGCGACTATTAGTAAAATTTGCGCTATCGCTTAGCTTTCATCAGTCGAAGGGGAGTAAATATACGTATTTCTTAAAATTTTTCCGAATTAATCACAATACTGTAAGACGGTGCGTACATTGCCACAAACAAAAAAGCCTTCAAATAAATGAAGGCTTTTACGGTTAATGGCGCTTGGTATTAACCAATCTTTTCTAAGCCGCCCATATAACCACGTAATACTTCTGGCACAGTGATAGAACCATCTGCATTTTGGTAGTTTTCGATAACCGCTACCAAAGTACGACCTACTGCTAAGCCTGAACCGTTTAGAGTATGAAGTAAGCTTGGCTTCTTATCGGTTTTAGCCTTAAAGCGAGCCTGCATACGACGTGCCTGGAAATCTTGCATGTTACTGCAAGATGAGATCTCTCTAAAGGTGTTCTGTGCAGGTAACCAAACTTCAATATCAAAAGTCTTGCTTGAACCAAAGCCCATGTCACCAGTACAAAGCACAACAGTACGGTACGGTAGACCTAACTTTTGCAGCACAGTTTCAGCGTGAGCGGTTAGCTCTTCTAATGCCTGCATAGAATCTTCTGGCTTTACAAGTTGTACTAGCTCAACTTTGTCAAACTGATGCTGACGGATCAAACCACGTGTATCACGACCGTATGAACCCGCTTCACTTCTGAAGCAAGGTGTATGTGCCGTAAGCTTAATCGGTAACTCTTCTTCATCAACAATGGTATCGCGAACTAAGTTAGTTAGCGGAACTTCTGCCGTTGGAATAAGGCTTAGGCCCTGACCTTCTTCTGTTGCTGGTTTGGTGTGAAATAGATCTTCACCAAATTTCGGTAGCTGACCGGTACCCAATAAGCTGTCTTCATTCACCAGTAAAGGCACATAAGCTTCAGTATAACCATGTTCAGTAGTGTGCAGATCCAACATGAACTGTGCTAGTGCGCGGTGCATGCGAGCGATTTGGCCTTTCATAACGATAAAGCGTGAACCGGTGATCTTAACGGCATTCTTAAAGTCTAAACCGCCAATATTCTCACCAAGCTCTACATGATCTTTAACGTCAAAATCAAACTCTTTAGGCGTGCCCCAACGGCGAACTTCAACATTTTCAGACTCATCCGCTCCAATAGGTGCAGACTCATCAGGTAGGTTAGGAACGCTCATTGCGATAGAGTTTAGCTCGTCGAGTAAAGATGCAAGCTCAACTTTCTTAGCATCAAGCTCTTCACCTAGTGAACCCACTTGAGCCATGATTGGTGCAACATCTTCGCCTTTAGCTTTAGCTTGACCAATCGATTTAGAGATAGCGTTACGTGATGCTTGTAATTCTTCGGTAGCAACCTGTAGTGACTTACGCTTGTCTTCAAGCTTGCCTAGGCGCTCAACATCTAAAATAAATCCGCGAGTCGCTAAACGCTCTGCGGTCACTTCTAATTCATTACGTAAAAATTTTGGATCTAACATATTTTATTATCTTAATAGTTAAAAACGAGAAAACACCAATTGCTGTCCTAGATATACGACGAAAATACAAACGCATACGTTAACAACAACATTCAATATGGCTTTAACCAATAAACCTTCTTGCATCAAAAGCAAAGACTCATTGGAAAAAGTGGAAAACGTGGTTAGGGCTCCTAACAGGCCGACCCCAATGAACGCTTTTATCTCTGGGCTAAGTTCGCTAACTTCTCCGAGTGCAAAAACAACACCCATTAAAAACGAACCTAAAATATTAACGACCAGTGTACCAAAAGGAAATCCACTACCAAATACCTGAAGCATCAATAATGAGATAAGATAGCGTAAAACAGCGCCAATTGATCCACCCAAGGCGATAAAAAGTACATTATTCATATCTTTTCACCTCACTCTGTTCATCTAACTGCTGTAATTGAGATAGCTTATCTTTAATCCGCTTTTCAAATCCACGCTCGGTAGGATAATAAAAACGATGTTCAACTATCGAGGCCGGAAGGTATTTCTCGCCACTGGCGTACGCATTTGGTTCATCGTGAGCATAACGATAGCCCTCGCCGTATCCAATATCTTTCATCAGTTGTGTCGGTGCATTACGTAAATGTTCAGGTACCGGCTCATGACCCGTTTCACGCGCTAACTGACGTGCAGCTGCAAAAGCAGTATAGACCGCATTACTTTTAGGTGCACTAGCAAGATATAATACAGCTTGTGCGATTGCTCGCTCACCTTCAGATGGCCCAACCCGATGAAAACACTCCCACGCGTTAATGGCGACTGTCATCGCCATAGGATCAGCATTACCAATATCTTCAGATGCAATCGCTAACAGGCGACGTGCAATATAAAGAGGATCGCAGCCGCCTTCTAACATCCGACAAAACCAATATAGCGCCGCATCAGGAGCCGAGCCACGAATTGATTTATGAACCGCTGAAATCAGATCGTAATATTGATCACCATTTTTATCGAATCCAGCAAGCTGTTGACCTGCAACTGCGATGATCATCTCTTCGGTAAATGCTTCGCCATCTTTAAGCATATCGCTCATTAGCTCAATCAGGTTTAACGCTTTCCGCGCGTCACCATCACAGATTTGAGCCAACTTTAACGAAACATCTGGAGGCATGAGTAAATGACGTTTTCCAAGCCCTCTTTCTTCATCCTCAAGCGCTTGCTGAACAATTTGGCCTATCTCATCGGGCGCTAACTGCTTAATAAGGTATACCCGCGCCCTAGATAACAATGCATTATTGATCTCAAAGGATGGGTTTTCAGTCGTGGCACCAACAAATATCACCGTACCATCTTCAATGAAGGGTAAGAAGGCGTCTTGCTGGCTCTTATTGAAGCGATGTACCTCATCAACAAACAGTAAGGTACGTTGCCCTCGCGACTGCGCTACGCTCTTGGCATGCTCAATGGCACTACGGATCTCTTTAACCCCCGAGCTAACCGCAGAAATGCGTTCTACATGTGCATTGGCATAATGTGCGACTAACTCGGCCAGGGTTGTTTTACCTGTGCCTGGTGGTCCCCAGAACATCATCGAATGCGCCCGACCCGCTTCAAGCGCCTGGCGCAGAGGCTTGCCCTCACCTAACAGATGTGACTGGCCAATATATTGCTCTAGCCGTTCAGGCCGCATTCTTGCGGCTAACGGTCTAAAGTCTGGTGCAAAATCAAAACTGAAACTGGACACGAACTTCTCTTAATTAGTCGATTTAAGACGTTGATCGTCGATATCTACATCGTCAGGTACGATGAACTCAAACAGTGCTTGGTCTTTACCGGCAATGACACTTTGATTGGTCAGTGTAAAGTCACTGATATTGCCCTGTTGATCCTTGAGTACCATTTTAGTTAACTGCTTATCGTTAAAGCAAACTTGCACTTCAGATACACCGCTGTCTTTATCTTTAGGGCTGATATCAAAACAGTTTTGGTGTTGAATAACATTGTATTGTGACCAGGTGGCATCGTCAGAGTGCACTAACAAGGCTATGGGAGATGCATTGATAGCCTGATTTAGGTCCATAACAGAAACTTCTTCTGCAAATGGGTTATAAATCCAAACGTCAGTACCGTCTGCAACAATTAAAGACTCGTCAGGTGCGGTTAAATGCCAATAAAATTGATTGGGGTGAGACAAAGCAAATACCCCCTCGCCCCTTTGAATCACTTTATCGTTGATGTCGGTAACAGTCTGAGTGAAGTTAGCTTTTAAGCTATTGACCTCAGTCAACTTAACTTTTAGTTCATCAGACGCTCCAGCAAAAGCTGGAAAGTGGCTCAACAAAGGCAGGCTTAGCACTGCAATAGCAAAAATCTTTTTCATTTTGTTCTCCGAGTTAAGCCTATATTTTAGGCTTAACACTGAATATATTTTGTGGGGCATGGCACTTATTTACACGTAATCTTTTGGCGGTGGCGGCGCTAATACTTCTCGATTACCGTTATGACCTTGGGCACTGACAACACCTTGAAGTTCCATCTGTTCGATAATACGCGCTGCACGGTTATAACCAATTTTAAACTTACGCTGCACACTTGATATTGAACCGCGACGAGTTTGTGTCACAAACGCAACCGCATCGTCGTATAAGGCATCCATCTCCTCTTCTGAATCACTGGCTTCGCCAGGTAATAACACTTGCTCACCTTCTGCAGAACCTTGCAAAATATCTTCGATATATTGCGGTTTACCTCGAGCATGCCAATCGGCGACCACTTTATGAACCTCATGATCGTCAATAAATGCACCGTGAACGCGGATAGGAACGCTAGTACCTGGTGGCAAGTACAACATATCCCCCATACCAAGCAAGGTTTCCGCGCCCTGTTGATCTAGAATCGTTCTCGAATCGATGCGAGATGAAACTTGAAACGCCATACGTGTTGGAATGTTAGCTTTAATCAAACCGGTGATCACATCAACAGAAGGTCTTTGAGTAGCAAGGATTAAATGGATCCCTGCAGCACGGGCTTTTTGAGCGATACGTGCAATCAACTCTTCTACTTTTTTACCTACAATCATCATCATGTCGGCAAATTCATCGACGACCACTACGATAGAGGGCAGTTTATCTAACTCTGGCGCTTCTGGCTCCATGCTGTCAGACGACTTCCACAGTGGATCATGTACAGGCTGCCCTGACTCTTTAGCCTGTTTAATCTTAGCGTTATAGCCTTTTAGATTTCGCACGCCAAGTGCTGACATCAATTTATAGCGACGCTCCATCTCTCCGACACACCAACGTAGCGCGTTAGCTGCTTCTTTCATATCGGTAACCACTTCACACAGTAAGTGCGGGATCCCTTCATAAACAGATAGCTCAAGCATCTTAGGATCAATCATGATGAAACGCACATCATCAGGGCCTGATTTATACAACAGACTAGTGATCATTACGTTTACACCCACTGACTTACCTGAACCGGTAGTACCTGCAACAAGCAGATGCGGCATTTTGCCTAAATCAACAACAACTGGCTTACCACCGATATCAGCACCGAGCACCATGCTTAGATGTGAAGGGTCGTCTCTGAAATCTTCACAGTCGAGCACATCACGCATAAATACCGTTTCACGGAACTTATTCGGCAACTCTAGCCCCACATAGGCTTTACCTGGGATCACCTCAACAACTCGTACATTTTCAGCTAACAATGAACGCGCCAGATCTTTCGATAAATTGGTGATTTTAGAGGCTTTAATCCCAGGAGCGAGTTCAAGCTCAAAACGAGTTACAACCGGGCCAGGATAAACACCTACTACGTTTGCAGTAATATTGAAGTCGGCGAGTTTAACCTCAACTAGCTTACCAATTTGCTCTAGCTCTTCTTGACTAATTGGATTGGTCTTACGATTTGGGACATCCAATAAAGAGATACTAGGTAACGGCGCCATAGGCTGGCGCTCTTGCTCAATGGCTTGACCGGGTAATACAACTATCCCATCAACAATCTTAGCCTTGTCATCCTCAATACGCTTAACTGCATTAACCGCACCCGACGAGGCGTTATTATTGAAATCGATTGATTCAATTTCATCACAGCTTTCATTCACCCATGGGGCTGAAATCCTTGGTTCATCAGCTAAAGTAGCATGGTGGCTATCAGCCTCGGTTAATTGAGGTTCATTGGCCTTAGGTGTATTGAATTGAGGTTCAATAACTTTAGGCTTTACTCTTGGTTGAGGTGTTAACTCTCGTCCGACAATCTTACTGTTACTGTTTTGGGCTTTTTGCTGTGAATCAAATTCATCATGCTCAATGCCGTCTTCATCGACGTCTTCGTATTCATGCGAGTCATCATCTGTTTGTCTATTACGTCGCTCTTTAAAGCGTTCAACCACAGACATAAAACCGCGTGTATCTTCGGTATCACCCAATTCAGGCTTAAATTTATTAGGTAGATCGCGCAGATTTTTAAATAGCCAAATAGTGGCATAGCCTGTTAGCTCTATCACGGTTAACCAGCTAATACCGGTCAGTAGTGTAAAACCGGCACCGACAAAACACAGTAGTAATAGCGTCGTCCCCAACTTATTAAAGTAAGGCAGCATTGCTTGACCAATAACATCACCCGCTACGCCGCCGGCTGAAAAACCATATAGTCCGTTTGCATTCATACTCGCTAGCGCAGC
This sequence comes from Shewanella sp. 30m-14, assembly GCF_052977125.1. Classification (NCBI taxonomy): domain Bacteria; kingdom Pseudomonadati; phylum Pseudomonadota; class Gammaproteobacteria; order Alteromonadales; family Shewanellaceae; genus Shewanella; species Shewanella sp. 30m-14. The sequence continues at coordinate 305,215 of NZ_JBRILW010000001.1, read as the reverse complement.
AAGACTAAATACAATTAACAAGAAGCCAATTAAACGTAGACCAACAGAAAAATAGTCAATCTCTAACAGCTTATGAGTTCGTTTAAACAGTAACCAACCCGTTAACGCGATAATGATAGGAATGATGTATGCGCAGTAACCAAAGAAATAAAATAAAACATCCGCTAACCACGCGCCTACAGCGCCCGTTAGGTTATTAATTTCGCCACTGAAATTTGATTGACTCCACCCTGGATCGGAAGAATGGAAACTGCTCAAAGCGATAAGAACGTAAGTTGCCAACATGCAACAAACAATGAGACTACCTTCTAATAGCCGTTGTACGCCTGAGAGCGTTTTAACACTATTTCCCTTAGACAATGGAAAACCTACACTAAAAAACGTTAATTAGGGATAACATACCAGAATTTAAGACTTTATGCAGCGTTTGCGACTTTCTAGTAATATTGAATAAATATGCACCCAAACAGTTTGCATCAATTTGTATCAGTTTGGATTTTGTATAAAAAAAGGAGCCTTTTAGGCCCCTTTTTGTATTTAGTATATTATTTATGAGTCTGAAACAGTATTGATAGCAACACGATTAGTTTGCTTAACTTCTTCCATCACGACATAAGTACGAGTGTCTGAAACTGCTGGTAATTTAAGAAGTGTTTCACCCAATAAGCGACGATATGCAGACATATCAGAAACTCGGGTCTTCAATAGGTAGTCAAAGTCTCCAGAGACTAAGTGACACTCTTGGATATCATCGAGTAACTGAACCGCTTTATTAAACTTATCAAACACTTCTGCAGTATCACGGTTTAGAGTGATCTCTACAAACACTAACAAAGAGGCACCTAAATAATGAGGGTTCACTAATGCTGTGTAACCCTTTATATACCCTTGCTTTTCAAGTCGTTTCACTCTCTCTAGGCAAGGTGTTGGGCTTAACCCTACGCGCTTAGATAACTCGACATTAGAAATTCGGCCATCAATCTGTAATTCATTAAGTATATTTCTATCGATGCGATCTAAGTCTTTTATAGGACTCTTTTTATTATTAACCATATATATAACCCTGGTTGACGTCAAAGACGATATTATTATCTGCTTTTAAAAAAACTTCAGCAGCATAAACTGCGGAATGAATACTATACTAGATTTCCCTGAAACATTCACGTTCAGGCAATACAAAATAACAATTACACCCATAGAAAATGGGTTTTTATGCGAATTTGAGGCTCGAAGATGATTATAGGTGTTCCAAAAGAAATCAAAAACCACGAATATCGTGTTGGCATGGTTCCATCAAGTGTTCGTGAATTGACGTCACGTGGTCATAAGGTTTTTATTGAAACAAATGCTGGCTCAGGCATTGGTTTTACAGATCAAGATTATATCGAAGTCGGTGCAAAAATACTGGACACTGCTGCAGAGGTGTTTGCTCAATCAGAGATGATTGTTAAAGTAAAAGAGCCTCAAGCTGTTGAACGCGCAATGTTACGTGAAGACCAGTTGCTATTCACCTACCTTCATTTAGCGCCAGACCTTCCACAAACAGAAGACCTAGTGAAAAGCGGTTCTGTTTGTATTGCATATGAAACAGTCACTGATGATCGCGGTACCCTTCCACTGCTTGCCCCTATGTCTGAAGTTGCAGGCCGTATGTCTATTCAAGCCGGTGCCATGGCTCTAGAGAAATCTATGGGTGGACGCGGTATGTTACTCGGTGGCGTGCCAGGTGTTGAGCCTGCTAAAGTTGTGATTATTGGCGGCGGCATGGTGGGTACAAACGCAGCGCAAATGGCTGTGGGTTTAGGTGCCGACGTTGTTATTTTAGATAGAAGCATTGATGCTCTTCGTCGCCTTAACGCTCAATTTGACAATAAAGTTAAAGCAATTTACTCAACTGCTGATGCAATTGAGAAACATGTACTTGAAGCTGATCTTGTGATTGGTGGTGTTCTTGTTCCAGGCGCTGCGGCTCCGAAACTTGTGACTAAAGAACATATCAAACGCATGAAGCCTGGCTCTGCAATCGTAGATGTTGCAATTGACCAGGGCGGTTGTATTGAAACATCCCATGCGACGACTCACCAAGATCCTACTTACATCGTTGATGATGTTGTTCATTACTGCGTTGCTAACATGCCAGGTGCAGTCGCTCGCACCTCGACATTTGCATTGAACAACGCAACACTGCCATACATCATTAAGCTGGCTCAACTCGGTTACAGAGAAGCACTTCTACAAGATAAGCACTTACTGAACGGTCTTAATGTTATGCACGGTAAGATCACTTGTGCTGAAGTTGCTGAAGCGCTTAATTTAGAATTTGTTGATCCAATGATTCTACTTAAGTAACACCTCAGAACCAGTCATTAAAAAAGGGAGCAAATCGCTCCCTTTTTTATGAACATATAAAACCTATCAACTTGGCTACGCAAAGCTATACCCTTTACCTCTCACTGTATTGATCAATGTCTTCGGGAGTTGATTTTCTGACAGTTTACGGCGTGTATTACTGATATGCATATCAAGGTTACGATCAAACTGCCCTAGCTCTTTTTGTAAGACCCTAAGCTGCAATTCCTGCTTTGTTACGACCAAACCTTTCCTTTCAAATAAATACTTAAACAGTTTAAACTCTGTTTGAGTGAACGATACTGATTGCTCAGAGGTTGAAATCATAAACTGGTTATCATCAAAGCTAATATCTTCAGAGAATTTAAGCTGACAATCAGCATTATTTTTAATGCAGTCTATTCGGCGCATCAATGCGTTAATCCGCACCACTAGCTCACGGTGACTAAATGGCTTACTCAGAAAGTCATCGGCACCTAACTCATATATTTTAATTCTGTCCTCTTCTGTATCTAAAGTTGAGATAACGATAGCCGGTGTTTTATCGAGTCGCAGTGTTAGCAACTCAAAGCCGCTTAACTCTAGCAAATTGATATCTAACAATATCAAATCCGGCCTAATGGACTTTAGTTTATCCAGTGCATCGGCGCCGCTATTTACAACGGTGACAATAAAGCCTTCTTGTTCCAAAACAGGTAATAAAGCTTTTAGGAATACAATATCATCATCTACCAATAGAAGGTGTTTCATCTCAAACAATCTTAATACGAATAATTTTCATTAAGATTACATTGAAAGGTAAGAATTTACCAGCATCTTTGATTAACTTGGATTGATTTAACGGGATTTATCGCGATTTTTCTGATAAGGATCTGGTATTGAAAGAAGCTGAGCCGCAAGTTTTTACTGGCGGCTCTGCGCTTTGTCTATGTAAGCAGGTTTAATGTTGACGTATTGACCGTAAACAACTTATTTATTCAGCATAAGCTCACGAATATATTTTACCGGTGCGCTGCCGTAACTTAAAAATTCTTCGTGGAATGCCTTTAAGTCAAAGTCATCACCTTTAAGCGTTTTATACTCTTCTCTTAAATCGTATATCTCACGGTAACCCGAATAGTAACTGGTTAACTGTACCTGACTCAGTGTTGCACGGCGCCATTTCCCTTCAGCTTCAGCTTGCTGCTGAAATGCCTCGTTAATCATAAGATCTAAAGCTTGCTCTTCAGTCATGCCGTTAACTTGAATACTGTAATCTAGGATAGTATTCGCGATGACTCGTAAGTTCCATTTGTAGTACATCAGCCACATTTCAGGCTCAAAATTGCCATAGCCCTCTTCAAGCATCATACGTTCGGTATACACAGCCCAGCCTTCTACCATCGCACCGTTGCCAAATAAACTTTTAATTAGGCTCGGCGATTCATTTGAATAAACCAATTGAGTGTAATGTCCAGGAATGGCCTCATGGATATTAAGTACCTGTAGTATCCAATGATTGTACTCTCTGAGGTAACTTTCAGCAGAGGGATCACTCATTCCATCAAGTGGTGTCACGTTATAATAGGTGTTACCTGACTTTTCATAGGGGCCAGGGGCACTAATTGAAGCGCCGGCATATCCACGCATGTATGCGGGTGTCTCACGAACCACCAAGGGCTTATTTGGATCTAGGGTGACTAGGTTCTTCTCGTTAACAAAATCAATCAGCTCTGGGATCTGCGCTCGAACTTCATCAACAAAATCTTCGCGTTTAACATGCTTGGCAGAAAGATTATTAATCAGTTGTTTAATTGCAACTTTGTCATCTTTTGGCATGGGAGTATCGAAGTATTTACTCCAAATTTTCTTGGTGATTTTGGCCATTTCGGCCTGAACTCGATTTTTGTCTTTGACAGCTTTTTCATAAAGCGCCTTACCTGACATACCCGCTTGTATATCGTAGGTAAACTTTTGTTCGTACAGTTTCTCACCAATACGGAAGCTTTTCGCGCCCTCGACCTCGACCTCAAGTTTAGCCTCTAATGCAGTTAACCAATCAATGTGTTCATTAATTGCCATGGTCACTTTATTAAAACGATTAGCAAATAACGCCTTTTCAGCGTTGGATAAACTCGACGCTAAAACTTGATTCAGTAGATCATTAGAAAAAACAGAGAATGCGCCTTGGTTTTGCATTATCGCGAGTTGCGTGTGTTCAATCGTTGGGTTTTGAATGTTTTCTCTTGCTGCAGCGTAATAAGCTGGCACATTTTCCATTCTTGCTAACACTGAACGCAAACGCTCACTAAGCGGGGCAAAGTCTTCATTAATAATCTGGGCAAATCCACCAGAGACGTTATAACTGGCAGGGTTCCATTGCCATGACTTGAAGGTGTCAATGTTCCACTTCATTTCGGCAAGTAAGTTTTCGATAAGACGGTAATCGGTCAGTGTCGCTGGTGACATGAGTTTAGGGTCAAACTTAGCTAACGCTGCTTGTTGTGTTTGAATAAACGCTAAACTCGCTGCACGGGTTTCAGCATTAGGAACCTTTAACACACCATCATATTTATGAAAACCACTATAAAGTGCCCAAGTTGGAGACTCTATCCATAACGCATCAATAAAATTTTGACTGAACTGGGCAAATGCTAAGTTTTGATCGGTGATCTCAACCGCCACTTGCTCAGTTGTAGGCTGACTTTGACAGGCTGTTAAGCCCACAAGAGATAACGCAATGGCCAAAGGCAGTGCGGCTTTTTTCATGGTGTGGTCCCTTAATTTGTTAGAGCGTGGTCTACTGCCACTTTAAAATCCGCTCCAGTAAATCATGTTCTGTGCATATTTTCAGTAACTAAACTCAGTTTGACAACCTTTGTTACACAACAAAGGCTGTCAAAGCTCGGCACTAAAAATTGTCTTTTAGCGTTACATTCTCGCTAAGGGTTCACATCTTTATTCTGATTGCATTCGACCTGCTTCTAGGTTGGCTTCAACCCAGGCCAATACTTCTGCAAAACGGTAATGCTCAAACTGAGCAAAACCTTTAGCCTGCCGTAGCTTTATCTTGGTAAATATCGGCGTCGTCAAACCACATAAAAACCTGCTTAATAATACTGGAGATAGGTGTTTAGCCAACTTTTCAATTGCTTCACGGCAAATATCATTAAAATAGAAGTCGGTTAAAGGCTTAAGGGGTTGCGGTGCAGGTAAGCGCGCAAGATTACCTAGGCATACACTACAGTGACCACAAGGGGCTGTTAAGTGAGGATCGGCGAAATATTGTGCCAGCTGTAAACTTAAACAAACTTCGCTGTCGAAAAAGTCGACTAACTGATTAATTCGGCTTATTTCACTCTGCTCTTTAGTGCTAAATCGGTCGAATAAACGCGCCGCGAGCGAATCGTTGATATTAGCGCTATAGATGTCATAAACCTGAGTTAATTGCTTACTTTGTAATTCTATAAGTTGCTTTTGATGTAGGTAATCGAGTGCTTTAATGGCACGATCTCGGCTATTTGGGAGTGTTTGCTCCAGTGCACTGAAGTTGGCGCTGTACCAAAGTTTGGCTTTATCAGAACTGTCGATAACAGCATTGATAAACACTTGACGCTGCGGATCAAACTTTGACAAGAGCTCATCGATAGGACATAAAAGTTTAAAACGATAATCAGCAAAATAACTGTACTTAGGCTTAATCACCCGCAGCATTTCAAGGTACACCAGTAAGGTTTTTAAGCTTAATGTACGGATGTTTGAGGCCGTTGATAGTTGGTTAAGCATCAGCTCCCACTGCGTGCTTACGGTTGACGCTTGACGGATTTCATCTAGGACAAATTCAATGGCACTAGGCTCTGGCGTATCACCATACACAAAGTTTTCTAGCACGTTAAGATTGTCACGATTAGCCAGCACTAGGCAGTCAGAGCTTAAGCCGTCTCGTCCAGCTCGACCAATCTCCTGGGCATAATTTTCAATCGATTTGGGCAGGTCGTAATGCGCCACAAAACGGATATCACTTTTATCAATCCCCATGCCAAACGCGATCGTTGCGACAATAATGGGTACCTCACCCGCCATAAACTGATTTTGTATGGTTTTACGTTTATCGCTATCCATTCCTGCATGATAAGCAACAGCTGAAAAACCTCTATTAACTAACGCTTTAGCTACAGTCTCAGCTGTTTGCTGTAGGGTGACGTAGACAATGCCACTTTGATTCTGATCCTGTTTTTGAACCAACCAATCACTTAAGTAACGTATTTTATCCTGTGCGCTTATTCCTACCGCATATAAATTAAGGTTAGCGCGATAAAAACCCGTCAGGGTAATACATTGCGGCTCTATGCCAAACTTACTGCCCATATCCTCGATAACTTTCGGAGTTGCAGTGGCTGTTAACAGCAGGACTTGAGGAATATTAAGTTGTCTTTGATACGCTGGCAGTTTGAGATAATCAGGTCTAAAGTTATGGCCCCACTCAGAAATACAGTGCGCCTCGTCGATCACTAACAACGAGATGGGAACCGATGAAATAAAACGTCTAAAACGCTCATTGTTTAGACGCTCAACCGAGATCATTAAAATTTTAATCTGCCCGTCAGTCACACCTTGGATCACGGCACTGGACTGTTCATTTGTTTGTGTTGAATCGATTGATGCCGCGGGGATCCCTTTGCGATTAAGAAACTGTAATTGATCATCCATCAGCGCAAGTAACGGTGAAACCACTAAAGTAAGGTGAGGTAATGCAAGTGCTGGCAATTGATAGCATAAGGATTTACCCGAGCCTGTAGGGAAAATCGCCGCCGCGCTTTTTCCGCTCAACACGTTGTTAATAACATCGCCCTGCCCCAATCTGAACTCGCTAAAACCGAAATAGCGATTAAGTAACGCCAGTGCGTTATCCATATAAAATCCTGTATGATTTTTTGTAAATGTGATGATTATTTAGTTGTCGCGATGCCTTTAACGGGGCGTTTTTTCACTAGTCTAAAATAGGCTTTAACCGGGTTATGATCAGAACTTGAGGTGATGATTGATTCAGCTTTTACTAACTCTAGTCCTCGATAAAATATATGATCAAGCTGGTGACCAAGAATGGTTGTTCTAGAGTCAACCTCAGGAATAACTTCAGTTAAACCTGTGCGCTTTGCCAATTGTTTAACCGTATCCAATCGAGTATCGCTCCAGGTATTCATGTCACCAGCAAAAATGACAGGTCCTTGATGATCTTGCATCGCTTCTTCCACTACCCGTAACTGAGATAGGTACTCTTCTAGACCGATGGTGAAGTTAATACTATGGATATTGATCACTAACAGCTGGCTTTGATCTGACAGTAAATAATACGACACCAACATTGATTTTGGGAAATTGATATAAGGTTCAGCCTTCCTAAACACGCAACTACTCATTGCGGGTTCTCTCGTCAAATTCATCACTCCAACGGGTTCGCCATCAAAACTAAATGCCTGCGCCAGAATCATAGAAAGCTTTTGTGACTCCACAAAGCTCTTGAGCTCTTTGGTTAACTGCGCCTCTTGAAGTAACAACAGATCAGAACGTTCTACGAGTTGCTTTAAGGTATCATCCCAACCGTCGCTGTTTTGCTTATAAAGATTCCAAGTAGTGATATCGAGCTTGCCGAACCTATCGAGCGACGCTTTGGTTGGTTTTGTCATACACTGGGCCTGCACACCTGCAGGATTATCGTTACTAACGAGAATATCGTCAGAGGGAATAACCGATGCGTCGTAGACATAAATAACCACGGCTACAGCTGCGATAAGTGCTAATAAAATGAGTTTACGGATAATTTTCGCCATAATTGACTTATTCAGCTCTGTTTTTAGATTTAAAGTAATCTTTTCATTATAATAGCTTATTACGCTTAATCACATAATCATTCTAGACAGGGATTATTCGCTCAAGCACCCTCCAACGCTCGCCCGCACTTGGCTTTGAGTGACTAAGGATAAATTTATCAAACACAATATGTATGAGTTTTATCAGCTACTAACCATAGCAGGCGTCTTTGTGTACTGGTTGATAATTGCTGGTATTAGTATTCGTGTCGTTGCCAAACGGCGAACGATTGGCGTATCACTCGCTTGGTTAATGATTATCTATATTGTCCCGTTAGGCGGTGCTTTTGCTTACTTACTTTTTGGTGAGCTCAATTTAGGCAAAAAAAGAGCGCTTCGAGCAGAGCTGATGTTCAAACCTTATGGAGAGTGGTTTAAAAAGCTCTATGAGTACCGAAAGTATCGCCCTCATGTTGCCAGCCTATATGGTCAATCAATCAGTGCCATTTGTGAAAAGCAAGTCGGGATCCCTGCATTGGCCGATAATAATTTAACCCTGTGCAGCGAAACCTATGAGATTTTAGATAATCTTATTGAAGACATAAACCAAGCGACTGAAACAATATTATTAGAGTTTTACATCTGGCACCCCGGCGGCAGAGCCGATGATGTTGCCCAGGCGCTCATACAAAGTGCGGCGCGAGGCGTGAAAGTACGCTTACTACTCGATGCGGCGGGAAGTCGACACTTCTTCAAAAGCCAATGGCCAAAACTCATGAAACAAAAGGGTGTTGAAGTCGTTAGCGCGCTAGAGGTATCACCTTTTCGTATGTTCTTTAGACGCTTAGATCTCAGATTACATCGAAAAATTGTTGTCGTAGATAATCAAATTGCCTATACAGGCTCAATGAATTTGGTCGACCCTAAGTTTTTTAATCAAGACGCGGGCGTCGGACAATGGATTGATGTCATGGTTAGGATCACTGGCACGTCTGTCCCCGTACTCAATAGTATTCACGCCTGGGACTGGGAAGTTGAAACCAACGAACGTTTTCTTCCAGAGCAACCCAAGTGCTTGTCTCATGAAGACAGTGAAATTACCGATTTAGTGCAAGTGATTCCTTCAGGGCCTGGCATGCGCGAAGAAGTGATCCACCGTGTGCTACTCCAAAGTATATATCAGGCTCAAAAAAGTATTGTTATAACAACGCCCTACTTCGTTCCCAGCGATAACTTACACATGGCATTGATTATTGCCGCACAGCGTAATGTTCAAGTTGATATTATTGTCCCAGATAAAAATGACTCATTGATGGTTGAATGGGCAAGTCGCGCATTTTTCAGCGAGCTCTTAGAGGCTGGGGTCAACATACATAGATTTAAAGGTGGCTTACTGCATACCAAGTCAGTTGTTATCGACAGTAATCATTGCTTAATCGGCACAGTTAACTGGGATATGCGCAGTTTATGGCTTAACTTCGAGGTGACACTCGCTGTCGATAACCTTGTTTTCACTCAAAAGCTTGAACAGGTTCAACAGGATTACCTTAAAGATTCAAATAAGATTTCACCTCAGGAATGGGCAAAGCGCTCTATTGCTAGCCGCACCGCTGAGCGAATATTTTATCTTTTTAGTCCGTTACTCTAACCATCTGGGTAGTTTTCGCTGAACTTTTGAACAGAACTTTTGAACAGAACTTTAGCCAGTACTCTTACTCAGAGCCCTTGCTCATTACCCCGAGGTCTAGCCTAGAAAGCTAGGCCTGATAGTAGTTATCGCTTGAATGCGATATTTGGCAACATTATGAATAAAGTTTTTATTATTGGCCTTCCGCGAACTGGCACTACAAGTATCAGTGTTGCTATGCTCGATTATGGTTTTAAAGTCGCCCATACCGCATATACTAAACAGGCATTTCATTTAGCCGACATCATTTCAGACTCTCCCTGTTTTTGTGATTATCAACAACTGGATGGGCTCTTTCCCAACTCCAAATTTGTTTACCTTGAGCGTGATTTGTCGCAATGGGTTCCCTCTATGCAGATGCTTATCAATAAAATGAAGGCACAGCTGGATCTGAAAACGGGTACGTTTAACCCGATCCTTAAACGGACCTTTAACAATACGTTCGATCTTGCTATTGCAAAAGAACCTGATGATGCAGAGCATCTAAAAGCCTGTTACTTACGTCATCAACAACAAGTCATTCATTATTTCGATGGCCGTGATGATTTCATTCGTATTAATGTTAGCCATCAAGATAGCTTAACCCGCATGCTGAGTTTTCTCGGTATCGGATTCGAAGGCACGCCAAAGTTCCCCCACTTAAATATCGGAAAAAAAGTGGCTTGCTGGGCGGAGCATAAGCATCCGAATAAAGTGAATTCAAATAGTGCGGGGATCGAAAATAGAAAGTTTTTTGATTATGCAGCTAAACGATAAGCCCTTAACTAAACTGATTAAAAGCCCTGTTATCAAACTATTAGTAACAGAGTGAAAGTAACAGATAATTCGTAGCACAAAGAGTTACCGGTAGGTATATAGATAGACAGCTAAGTAACAGACAGCAAAAAGCCCGTTATCTTGCGATAACGGGCTTTTCTAATATGGCGGTGAGCGAGAGATTCGAACTCTCGTTAGGGATTAACCTAAACACACTTTCCAGGCGTGCGCCTTCAGCCACTCAGCCAGCTCACCGATGCATTATCTTTTACGTGTTTAAGCACCACGATTGCTACCAAAAATCTTTTACAATAATTGCTTAGCAACGGAGCGCTACTTTACTGAAAAGGCCTTATTGCGTCAAGCCAAATAGCGCTATTACTCTTCGTTTGCACAATTGATGGTCAATTAAAAGATTTACTCGACGAATAAAAATAAAATAGCCTGCTTTGCAGGCTATTTTATTTAAAATCAATTGCTAAAGTTTAAGCATTACCTTTAACTTTCATATTTAAAGAAGCCGCAAAATCCAGCATTCTATCCAGTGGTTTGAGTGCATCGAGGCGCAATTCATCGTCGACAAAGATCTCATGCGCACTCGCGTCTTTATTCTCTAACGCACTTTCAATTGCTTTGAGGCCATTCATCGCCATCCAAGGGCAATGTGCACAGCTCTTACAAGTCGCGCCATTTCCACCTGTCGGTGCAGCAATTAGCTCCTTGTTAGGGGCTGCCTGCTGCATCTTATAGAAGATCCCTTTATCGGTAGCCACGATAAACATATCGTTATCCATGGTTTGGGCTGCTTTAATCAACTGACTAGTTGAGCCAACTGCATCAGCGAGTTCTACTACGCTAGCGGGAGATTCTGGATGCACTAAAACAGCGGCATTGGGATGTAACTTCTTCAGTTCACGCAATGCTTTGGCTTGAAACTCATCGTGGACAATGCACTCGCCCTGCCACATCAACATTTCAGCACCGGTTTGTTTTGCAATATAACTACCTAAGTGGCGATCTGGGCCCCAGATAATCTTCTTACCTTCGCTATCGAGATGCTCAACAATTTCAAGTGCAATGCTCGATGTCACAACCCAGTCTGCACGAGCTTTTACTGCTGCGGAGGTATTAGCATAAACCACTACAGTATGATCTGGGTGAGCATCACAAAACTCGCTAAAGGTCTCAATTGGGCAACCAAGATCGAGCGAGCAAGTGGCTTCCAGTGTTGGCATTAACACCGTTTTGTCTGGACTTAGGATCTTAGAGGTTTCACCCATAAACTTAACGCCAGCAACAATTAATGTTTTAGCGGGATGATCACGGCCAAAACGGGCCATCTCTAATGAGTCAGAAACACAACCGCCGGTCTCTTCCGCTAAAGCTTGAATTTCTGGGTCGGTATAATAGTGCGCAACCAAAACCGCATCTTTTTCTTTTAAAAGCTGCTTAATTCTGGCTGTTGATTCAGCTTTCTCACGATCGGATAAAGGAGCAGGCTTGGGTGGAAAAGGATAGTCAATATTTTCGATAATTGGGGCGAAAGCGCTCATAGTAAAACCAATGGGCAATAACAGATTAGCGGAATTATACGGAATAGTTAACAAATTTAAAACTACTACAGGGCTAATAGAGATAAAAAAGGCGCTATCACTAGCGCCATTTTATCACGTTGTTGATAGCTATCGCATAGCTAGCAACATTTCTTGTGGCTGTTCTAAATAGTGTTTCCACAAGTTACAAAAACGAGCAATGGTACCACCATCAATTACCCGGTGATCGCCAGACCAACTCACCTGCATGATCTTACGCGCTTCGACTTCGCCTTTCTCATTAAAGCGCGGTAGCATTTGCAGTTTACCTAAGGCGACTATCGCTACTTCAGGCTTATTAATGATTGGTGTTGCCACCGTACCACCCAATGCACCGATGTTTGAAATTGAAATACTGCCACCTTTAAGATCCGCTGGAGATACCCTGCCACTTCGTGCAGCATGAGTTAAACGCGTGATCTCAGTAGCGATTTCAAGAATCGTTTTATCTTGTACATCTTTTACATTAGGCACAAGTAGACCCACTTTAGAATCAACTGCCATGCCTATGTTATGGCTTGCAAGATAAGTCTGCTCAGTGCAGTCAGCATTAACTCGGCTGTTCATATCTGGAAATTGAGCCAGTGCCAGTGACATAGACTTCATAAAGAAAGGCATCATGGTGAGCTTGAGCTCGTCTGATGAATACTTTTTCTTCATGCTTTCACGTAGTGCAACTAAATCGGTTAAATCAAACTCTTCGCAATAGGTAAAATGTGGGATCGTTGATACAGAGTCCATCATCATTTTCGCCATCACGGCGCGTACACCTTTTATCGGCTCAACTCTATCGGCGTGGTTTTTAACCTGCAAGTTTTCAACCTGTGCGTGTTGAGCAACTGCCACAGTTTGCGCCGTTGCCTTAGCCGTGCTGACTGCGTCAGTGATACCTGACTGCATTGCCGCGCCGCCAAGGTGGTGACGCTCAATATCTTCCTTGTACACCCGGCCATTTTTACCAGAGCCACTCACCGTTGAGATATCAATATCTAGACTGCGAGCCAAACGTCGCACCGCAGGGCTTGCTAGCGCTTTGCCTTGTGGCACTATTTCATTTGTTGTTACTGATGCATTAGCAAGTGTATCGACGGTGCTAGTCTTGCTTGCATCAGTGACATTTACACTGTTTGCATCTGATACAACTTCAATGGCAAATAGCGGCTCATGCACACGTGCCAGCTGGCCTTTACGGTAATGTAATTTACTAATTTTACCGTTTTTTATGGCGGGTATTTGCACTAAGGCTTTATCGGTCATCACATCGGCAATAGGCTGATCTTCAACGACCATATCACCTTCGTTAACGAGCCATTCGACAAGTTCACACTCAACAATACCTTCACCGATATCGGGCAGTAAAAACTCTTCAATAGTCACACCTGCAGTGATCGCTACGGAAGGACTTGTTTGTACGGAGGCAGTTTCGACAAAGTTTGTGTCACTTATCGAGCTCTCGCCTGAAGCAGCGCTTGGCGTCACTTGCAGCTCTTCTGTTACATCGACAGAATAAAGCGGTGCGTGCACCAAAGCGATTTCACCTTTGGCGTAATGAAGCTTAGTAATAACACCGGCATTGGGCGCAGGAATTTGCACTAATGCTTTATCGGTCATCACATCGGCAATAGGTTGATCTTCAACAACACTATCACCCTCTGCTACCAACCATTCAACCAGCTCACATTCGACAACGCCTTCGCCGATATCCGGAAGGATAAAATCTTTAATCATGGCGGGCTCCTAAAATTTAACCGAAGCTTTGATTGCTTCAAACGTCTTTAACGCATCTGGCATATATTCTTTTTCATGGATCAAAGGATACGGTGTATCTAGACCACAAACACGGGCAATTGGCGACTCAAGGTACAAGAAACACTCTTCTTGAATTGTTGCTGCGATTTCACCTGCGAACCCACCCGTTAATGGTGCTTCGTGGTTAATCAGTAAGCGACCAGTCTTTTTTACTGATGCCGCGACAGTATCGACATCCCAAGGAGACAAGGTTCTTAAATCGATTATTTCACAAGAAATACCTTTTTTAGCCGCCATTTCAGCCGATTTTTCAAGGATCTCCATCTGAGCTCCCCAGCCTAGAAGCGTGATATCAGTCCCCACTTTCACGACTTCCGCTTTACCGAGTTCGATAACGTAGTCACCTTCGGGTACATCACCAACTGAGGCGCGATATAAGCGTTTAGGCTCGAAGAATATCACCGGGTTTTTATCACGAATAGAGGCGATTAATAAGCCCTTCGCTTGCTCTGGATTACGCGGCACAACCACTTTAAGCCCTGGTGTTTGAGTAAAATAAGCTTCTGGTGATTGCGAGTGATAGTGACCGCCTGCAATTCCGCCACCATATGGAGTTCTAAAGGTCAGCCCGCCCACATCAAACTCGTTACCACTGCGGTATCTAAATTTGGCACTTTCATTAACGATTTGATCAATTGCAGGAAAAATATAATCGGCAAATTGGATCTCAGCGACAGCCGTCATGCCATTTGATGCTAAACCATTGGCAAAGCCTGCTATGCCTTGTTCGGTTAACGGCGTATTAAAACAACGGTCGCGTCCAAACTTTTCTTGTAGGCCAGAGGTTGCTCTAAAGACCCCTCCAAAGTGACCGACATCTTCGCCAAACACTGTCATTGTTTCATCTGATTCCATTTCCGAGCTCAGCGCTTGGTTAATGGCTTGCAACATATTCATTTGAGCCACGGCTTATACTCTCCCTGCGCTTTTTGGATAGGATTCTGGATATTTTTTAACGTGTTCTTTCAGCTGTGCTAACTGTTTTTTAAGTAAAGGAGTTGGCGTATCGTAAACATCTTCGATGATGCTATCGAGATGAGGCGTGGGTATTTTTTCTGCCACTTTGAGTTCAGATAATACCTCTTCACGGTATTTCACATACAGATCGGCATCTTCTTGCTCATTCATCCAGCCTTTATTGATCATCCAAAGTTTGAAGCGTTTTACTGGATCGTGTTGTTGCCACTTTGCTTCTTCATCTTTAGAGCGGTAACCCGATGGATCATCTGAAGAAGAGTGTGCTCCCAAGCGATAGGTCATAGCTTCAATAAGTACTGGCGCGTTATGCTCTAATGCATAGGCACGAGCTTGTTGCGTTGCCGCAAGTACGGCCAACATATCGTTACCATCAACACGGATAGTATGCATGCCGTAACCCACGCCACGACTGGCGATACCGTTACCTTTGAACTGCTCTTCTGTAGGTGTAGAAATTGCGTAACCATTGTTACGGCAAAAGAAAATAACCGGAGAATTTAACACTGCAGCCATGTTGAGGCCCGCATGGAAATCACCTTCAGAAGCCGCACCTTCACCAAAGTAACAGATAGCAATATTACGCTTACCTTGTCTTTTAAGGCTATAAGCCACACCTGTTGCCTGGGGGATTTGAGTTGCTAGCGGCGAAGAAATCGTTTGATAGTTAAGTGCTTGGCTGCCGTAATGGATTGGCATTTGACGGCCTTTACCAAAGTCTTTCTCATTACTGAACATTTGGTTCATAAATTGTTCAGTCGTAAAACCTCGGTAACGCAGCGCTGCATGTTCACGATATTGCGCTAAGATAACGTCGCCATCATCGAGGGCGGCTGTGCTACCAATAATAGAAGCCTCTTCACCAGTACAAGTCATATAGAAGCTAATTCTACCTTGACGTTGTGCGCCCAACATACGCTCGTCTAATACTCGGGTAAATACGCAAGTATCATGGATCTGTTTGGCTAGCTTTTCGTCTATTACAGGCAATACAGCGCCTTCATAGGCGGTACCATCTGCTTGTAACACTTTTAAAATCGGGATCGACAGTGAGTCTTTATCGAGAAAGCTCACGCGATGGACTGTTTCTGCATTCGTTGTTGCGTTGCTCATAATGTGCTCTTGTTATTGTTGGTGCCGCTAAACGACTAAATACGGCGCCTTGCTATTCTAATACGCGGGAAGAACATTACGTTAACGTAAACTAACTCTCAACACTTCCCATCATTGAAACCACAACTAAGCATGTCTGTGCATGTATATATTGGTTTACATGCACAGTTATTCAGTTTGAATTTAGTCCAATTGACTTTCATCGGCAGGCTTTAAACACAAAACCGTCCGCTGCCCTACAGGTACTTTTGCATTTGGAAAAACAATCGATTCAAACTCTTGTTCGATTTTGACTTCTTTGCCGCCCTCTTTCGCTAAGGTGTATCCTCTTGGAAAAGCAGTAAAGTTTTCAACATCGTTAGCGAAGCTAAATTCAAAATCATCAAAATGTTTATTTACCGAACGGCAAACTTGATACAGATTTAAGCGTTTCATATCAAAGTCGGGTAACTGTAGATCTTTGCCCGTCATTAATAGTGTTAGCATCTCTTTCATCGCAATAAAGCGCGTCATATCATTTTGCCCCATAGGAAACACCTTACCCAGTTCAATGGTAAATGCGTCGGCATGATAATTTTCAGAGGAGAAATAACTGAACGTTGTCGTTGGTTCGTGGTGTAATAAAATAGTATTTACACCGCAAGATTCGAGAAACATGATCTGTTGCTTACTGTATTTACGGTTGGCGCGATAAGGGTAAATAGCAAACTTTTCATGTTTAGAGGGGCGAATTGCAGTATGGAGGTCATAATGTATTCTGTGGCGTTCGCCTGATTGAGAGGCAAAAAACTTATCGATATAATGCTCAAGTTTTTGCGCTCTTACCCGCTCAGGATTGCACAAGCCCTCACCACGAGAGTACGCGCCATTAAATAATCGATTGAGATTTTCATCGATAAAGCGCGTGCCGTTATGGATAGCCGGTGGATTACCAATAAGAAATAGTATTCGCTGTTTTAGCGCGATGTTCTCACCCAGTAGTTGTGTCATGAGATCATTACACAGTTCTATCGGAGCTGTTTCGTTGCCGTGAACCGCACAAGATAAGACAATATCTTTGGTGTGCTTAGCATTAATCGGCTCAAACATGATAACACCCGTGTCCCACACTTCTACTCGGATCTGATTATCAAGCTCAAACTCGAACGTTTCTGGTAAATATTGTGGATGTGCCAGGGTAAGCGCTAAAAAGTCCTTAGACTGTTTCAATTCGTGAAACACAAACTACTCCTTATTTGTTGGTACGTCAGCTTTATATTCCGAGAAATCATTAAGCAACAAGCATTTGTTTCTACGGCATTCTGAACTGATTCTGCCAAGGATAATAGCATATTTGCCCCTCTATTCGGGTACAGATTTTATCGAGATAGTATAACTAATAATCAACGAGTCTAATTTCTGCTTGCATAAGCCAAAAAAATAAAACAAGATAAAGACATCTAGCCATCCAAACGGCTACTAGGCAAAGTCATCAACATTCGAGAGCAGCACTAAGGGGTAAACTATGGCATTGGCAACATTCGGCGCAGGTTGTTTTTGGGGAGTTGAATATTTCTTTAGAGAAGTCGAAGGTGTCATTGATTGTACTTGCGGTTATATGGGCGGTAAGGATCAATACACTCGCTACCAGCAAGTAAAAACCGGCACAACCGGTCATGCAGAAGTCGTACAAGTTAAATACGATCCTGCCATTGTGTCGTTTGATGATTTGCTCAATGTTTTCTGGCAAAACCATAACCCAACTAGCCTTAATCAACAGGGTGGAGACATAGGAACGCAGTATCGAAGTACTGTTTTTTTCCACGATAAGCAGCAGAAACAACTGGCTGAGATCTCAAAACTGGCTTTGATTAAAAGCCAAAAATGGGGTGCGAGACACGTGGTAACTGAAATCGTCCCTTGCCAGCAGTTTCATCACGCCGAAGAGTACCATCAGAATTACCTCGCTAAGAACGAATTACCGAGCTGCCACATCAGCTACTAGTCATCGCCCAACGCCAAATGAAGCAAAGGCGCTAACCCCAACATGCTCACTAATGCTTATAAACAGTAAAAGGCACCCGCAAGGTGCCTTTTTTAGTCATTACTGATGAGTATATTTTTTGCTGTATTTGTTACTTTAATGCTTGAGCGACAATCTGCTGCGCATCGTCTAACAGCTTAGCCAGATGGGCTTGGCTAACAAAACTTTCACCATAAAGTTTAAATAAGGCTTCGGTACCCGATGGGCGAGCGGCAAACCAGCCTTTTTCAGTGACAACTTTAATACCACCAATAGCAGCGCCGTTGCCCGGTGCATGGGTCAACTTTTGTAAGATAACGTCTCCGGCAAGGGTATTCGCCGCAATCGTATCTGCTGAAATCTTCGAAAACTTAGCTTTGTCTTCAAGGCTCACAGGGCTATCGATGCGTTGATAAAAACTCTTACCAAACTGCGCTTCTAGTTCATCGTATCGTTGTTGTGGTGTTTTACCGGTCACAGCCAAAATTTCAGCCGCTAACAAGCATAAAATAAAGCCATCTTTATCGGTACACCAGGTGTTGCCATCTGTTCTTAAAAACGCTGCGCCAGCACTTTCTTCACCGCCAAAAGCAAAATCACTATTGGCTAAGCCTTCAACGAACCACTTAAACCCTACTGGTACTTCAGACATCTGTTTATTGTGCATTTGACAAACTTTATCAATCATCGCACTAGATACTAAAGTCTTACCTATCACCATCTGTTCGGTCCAATGAGGTCGATGGGTCACTAGGTAATCAATCGCAACCGCAAGGAAATGATTGGGATTCATTAATCCACTGCCTGGGCAGACAATGCCATGACGGTCAAAGTCAGGGTCATTACCTAAACAAAGATCAAAATTATCTTTATGCTCTAAAAGACCGGCCATTGCATAAGGTGATGAGCAGTCCATGCGGATCTTGCCGTCTTTATCCAGAGGCATGAAGCTAAAACTTGGATCGACTTTGTCGTTAAGCACTGTGATGTCGATACCATAATACTTTGCTATCGGTGACCAATAGTGAACCCCAGAGCCACCGAGAGGGTCGACGCCCAAGCGGAGTTTCGCATCTGCAATCGCCTGCATATCAACGACCTGACTTAAGTCTTCAACATAAGGTGAAATAAGGTCGGCTTCTATTATATATCCACTATCAAGCGCGGCGCTGTATGGAGTACGCTTAACGCCCGCTAAATGCTTAGCAAGATATTCGTTGGCTCTGCCTTCAATCCAGCTGGTGATTTCGCCTTCAGCGGGTCCACCATGGGGAGGATTGTATTTAATACCACCATCTTGAGGCGGATTATGGGAAGGCGTTACAATGAGGCCATCGACTAAACCGTCTACTGGATTATTGTTGGCACAAATAATCGCATGAGACACCACTGGAGTCGGTGTGAAACCATCATTTTTATGAACCACAACGCTAACTTCGTTAGCCACTAACACTTCAACAACCGAAATGGCTGCGGGTTGTGACAAGGCATGTGTATCAATACCTAATATCAACTTACCCGTGATATTGGCTTGCTTTCGATAATCAGCAACTGCTTGAGCAATGGCAACAATATGTGCTTCATTAAAGCTTTTTTGCATCGCACTTCCACGATGACCCGAGGTACCAAATGTCACTTTTTGAGTTACATCTCTCACATCGGGCGTTAAGCTATAATATAGGCTAACGAGTTTGGGGATATTGACCAAATCCTTTTGCTCAGCAATCAATCCTGCTCTCTTGTGTGTAGCCAATTACCCTCTCCTTTATTTACCGTGTTTTTAATGTCGTCACAGCAAGTTTATACATTTTACGTTAACGCTTTATGTCGTTAAATTTTTTCTATAATTTGAGCCACTTGCTCTTCATTCGTACCGAACTGCAGCAAAACTTCAGAAAGAATTGTGCGCTTTTTAGCGGTATTGTTGTTTGTCGTGACCCAGAAACCACTTTGGCCTATCTCTTTTGGATTTGCTGATTTACTGGCTTTTAACAGTGCATCTTTTGACGTCGCAAAGTATAAGCGGTCACGCCCTTGAATTTGTAACACCTGCTCAAATTGTGTCGTTGATGCTCTATAAACCGTATCTAGAATAAATAGAAAACGCCCTACCGCGCCCTTTTGGGCTGCCAACGCATCGACATCGATCAAACGGGTAAAATCAGAAACGGCCTTAGTTGCTACTTTAGCGACCTTTACTGGCTTAGGTGAAGAGTGCTCAAGACTCGGATGACTGATCTTTTCAGGTGCTTCTTGAACCACTGATTCAACTTGTAATCCCAATATACGGCGCAAAATATCCGAAGCGCTCTCGCCAATATGTTCAGTCTTGCTGGCGATGTGTCGATAAAGCTCTTCATCAACTTCGATATATTTCATAACGGTTATCTTCCTTAAGTAGAAAAGCGGATCGGTGTTCTAAAATGCAAAAAGATCGCATAACTGTCCCGAATTATCCGCCCAGTGTAGCGAGGTTTAGAGCCTTGATAAAGCGTCATTAAATGAAAACTGCGATCCAGAGGAGAAAGATCCTATTTACTAAACAAACAATGTTTACTTTTTAAGCGCTAATCACGGGTATGTGCGCTCTTTGTTGGATTTTAGCGTAAACCAAGGCACAATCTGCGCCATTCGATTCAAGTAAGTGGAAAGACAATGCATTATGTGACAAGCGGTCAAGGCCCCGTAGTTATCCTTATTCATGGTTTATTTGGTGATCTTGATAACCTTAAGGCTTTGGGCAAAGAGCTCGAGGCAAACTTTACCGTTGTTCGCATTGATGTACTCAATCACGGCAGCAGCCCCCAAGTAGCCAATATGAGTTATCAATCACTAGCCGATAGCATGGTTAACTTGATTGATGAGCTTAACTGCAAGGATGCGATTCTTATTGGACATTCTATGGGGGGGAAAATAGCCATGGCAACCGCACTCAGTTACCCAGAGCGTGTTAGCCAGCTAGTCGTTGCAGATATCGCGCCGGTAGCTTACCAAAGTCGCCATGACAAAGTCTTTACTGCATTAGCATCCATGCCATTATCAGAGATTAAAGATAGACGCCAAGCGCTCGCCTATATGCAATCTTGTGATATTGACGAGGGTACCGCGCAGTTTTTATTAAAATCTCTTGCTCGCACAGAGCAAGGTTTTATATGGAAAATGAACCTAGACGGCTTAAAAGCCAGTTACGCCGATATTATTGATTGGCCAACCTTTAATCACTCCTACCAAGGCCCTTGTCTATTTATACGTGGAGGGGATTCAGATTATGTGACGGCTGAACACAGACAAGCAATACTGTCACAATTTCCAACGGTTAAAGCCAAAACAATCGAAGGCACGGGTCATTGGTTACACGCTCAAAAAGCCAGCATTTTTAACCGTATAGTCAAAGATTTTATTACACAATGTTAAGCTGTTTTTCACCACAGAAAGCGGTAAAGCATATAGCCGCTTGAAAACTTATATGGTATATTCGCGCAACTTTTTTTAGCCTAGAAAGGAATGGCGAATGTTGATGCAGTATATGGAACAGATTGAAGCTCTCGGCTTAAACCTGTTTTTTGCAGCCATTTTCTTTTTTATTGGTATGGCCATTAGAGATGTACTCAAGCAAGGCAATGTGCCGACGTTTGGGCGAAACATTGTTTGGCTAGTTTTATTTCTCGGCTGCGCCGGGTTTATTGCAAAAGGGATTATACAGATGACCTGGGAAAGCTCAGGCATCGGGTAAATACGAACTCAATGGCAAAAGAAACATCAGATAGAACCACCATTGATCTGTTTGCAACAGAAAAGCGACGTGGTAGGCCTCGAAGCAATCCTTTGCCTCGGGACCAACAGCTTAAAATTAATAAAAGAAACCAAATTCAGCGTGATCGAGCAAACGGATTAAAACGAATAGAGTTAAAGGTGTCACAAGATTTGTACGACGCCTTGAATGAACAAGCTATGGCCAGTAATATCAGCCGTAGCCAACTAATCGAATCTATACTTCAAAAGCAGGTTAGTGACTAACCCACTTTTAAATGCACGCATACCATTAATAGTTAACTAGATATTAAAGGAACAACAATGGCAACTGTAGGTCTTTTTTTCGGGTCTGATACAGGCAACACCGAAGCCGTAGCCAAGATTATCCAAAAGAAACTGGGTAAAAAAATGGTTGAGGTAAAAGATATTGCCAAAAGTACCAAGGAACAAATTGCAGATTACGATCTGCTCATTTTCGGCATTCCAACTTGGTACTATGGTGAAGCACAATGTGACTGGGACGACTTTTTCCCTGAACTTGAGCAAATCAACTTCGAAGACAAATTAGTCGCAATCTTTGGTTGTGGCGATCAGGAAGATTACGCAGAGTACTTCCTTGATGCTATGGGCATGGTCAACGAAATCGTTGAAGCTCGTGGCGCGGTCGTTATTGGCCATTGGCCTACTGAAGGCTATGATTTCGAAGAATCAAAAGGTTTAGCAGACGACAAGCACTTTGTAGGTCTAGGTATCGACGAAGATCGTCAGCCTGAGCTAACAGAAGAGCGCGTTGATGCATGGGTTAAGCAGATCTATGAAGAGATGTGTTTAGCTGAGCTTGAAGACTAAAGAATCACACCTTAAAGGTAATCATTTACTTTTAGCGTAATTCTATAAAAGCGGCATATTATTATGCCGCTTTTTTGTCTCATTAATAAGGCTCAATAGCCGATTTAACCGTCTCGCATTGAGCAGATAGAGTGAGTTTTGTAATATGACAAGTCAAAATAGCCCAGAACGTTGGGATATCTTTTGTGCGGTCGTTGATAATTATGGTGACATTGGCGTCACATGGCGACTTGCAAAACAATTGTCTGCAGAGCAACCTATTGCTATCACCTTATGGGTCGATGATTTAAAAAGCTTCTCACACATATTGCCCGCACTCGATCCTAACTTGATAAGCCAGGTTCATTTTGGTGTCACCATCAATCAGTGGTCTGAGCCATTAGCGATTTCTTATCAAGCCGGTACTGTGCTTATTGAGGCCTTTGCGTGTGAATTGCCTGAGTCTGTTAAAAACAACTTAATCGCCATCCATCAGGTATACAAACTCGATTCAAGTGCAGCAAAACCGCCTTTATGGCTTAATCTTGAATACCTGAGTGCAGAGTCTTGGGTAGAAGGCTGTCACGGACTTCCTTCGATGCAAGCCAGTGGATTGAAGAAATACTTTTATTTCCCCGGATTCACAGCTAAAACTGGTGGGCTCATTTGCGAAAATAAACTGTTTGAACAGCGCGATGCTTGGCAGCAAGACTCACAAAATCGGCACAATTTATTTGCAAGCCTCGGGCTTAGGGGCATAAGCCCTGAAGATAATGTCGTTAGCGTTTTTAGCTATGAGTCTGATGCGTTACTCGCTTTATGTGAAACATGGCAAGATAGCCAACAAACGATTCATGCTTTGTTTCCTAAGGGGCGGAGCCTTAATAGCTTACAAACAATACTCCCCTGCTCTATTGCAGAGCTCAGTGCAGGAATGCAGATAAAGCTTGGGAATTTAGTAATCCATATTTTGCCAATGACAGATCAAGAAGGTTACGATAAGTTACTTTGGAGCTGTGATTTTAATATTGTGCGCGGTGAAGATTCATTCTTAAGAGCCCAATGGGCCGCAAAACCCTTCATTTGGCACATATATGCACAAGAAGATGACTATCATCTAATAAAATTAGATGCCTTTATGCAGCTTTACTGTAATAATCTGCCGCCAGAATTAGCGATAAGCTGGAAAGCATTAAATCTTGCCTTTAATAAAGAACAGCAAGAACAAACAGCTAGCTACTGGCAAAAAATAAATTTAGTCGGTTTGCCACTGTTGCAGCACGCTAAACAATGGCCAATTGATGCAATAAATGATGTAGATCTTGTTTCTCGACTAGTTCAATTTGTCAAAAATAGCTAAGATACTACGTTTAAATAGAAAAACCTAAAATAGGAAATAGTGTAATGAAAACTGCTCATGAACTCCGTCCTGGTAACGTGATCATGTTAGATGGCAGCCCATGGGTTGTTCAAAAAACTGAAACAACTCGTTCTGGCCGTAACGCTGCAATCGTTAAATTAAAGCTTAAGCATGTTCTACAAGACTCTTCTACTGAAAGCACCTTCAAAGGTGAAGACAAGATGGAAGACATCATTCTAGAGCGTCTAGATTGTACATATTCATACTTTGCTGACCCTATGTTTGTATTCATGGATGCTGAATACAACCAGTACGACGTTGAAGCAGAAAACCTTGGCGATGCAGCAGCATACATCGTTGACGGTATGGAAGAAAATTGCCAAGTTACTTTCTACGAAGGCAAAGCAATTTCAGTTGAACTACCAACTTCAGTGGTACGTGAAGTGACTTACACTGAGCCATCTGCTCGTGGTGATACTTCAGGTAAAGTAATGAAGCCAGCTACCATCACTGGCGGCGGTACATTAAGTGTTGCTGATTTCGTGAAAACTGGTGACATGATTGAAATTGATACTCGTACTAACGAGTTCAAAAAGCGCGTTTAAGTTTTTAAACATTGCTTTAAAAAAGCCAGCGTATATACGCTGGCTTTTTTATTGGCTGTGTCTTGTCCTGAAATGAGTTTGCTCATACTGAAGTCCGATCAAGTTAACAAATTAATCAATTAGTTTTTATATGGTGTTAGTAGTAGAACAGACCAAACTTAGCACTGCCAGATTGGCACCGGAACAGTGTAAAAATCTAAATATGAATATCCGGCAGCTGATAATTGAGATCATATACTTTTTAACGCCGTCAAATTAGTGATTTAATCCTTTATTTGTCGATCGAAATTAGCTATTGTGCCTGCAACTAAGTCAAAGGTATGTTTGGCTAAAATTTTCAGCATTTTCGAGGTGTAGATGCGCCCTATTATCAAATCCAATAAATTAGATTCTGTTTGTTATGACATTCGCGGTCCGGTGCATAAAGAAGCCCGTCGACTAGAAGATGAAGGTCATCGAATTCTAAAGCTTAACATCGGCAACCCTGCCCCATTTGGATTTGAAGCGCCTGAAGAGATCGTTCGTGATGTTATTCTGAACCTACCAAGTGCGCAAGGATACTGCGAGTCCAAAGGACTATTCTCAGCACGTAAAGCGATTGTGCAGCATTATCAGTCTCAAGGTATTTTCGGTGTTGATATCGAAGACATCTATATCGGTAATGGCGTATCAGAACTGATCGTTATGGCGATGCAAGGCCTACTTAATAGTGGCGATGAAATACTGGTTCCGTCACCTGATTACCCTCTATGGACCGCTGCTGTACACCTTTCTGGTGGTAAAGCGCAGCATTATCGCTGTGATGAAGAGTCTGACTGGTTCCCTGATCTTGAAGATATCAAGAGTAAAATTACGCCTAGAACCCGTGGTATCGTTCTTATCAACCCGAACAACCCAACGGGCGCCGTTTATTCAAGAGAACTGATCCTTGAAGTGATTGAACTATGCCGCCAAAACGATATGATTTTGTTTGCTGACGAGATCTACGACAAAATTCTATATGATGAAGCTGAACATATTCCTGCAGCAAGTCTCTCTGACGACATCTTAACGGTCACTTTTAACGGTTTATCTAAAGTTTATCGTGCTGCAGGTTTCCGCGTAGGCTGGATGATGCTTACAGGCAACTTAAAATCGGCTAAGAGCTATATCGAAGGCTTGGATATGCTTGCATCTATGCGCCTATGCGCAAACGTACCAAGTCAGCACGCGATTCAAACAGCATTAGGTGGTTATCAGAGCATCCAGGAGTTAGTACAACCTGGCGGACGCTTGCGTGTACAACGTGACGCCTGTGTTGAAATGCTTAACTCGATTCCGGGTGTGAGTGTAAAAACGCCTAAAGGCGCATTGTATGCCTTTGCAAAGCTGGATCAAAAGAAGTTTAACTTACGTGATGATGAGCGTTTGGTTCTCGACCTGTTAAAAGACCGCAAGATCTTACTCGTACAAGGTTCAGCCTTTAACTATCCAGAGCCTGATCATGTTCGCGTCGTTTTTCTGCCTCATAAAGAAGAGTTAACTAAGGCGCTGTCGGAATTTGGCGACTTTTTAGGAAACTATAAGCAATAGCACTTAAGCTAAGTGAACTAAGTGGACTAAGTGGACTAAGTGGCTAATCAAATTATTATTTATAATAACTAGATAGATAAAACGACCCTCGGGTCGTTTTTTTGTATAACAACTATGCTAATCTGAATTCATTGAAGTATACATGCCTACAAGGAATGCGATGAGCCACTTATTTGCCCACCTAGCTAGAATGAAATTAATTCAACGCTGGCCACTCATGTACAATATTAGAACTGAAAATGTTCAAGAACACTCTCTTCAGGTCGCAATGGTAGCGCATTCACTTGCTTTAATTAGCAACAAAAAATTTGATGGGAAGTTTGACCCATACCAAGCTGCAACCATCGCCATATTCCATGATGCCAGCGAAATATTAACTGGCGATCTGCCAACTCCCGTTAAGTATTTCAATAAAGAAATAGAAGCTGAATATAAAAAGATTGAAGCGATTGCTGAGCACCGTTTGCTTGAAATGGTGCCAGATGAGTTTAAAAGTGATTATCAGGCCTTGCTCACCAGTGAGTATGCCGATCCGCAATATAAAGCACTGGTGAAGTCTGCTGATACCTTGTGTGCCTACCTTAAATGCCTTGAAGAAAAGCGCGCTGGAAATACCGAGTTCAACACCGCGCAAAAGAGACTTGAACACAGTATTAATAATGATGCTAACCCTGCAGTCAGATACTTTGTTGAATGTTTTATTCCTAGCTTCACTCTCGATCTCGACGATATTAATAAACTGCTTTAACACCTTTTGAGGTTCGACTATGACACACTCGGTTTGGAATGAAAGACGTTTAGGGGAAGATAAACTTAGACGCAATGATCATCGTAGTCCTTATCAGCGTGATCGTGCCCGGATCTTGCACTCTGCCGCTTTTAGGCGACTTCAAGCTAAAACTCAAGTACTTGGTGTGGGCATGAACGATTTTTATCGTACTCGGCTGACACATTCTTTAGAGGTGTCTCAAATAGGTACTGGCATTAGGGCACAGCTTAAGCAAAAACAGCCTGAGTTCAATCCTCTACTCGATTCTATGAGTTTAATCGAATCCTTATGTTTAGCTCACGATATTGGCCACCCTCCTTTTGGACACGGAGGTGAAGTCGCCCTCAACTATATGATGCGCGCCCACGGTGGCTTCGAAGGGAATGGACAAACTTTTAGAATATTAACCCGCCTAGAACCCTATACCGAATTTTACGGCATGAACCTTTGTAGGCGAACCTTACTTGGGATCTTAAAATATCCCGCGCCTTATTCACAACTTTGTCGAGCACAATCAATTGAATCTGTCCAACATTTTAGGCAACTAAAGCCATCTCAGTGGCCGCCCGTAAAAGGTATTTTTGATGATGACCTAGAGATCTTAGATTGGGTATTAGCACCGCTTTCTAAAGAGGACAAACAGTTATTTCTGTCTAGCTATACTGTCAGCGAGGGTCAGCACAAACGAACCCGATATAAATCACTTGATTGCTCAATCATGGAGCTAGCCGACGATATTGCCTACGCGGTGCACGATTTAGAAGATGCTATAGTCATGGGCATTGTCAGCGAACATCAGTGGAACAACGACGTCACTCAAGTGCTGTGTAATAGCGAAGATGCATGGCTAAAAAATGAGTTTGCCACAATAAGCCAACGCTTATTCTCTGCTAAACATCATCAACGTAAAGATGCAATTGGCACCTTAGTTAATGGTTTTGTCACCGCAATAGCAATCAATGAAATCGAAGGATTTACTGAGCCTTTATTAAAATATAATGCAGCATTAGAGCCAGCATTTGATGCTGCGCTTAACGTGCTAAAACAGTTTGTATTTAAGTATGTGATTAGAAAGCCTGAGATCCAGATGCTTGAATATAAAGGACAGCAGATTGTGATGGAGCTCTTTGAAGCCTTTATTTCAGATCCAGAGCGCTTGTTGCCACTCAATACCCAAGAACGTTGGCTTGCCAGTGAAAAACAAGGAGAAAACAGTCATAGAGTGATAGCTGACTATATTTCAGGCATGACAGACGAGTTTGCCGCCAGATTGCATCAGCACCTATTTAGTCCAAAATCGGGTTCTATGATGGAGCTTAATTGCGAGTTTTAGTCCTAGCTTATGCTCTTACTAATTACGACCATAACCTGCTATTTTGTTGTTGATTAGCTCATTGATTAAAACTTACAAGAAAGGCACTCATCGAGTGCCTTTCATTTAGTATACCTATGCAACTTTAGCTATCTATTAGCTCGTTATTAGCCAGGATAAAAACCTTTAACGCCTGCGGCTATCACTTCAATACCAATAGACAACATTATCAAGCCCATTAAACGGGTGATCACGTTAATGCCAGTATTACCGAGTAATTTAAAAATTATCGGCGCCATTCTAAACAGCAAAAAGCTCAATATACCAAACACTATGATGGAAATTGACATGCCGATAAGGTTTTCTATGCTGCTATGCTCAGCAGAAGAAACAATCACAGAACTGATCGCACCAGGGCCAGCCATTAATGGCAGCGCTAATGGAACTACGGCGACCGAGTCCATAGCCGAGGCTTCTCGTCCCTCTTCCTTGTTCCGTTTAACTTCACCCAATTTACCTTGAAGCATCGACATCGCAATGATGGCAATCAGCGTACCGCCTGCGATCCTAAATGCTGACAACGAAATACTAAACAGATTTAGTATGTGTTGCCCTGCAAATATCGTTACCAGTAAAATCACCACAACAGCGAAGTTAGCAACCTTGGCCGTTTGATTACGTTCAACTTCAGTCTGATGACTGGTTAGGCTCACAAAAACCGGTAATAAACCAAATGGATTAATTATCGCGACTAAGCCGAGAAAAAATTTAACATAGAGTGTTAAATCCAACGTCTTATCCTCAACGCACCCAAGGCGTTATCTGTTCTAAAAAATGTTGCGCTACTCTAACTCATGACCCTAAAAACAAAAAATGAGATTTTCTATCCTGAATCACAACTTTGAATAAAATTTTCTAATTAATTATTCAAAACTCTGACCCAAAACCGCAACAAGAGTTGGTTAAGTTAGTTGTAAAATTACAGATTGCCCCGAAACTGTGGCATTCATCACGGCATAGCCGTGCTTTTGCGTGTAATTTTTCTTCATCAAATGGATTTTAGAGCACCGGAGAATGTTTAGCCAAATACGGTTTGGCTAAATTTTTTCAGGATTGCGATTATGACTGTATCAAATGAGCAAGAACTCAACCTCCTAGTAGATAAAGTGCGAACGGCGCAACTGGCGTTCGCTAACTACTCTCAGGAACAAGTCGATAAGATTTTCAGAGCCGCCGCCCTTGCCGCTGCAGATGCGCGGATCTCCCTTGCCAAGATGGCTGCAAGTGAAACTCAAATGGGAGTCATTGAAGATAAAGTGATTAAAAACCACTTTGCCTCAGAATATATCTATAACAAATATAAAGATGAAAAGACCTGCGGGATCCTATCAGAAGATCCTACATTTGGAACCATCACCATTGCCGAGCCAGTCGGTATTATCTGCGGCATAGTGCCAACAACAAACCCAACTTCTACCGCCATTTTTAAGGCGCTGATCAGCCTTAAGACTCGAAACGGCATTATTTTCTCCCCGCATCCCAGAGCAAAAAATTCAACAACCACAGCTGCACGTATTGTATTAGACGCTGCGGTAGCTGCTGGTGCACCTAAAGATATTATTGGCTGGATAGATGAGCCATCCGTGGCATTATCTAATCAATTGATGACCCATAAAGAGATCAATCTTATTCTTGCGACAGGTGGACCAGGAATGGTAAAAGCCGCCTACTCTTCAGGTAAACCCGCTATTGGTGTCGGCGCAGGTAACACGCCAATTGTCATTGATGAGACAGCTGACATAAAACGTGCAGTCAGTTCTATTTTAATGTCCAAGACCTTCGATAACGGTGTAGTTTGTGCTTCAGAGCAAGCGGTTGTCATTGTAGATGAGGTTTACGAAGCGGTTAAAGAGCGTTTTGCAAGCCATGGCGGTTATATATTAAATGCCGAAGAAACTGCTGCTATGCAAGATGTTATTTTAAAAAATGGTGGGCTAAATGCCGATATCGTTGGTCAAAGCGCCGCGAGTATTGCCAAGATGGCTGCAATAGAGGTGCACCACACCACTAAGGTGCTCATTGGTGAGGTATCTGATATTGATGAAGCTGAAGCTTTTGCCCATGAAAAACTATCACCACTACTTGCTATGTACCGAGCAGCAGATTTTGACGATGCAATGGATAAAGCTGAAGCCTTAGTCACCCTTGGGGGCATTGGGCACACATCGGGTCTGTATACCGATCAAGATACACAAATCGAAAGAGTTAAGGCCTTCGGTTTTAGAATGAAAACCGCGCGCATTTTAATCAATACCCCAGCTTCACAGGGCGGGATTGGCGATCTATATAACTTCAAGCTCGCTCCATCGTTAACCTTAGGTTGTGGCTCTTGGGGTGGTAACTCCATTTCAGAAAATGTCGGCCCGAGCCACTTAATCAATAAGAAAATGGTCGCTAAGAGAGCTGAAAATATGTTGTGGCACAAACTTCCCTCTTCTATTTATTTCCGCCGTGGTAGCTTACCTATCGCTCTAGAAGAGCTCAGCGATAACAAACGTGCGCTTATTGTAACGGATAAATACCTGTTCAATAACGGTTACTGTGATGAGACCATCAAGATTTTAAAAAGCCAAGGGGTTGAAACTGAAGTCTTCTACGAGGTAGAGGCCGACCCAACCATGCAGATCGTTAAACAAGGTGCCAAAGTTGCTCAAAGCTTCCAACCTGACGTCATTATCGCCTTAGGCGGTGGTTCGCCAATGGATGCGGCTAAAATTATTTGGGTAATGTATGAACATCCTGATGTTGATTTTGCCGACTTAGCACTGCGCTTTATGGATATTAGAAAACGTATTTATAAATTTCCTAAATTGGGTAGGAAAGCTAAAATGGTTGCTATACCAACAACATCTGGAACAGGCTCTGAGGTGACTCCTTTTGCCGTAGTAACAGATGAAAAAACGGGTATGAAGTATCCGATTGCCGATTATGAGTTAACCCCAAACATGGCAATCGTTGATCCGAATCTGGTAATGGATATGCCAAAGTCACTCACGGCCTTTGGTGGCATAGATGCGGTGACCCATGCATTAGAGGCATACGTGAGTGTAATGGCTAACGAATATAGCGATGGTCAAGCATTACAAGCACTAGACTTACTGTTTAAGTATCTGCCTGATGCCTATGAACATGGTGCAAATGCGCCAGTGGCTCGCGAAAAAGTACATAATGGTGCAACCATTGCCGGAATTGCGTTTGCCAATGCCTTTTTAGGTATTTGCCACTCTATGGCTCACAAGCTAGGTGCAGAGTTCCATTTAGCCCATGGCTTAGCCAATGCGTTACTTATCACCAATGTGATCCGCTTTAACGCAACAGATTTACCCACGAAACAGGCAGCGTTTAGTCAATACGACAGACCTAAAGCACTCTGTCGTTATGCAAAAATTGCAGAATATTTAAAACTTGAAGGCGCTACAGGCGAAGGCATTAGTGATGAGGAAAAAGTCGAGGCACTGCTTAAAAAAATTGATGAGCTCAAGGAGACGATTGGCATTCCACGCTCGATCCAAGCAGCTGGCGTCAACGAAGCCGATTTTATCGCAAAACTTGACGAGTTAGCAGAAGATGCCTTTGATGACCAATGCACCGGCGCAAACCCGCGCTACCCATTGATTGCCGAACTTAAGCAAGTATTGCTCGCTAGTTATTATGGTACTGATTACACAGACGATTAAACTAAGCTATCAAGTTAGCTTAAGCGCTTAATAACTCATCATAAAAGCCCTCAATCAGGATTGAGGGCTTTTTAGTTACAACTATTTATTAAGCTCACTTATAAAGTGGCCAACATCTGCTTAAATAGGTTAATTTTTTGCTGACTTATTTGCTACTTTTTAGAGCTAACTTAGCCTGCTTACGATAGGCATGCAGTAACGGCTCTGTGTATCCTGACGGCTGTTCAGTACCTTTAAATATTAGGTCACAAGCTGCTTTAAAGGCAATGCCATCAAAATTGGGTGCCATATTGATATACGCAGGATCGAGCGCATTTTGCTTATCAACAACCAGCGCCATCTTTTTAAGCGATGCCATCACTTCTTCTTCAGTACACACGCCATGGTGTAGCCAGTTAGCAAGGTACTGTGATGAAATTCGTAAAGTAGCCCTATCTTCCATCAAACCTACATTATTGATATCAGGCACCTTTGAGCACCCCACTCCCTGATCAATCCAGCGCACAACATAACCTAGAATACCCTGGGCATTATTATCCAGTTCGAATTGCTTTTGCTCAGCACTTAATGCTGTGCCGGGAGCCATTAAGGGAATCGTTAACAAGTCGTCTAGGCTCGCGCGCGAGCGTTGTTTTAACTGATCTTGAACCTCGGCCACATTCACTTGATGGTAATGAGTTGAGTGCAATACCGCGCCATTTGGCGAGGGAACCCATGCAGTGTTCGCCCCCGCCTTTGGGTGACCTATTTTTTGATCTAACATCGCCGCCATTTCATCTGGCATTGGCCACATACCTTTGCCAATCTGCGACCGACCTTGCAAGCCACATTCAAGCCCAATATCAACATTCCAATCCTCATAGGCTGTGATCCAAGCTTGCTGCTTCATAACGGATTTAGCAACGAATGGCCCTGCCAGCATCGATGTGTGAATTTCATCGCCGGTTCTATCTAAAAAGCCTGTATTAATAAACACCACTCGCTCAGATGCTGCTCGTATGCATTCTTTAAGGTTGACAGTTGTTCGGCGCTCTTCGTCCATAATTCCCACTTTAATGGTATTACGAGAAAGCTTGAGTGCATCTTCTATTCGTGTAAATAGCTCACAGGTAAACTGCACCTCTTCTGGGCCGTGCATTTTGGGTTTAACGATATTTACCGATCCCTTACGGCTATTACTTCGCTGGTTGTTATTGCCTTGAAGATCGTGCATCGCTGCAAGTACTGTCACCATGCCGTCTAAAAAGCCTTCTGGCACTTCATCGCCGTTCTTATCTAACACAGCATCTATTGTCATAAGATGACCGACGTTACGAACAAACAACAGACTACGTCCAGGAAGTGTAAGGCGCTCACCGCTGGCGGAGGTATAAACTCTGTCATCATTTAATTGACGAACCATTTCACGGCCATTTTTATTCAGTGTAGCCGTAAGGTTACCTTGCATTAGACCTAGCCAATTACGGTATATTTCAACCTTATCCTCAGCATCAACGGCAGCGACTGAATCTTCACAGTCCATAATGGTCGTCACAGCGGCTTCGACTAAAAGATCTTTTACCCCTGCTAAATCAGTTTTTCCAACCTGATGGTTACTGTCTATTTGGATCTCGATATGCAGGCCATTATTCACAATGAGTACAGCCGTTGGCTTGTCTTCATTTCCTTGGAAACCCGCAAATCGTTCAGGGTTAGCAAGCCCTGTTTGCGTTCCATTCTCAAGCCTGGCTTGTAGACTGTTATTTTCAATAAAATATTGAGTCACAAGGCTATGGGAGCTAATGGCCAAAGGTGCAGCGTTATCTAAGTGGGCCTTAGCAAATGAAATGACCTTAGCGCCACGCACAGGATTATAGTCCTTTGATAGCTCAGCCCCTGCGGTCTGGGGAATGGCATCAGTGCCATAAAGTGCATCATATAAGCTTCCCCAACGAGCATTGGCCGCATTTAACGCAAAACGTGCATTTTTAACCGGCACAACTAACTGTGGTCCAGCTTGTTTTGCGATCTCATGATCTACATTTTCAGTACTAATTTTAAAAGGGCAGCCTTCTTCGACCAAATAACCAATGTCAAAGAGAAAGCTTTTATATTCAGCGAATATTTGTGCCGTATTGGGATTAGAGATCGTAGAGCTTGTTTGTTGAAGTGTGTCTGCATGCTCGTGATGACAGTGACCGCGATGCCATTCATCAATCTGTAACTGTAACTGCTCTCGCTTAGCCAATAATCCACGATTAATCGGGCCAAGATCATTGACGAGCTCTTCAAATTTATTCCAGAAGTTGGTTGAGTTGATCCCTGTTCCGGGGCAGATCTCTTTGTCTACGAGCTCCCAAAGTTCTTTCGCTACTTGTAGGCCGCCAACTTGAATACGTGCTGTCATAATTTGCCCTTTTTCTCTGATTTATCAGGCCATCTATCCCTGTATATGAGTTATTGTCAGTTCAATATGGCCAGTTCAATGCTTCCTTTATCCGTGTCTGCGGATTGTTATTCCTACTCAAAACCTTGTCAGGGCATTAAGAAACACGCTCTATGATTACTCACCCTATACTAGAACAGCTTAATTTATCTAATTTATCGTTTCTATTCTGACTATTCACCAAAGTTATTTAAAATGCACTTTTGGAGTAATAAAACATCAGTAAAGTACTTTAGTGTCTTAAAGCAAATTGCCTCGCCCAAAGCTGTCTGCCGTCTGTGTGATAAGTTTGCGCATCCACTTATGTGCAGGGTTGTGCTGTAATAAAGGGCTCCAGGCCATAGTTAACGCTATAGGCTGAATAATAAAGGGCGGTGGCACGATGCAAACACGGTCATTATTCTCATGTTGCTTTGCCATTTTACTTGGTATGGTTGCGATCAAATCTTGTTGTTCTGCCAACAAACAGGCCGCTTGATAGTGACGAGTAAATACGGTGATCCTTCTCTGTACCCCTATCCGAGTTAATGCTTCATCAACCCAACCTAAGCGCTGCACATCACCGGGATCCATTCCTACACCAACCCCCATACCCGTTTTACTGACCCAGACATGATTAGCTTTTAAGTAACTGTCTAGCGAAAACTTTTCGAGTACTGGATTTGTTTTACTAATCAGACAACTAAAGTCATCACTCCAGAGCACTTTTTGATGAAATGACTGAGGAATACTGTCAAACCGGTTAATCACCATATCGACTCGACCTTGTTCAACATCAGGAAAGCTGACGTCACTTGGAGTCATAATATCTAAGATAACATTTGGCGCTTCGGTTCGAAGCCGAGCAATAAGTGGCGGGATCAGTGTCGCTTCTGCGTAGTCACTTGCCATCACACGAAAGACTTGCTCACTTTCTGCAGCATTAAATTCAGCTCTAGGTTGAACTGCTTTTTCTAAGCCAATAATCAGCTCACTAATTGTCGGTTGTAACTCCTGTGCTCGCTCAGTTGGCGTCATGCCTTGGCTTGTACGTATGAGCAACGGATCATCAAATAGCGTTCGTAACCTTTTTAGTCCATTACTCATAGCTGGTTGGCTTATTCCTAGCTGATCCGCCGCCCTTGTAACATTTCGTTCACGTAGTAAAACATCCAAATAAACTAATAAATTCAAATCAATACGAGATATATTCATAAGGTAAATACCGAAAATAGAAACTATAAATTAGACTTATTTAAGCAAATCTAACTAATATTTTCAACGTAATCAATCGCCGCTAATCATATTGTTAAAGGAATAGACACATGACAAATTACAGATCAAACATCGATGAAGCTGCTACCTTGATTAATGCTGAAGGTAGTACTTGGAACGCAATTAACCCTGAGTCTGTAGCCCGTATGCGTCTACAAAATCGTTTTCAAACTGGTTTAGATATTGCGAAGTACACAGCAAAAATAATGCGTGAAGACATGGAAAACTACGACAAGGACTCATCGCAGTACACTCAGTCGTTAGGTTGTTGGCACGGATTTATTGCTCAGCAGAAAATGATTTCTATTAAAAAACATCTACTGACGACAAAGCGTCGTTACCTTTACCTTTCTGGCTGGATGGTTGCAGCGCTTCGCAGCGAGTTTGGTCCATTGCCAGATCAGTCTATGCACGAAAAGACCTCTGTCGCTGCGTTAATTAAAGAGCTATACACTTTCCTTCGTCAAGCCGACGCTCGTGAACTAGGTGGCCTATTTCGTCAACTAGACGCCGCTAACGCAAGTGATA
The DNA here is from genome assembly GCF_052977125.1 of Shewanella sp. 30m-14. Lineage (NCBI taxonomy): Bacteria > Pseudomonadati > Pseudomonadota > Gammaproteobacteria > Alteromonadales > Shewanellaceae > Shewanella > Shewanella sp. 30m-14. Next base: position 269,000 of record NZ_JBRILW010000001.1, on the reverse strand, counting down.
AAGCAGCAATTCAAGCTAAAATTGATAACTTTGAAACTCACGTTGTGCCGATCATCGCCGATATTGATGCAGGTTTTGGTAACGAAGAAGCCACTTACCTGATGGCTAAGCAGATGATTGAGGCGGGTGCCTGCTGTATTCAGTTAGAAAACCAAGTATCAGACGTGAAGCAATGTGGCCACCAAGACGGCAAGGTAACCGTGCCTCATGTTGAATTTCTCGCTAAAATTAATGCCGTTCGTTACGCATTCCTTGAACTAGGTATCGATGATGGCGTGATCGTTGCTCGTACCGACTCTTTAGGTGCAGGTCTTACCCAGAAGATTGCCGTCACAAGTGAGGCTGGAGATTTAGGTGATAAGTACAACTCTTTCCTAGAAGTTGAAGCGGTTAATCCAGCTAATCTCGCCAACGGTGACGTTGTATTCCAGCAAAACGGTAAGCTTGTTAAGCCTGCACGTCTTCCTAACGGATTATTTAAATTCCGTGCAGGGACAGGTGAAGAGCGCTGTGTACTTGATTGTATTACCTCGCTACAAAATGGTGCCGATCTGCTATGGATTGAAACAGAGAAGCCTCATGTAGCTCAAATCGGTGCAATGGTTAATAAGATCCGCGAGACGGTGCCAAATGCAAAACTTGTTTATAACAACTCACCTTCGTTTAACTGGACGCTAAACTTCCGTCAGCAGGTATTCGATAGCATGAACGATGCAGGACAAGACGTATCAGCTTATGACCGTGACAAGCTAATGAGCGTTGATTACGACAATACTGAACTTGCGGTACAAGCCGATGAGAAAATTCGTACCTTCCAGTCAGATGCTGCTCGCGAAGCGGGTATTTTCCATCACTTGATTACGCTACCGACTTACCATACTGCAGCGCTTTCAACTGACAACTTAGCCAAAGAGTACTTTGGTGACCAAGGAATGCTAGGTTATGTGGCGAACGTACAGCGTAAGGAGATCCGTCAAGGTATCGCCTGTGTTAGACACCAAAACATGGCCGGCTCTGATATGGGTGATGATCACAAAGAGTACTTCTCTGGCGACCAGGCACTGAAAGCATCGGGTAAAGATAACACCATGAACCAATTTAGCTAAGCTGTCATTATGGCAATCAGTTTTTGAAGTGGACTAGATTGCTAATATGAGCTAATTATGAAAGGCCTGCTGATAGCAGGCCTTTTTATTTTGACGCGATCCAAATCAAGGTTTTTGCTGTTATCAGGCACAACATCAGCAGTTCAATCAAAAATATAGAACCCTAATATTTTGTTATTTGATTAGTAATAGTTAAATATATGTGATAAATCTATTTGCCAATCAATTTATTTCACTCCTATTTATACTCAAGAATACGCTAGCAACATTCAGAACATACGGCGGCAAAAGAAAAACTAAAACACAGCTTGAACATATGTACAGTAACGGCATCCAGAACTGTGATGGCAACTCTTGTTAGCAGCTGACTCACATGCCTATCCACTCCAGTATTGCCAACTGAAAACGTGATCACATTAACACTTCAACGAACTTGTATCACAATGTATCACTTGTAACTTGTTAGCCGCAGGTTTGATCGTTAACCTTGCGCGCTTTACATATATTGAGCTTTAAAAGATGCTTCAGACACGAAAATCCTGCCTTCCAGCAAAAGATTCTGGCTTTACCTTGATAGAGTTGGTGGTCGTCATCGTTATTATGGGGATTATCAGCGTTGTTGCTACCAGCAAATTTATCGATTTTAGCCGTGATGCTCAAGTTACACAGCTACAAGGTATTGCCGCAGAACTCAGTGCCCAAAATCAATTGGTTTACAGTAAAAGCACTATAGATAACATTGAACGACTTAAAGGCTGTAGTTACCAGTGTGGAGGCAATGAAAACTGGGACGTATTGGTGGGTGAATACTTTGTCGATGTTTCTGGGACTCGACTATATGTCAGTTTAGGTTATCCATTAGCACCCTTATCCTCTAGCGACATCGTCAACCAAAACTATCGTATCGCCTTTGGCTTACCCGCATCAGAGTTTGTTTTCACCAGTGTACCGAGACACATATCGGCAACGGCTATTGTTCCAATAAAGTGGCAAGAAAAGCTCAGGGATATAACAGCTGGGAAGTTTGAATGCCATGTTGAATATAGCTCGCCAACCCTAATACGTGACTATAGCGTTCGAGTATATGATAAAGACTGCTAGAAACCGCTCTTAAGTTATTCTTTCAAACAAAAAGCCAGAATTAAATTCTGGCTTTTTGTTTATCAAAAATCCGCTAGAGGCTTACTTATTCTCTGTCCAGCGGTCCATCCAACCCAATACGTTGGCATACCATTGCTCAAGGTTGTCAGGATTCAAAATCCAGTGGTTTTCATCAGGGTAAATTAATAGTTCTGATGGAATACCATTGCGCTGCATATAAGTGAAAGCAGCAAGACCTTGACCATACGGTACGCGGAAGTCTTTTTCACCGTGGATCACTAGCATTGGCGTCTTCCAGTTCTCGACATAGTTAACTGGGTTAAATTTCTCATACAGCTCTTTGTTCTTGTCATAAGTACCGCCAAACTCGAACTCAGGGAACCATAGCTCTTCGGTAACATAATACATAGAACGCATATCAAACAAACCAGCGTGGTTGACTAGACACTTAAAGCCGTCATTCCAGTTACCTTGGATCCAGTTCATCATGTAACCGCCATAAGAACCACCTAGCGCACAAGCGTTATCAGCATCTAACCATTTTTGCTGCTTAGTGACAGCTGCTAGGCCTTTTTGCAGATCTTCAAGCGGCTTGCCGCCCCAATCCTGAGTAATTGAATCGGTAAACGCTTGACCGTACCCCGTAGAACCATGGAAATCGATCATCACTACGCCATAACCAGCACCAGCCCATAACTGTGCATTCCAGCGACTGCTGAACGAGTTACCGAATGACCCTTGTGGACCACCGTGGACTAGGAAAGCGATAGGATATTTTTCACCCGCCTTGTAGTTTGAAGGCTTAATCCAGTAACCGTAAACCTCTTCGTTATTCCAGCCTTTAAAGCTAAATTGCTGGTATTCACCAAATTTAATCTCAGCGAGTTTGTCTTTATTGACATCTGTTAAACGATTAAGGTTTTGACCATCAAGGTTAATCGTATAAAGATCGCCTGGCTCTACGAGTGATTTATGACTAAAGATAATCTTGTCGTTATTCACGCCCACAATGCTGTTACTACCTTCATTGTAGATAGTTTTAACATCACCAAATTGGGTGTTCACTTCAAAGATTGATACCTGACCAAGATCTTGTGCGGTAACGTATAACGTCTTGTTGTCTTTACCAAATGCCAAAGAGCTTGGGCTACGATCCCAAAGTGGTGCAACTTCTTTTTCTTGGCCTGTTACCGTGTCGCGCAGCATGATGCGGTAACGGTCAGCTTCAAAACCCGGTTTTGTCATGGCGAAATACGCTAAATAACGACCATCAGCAGAATACGTAGGGTGTGCATCCCATGCCTTATTCGCTTCAGTTAGGTTCTTAGCCTCACCACCAGCAACGCTCACTTGCCATAAATCGTAGTTAGTGATCCAAGCTTGATCTTTACCTGGTGCCTTTGCACTGTAAACCACGTGCTTACCATCAGGTGTAAATGTAACCTCTTCCATACCAGAGAACGGCTTCGGCGGTGTTTCAGTATCAAGGCCGGCTGTCACATCTACAGCTGTTGACACTTTCTCACCATTTACATTCTCACCATTTAACTGGGCCACAAACAGGTGGCTTCTTGAATGATCGCTCCACGTATCCCAGTGACGCACCATAAGCTGCTTATATTCACGCCCAGTAGTGTCACGCTCCGCTTCTGCTGTGAACTTATCTTTAGAACAAGCAAGATCCTTACACTCAGGGAACACACGCATGTTTACAACAGCTTGCTGACCATCTTGCGATAATTTAAAGCCTTCAACATCGAGAGGAAAATCAGTTACCTGAACGGCTTCACCACCATCGAGTGCTAATTTATAGATCTGACTTGAACCATCACGTGCCGCTAAAAAGTAAATGCTGTTGTCATTTGGACCAAATGTAACGCTATGCTCGGTACCCGCTGCACTGGTTAACTGTTTTACTTGAGCAGTGGTAGAGCTTAAATCTTGCAGATAAAGGTCAGTCGTCGCCTCACCTTCTGCATCAATATTTTTCACGGCATAAACAATTTTAGTGCCGTCATTTGACAGTGCCGCCGAATGCAGCTTATTCATTTTAACTAAATCTTGAACGGTAAAAGGCGTAGGTGTTGCGGCTTGTGCGCTAAAAACCATGCCTGCAGACGCAAGCGCCATTATGATTGCAGTTTTTTTCATCATTATAATCTTATTTTTATAGTTAAAAGATGTAAGTGTTCAATTTGTGATTGATTTTGCCGACTAAAACTAGGCAGCATGTTTTGCTAGATGTCCGACACATTAGCCAAAATAAATGGCTTAAGCAATACGCCTAAGCCATTATTATTAAGGGGATATAAAAAATTACACTAGCATTATCACCACTAGAATAACCCGTCAGTAAACTATTAACCTGACTCAATTCGCTAGGTGGTTAACGAAACTTATGTCCTCTAGTTTGTCGTCACGGACGAATGTTGAGTGTTAACTCAACATTAGCCTTCTAACTTGACCTTCCAGATAGCAGGCCCAGTTTCATGTGCATTTACGCCTTCAGAGTCAACAGCTACCGTTACAGGCATATCTTTAACGTCAAACTCATAAATCGCTTCCATACCTAAGTCTTCAAACGCCACAACACGCGCTTTCTTAATCGCCTTAGAAACAAGGTAAGCAGCGCCGCCTACAGCCATTAAGTAACATGATTTATGTTGTTTAATCGATTCAACGGTTGCAGGACCACGTTCAGCTTTACCAATCATGCCCATTAGGCCCGTTTTATCAAGCATCAGGTCAGTAAACTTATCCATACGTGTTGCAGTAGTTGGGCCAGCTGGACCCACAACTTCATCGCCAACAGGATCAACAGGGCCAACGTAATAAATAAACTTGCCTTTAAAATCGACGCCTTCTGGCAGACCTTCGCCGCTTTCAATTAAGCTTTGAATTCGTTTATGTGCCGCATCTCGACCGGTCAACATCTTACCGTTAAGCAATAAAGTATCACCGCTCTGCCACTGCTCCATTTCAGCTTGAGTGACAGTGTTTAAATCAACACGGCGTACACTCTCGCCCACTTCCCAGGTAATTTCAGGCCAATCAGCTAGTGACGGGGGAGTCAATTCAGCAGGACCTGTGCCATCTAAGTGGAAATGAACATGACGAGTTGCAGCGCAGTTTGGGATCATCACTACAGGTTTTGATGCCGCATGAGTTGGCGCAGATTTAATCTTAATATCAAGTACCGTTGTCACACCGCCAAGCCCTTGCGCGCCAATACCTAACTTGTTTGAGCGTTCAAAAATCTCTAAACGAAGTTTTTCATCTGTTGTTTCGGCGCCGCGCGCCTGTAGTTCATGAATATCAACAGGATCCATTAATGACTCTTTTGCCATAACCGCGGCTTTTTCTGCTGTACCACCGATACCGATACCCAGCATACCTGGTGGACACCAACCCGCTCCCATTGTTGGAAGGGTTTTCTCTACCCAAGCGGCAATATCATCAGACGGATTTAGCATCGCCATTTTGGACTTATTTTCAGAGCCACCGCCTTTGGCTGCAATGGCCACATCAACATGGTTACCAGGCACCATTTCAACGTGTACAACTGACGGTGTATTGTCTTTAGTGTTCTTACGGCCACCAGCAGGATCGGCAACAATTGATGCACGCAGCGGGTTATCAGGATTGGTATACGCGCGGCGTACGCCCTCATCAACCATTTCTTGAACAGTTAAGTCCGTTTTATCCCATTGCACACCCATACCGATTTTGACAAAACATGTCACAATACCGGTATCTTGGCAAAGCGGACGTTTACCTTCTGCAGACATACGAGAATTGATAAGAATTTGGGCGATTGCATCTTTAGCCGCTGTACTTTGCTCACGTTCGTAAGCATCGTTCATCGCATCGATAAAATCTTTTGGGTGATAATAAGAGATATATTGTAGGGCATCAGCAACGCTTTCAATGAGATCGGCTTGCTTGATTACAGGGACTTCTTTGCTCACAGACACTTCCTTTTTTATCAGACACTTATTTAATCGGCTGAAATCACATCAGCTTTTGTGATGTATGAATGACTCCAGTCACCATTAACGCTCACGTGTTTTGTTTTTATTACTTGTGTAAGCAATATGATACTCTTTCGCGACTTTGAGTTAAACATCACATTTTAGATAGGGTTAATAGATGAACACATTGGCGCAAAATGCAGTTTTTTCTAAGCGTCTTGATTGGAATTTAAGCACTACTGAATTATTTGAGTATTTTTCAGATTTACCTTGGGCTATTTTACTCGACTCCGCGAATGCCAATCACATTGATGCTAAATTCGATGTGATCTGCGCCGAGCCTGTAGCCACCATAGTAAACCATGGTCAATCAACTACTATTACTCGCTCAACGAACAGACAGCCGCTGTTTGCGTTTGATAAGCACCACGTAAGTGATGATACAAACCAGATAGCAATAAATCAGACAGCAATCAATGTAATGCAATCTGTATCGAGTCACGATCCTTTTGTGCTATTAAATGATTTATTAACAGAATACTATCCTACGCAAAAACGCAGCCCCTTCATCTTTAGTGGCGGGCTGATGGGCAGTTTTAGTTACGATCTTGCTCGGTGCATTGAAAACCTACCCGACATTGCGAAAAACGATACTTCGCTACCAGAGATGAATCTAGGGTGTTACGACTGGGCGCTGATTTTTGACTATAAAACCCAAAACTGGCAACTGGTTCATTATCAATCGCAACACGCTTTAGAAGCACTTGAACTGAGATTAAATCAGCTAATTGCAACCGGTTCATTAAATAAAGCCATTCAAAAGCATACAGGTCGTAAACTTAAAGGCCAGCAAGATAGCCCTACCATTAATGAGCCTTTTAAACTTAACGGCCAATGGTGTAATCAGCTTTCTGAACAGGCATATAAACAGAAATTCGCTCAGGTGCAGGCCTATCTACTTAGTGGCGATTGTTATCAAATTAACCTAACTCAACGTTTTAGTGCCTTGTATACGGGTAATGAATGGCAGGCTTATAAAGCATTGCGCGAGAGTAATAGTGCTCCCTTTTCAGCGTTTATTCGTTTAAAGAGCCACGCACTACTTTCCATCTCTCCAGAGCGTTTTATTCAGCACAAACAGGGTGAGGTTCAAACCAAGCCGATTAAAGGTACCTTGCCAAGAAGTGCTGATCCTCGCCGTGATAATGAGCTTGCCGCTCAACTACAGGCTTCAGAAAAAGATCGGGCTGAGAATGTAATGATTGTCGATCTTCTTCGTAATGACATTGGTAAAGTAGCAACCCCTGGCAGTGTTGCTGTACCTCACTTATTTGAGGTTGAAAGCTTTCCTGCAGTTCATCACCTTGTTAGCACCGTTACCGCGAGACTTAAACCCGAACTCAATCCTACCGATCTATTAAGGGCCTGTTTTCCTGGTGGTTCGATAACAGGTGCCCCAAAAATTAGAGCGATGTCTATTATTGAAGAGCTTGAACCCTCTAGGAGAAGTCTCTATTGTGGTTCTATAGGCTATATAAGCCAAGACGGTACTATGGATACCAGCATCACTATCCGCACTTTAGTTGCGCAAAGGGACAATGCCACGGCTCTGACTCCTCATAACGGGACTTATAACAGTGTTCAGGGAATAATGCATTGCTGGGCTGGAGGCGGTATCGTCGCTGATTCAGAGGTCGATGCTGAGTATCAGGAGAGTTTTGATAAAATCAGCCGTATATTGCCCGTTCTTGCTAACTTAAACCGTTAATAAGTCGGATATTAACACTCCGTTAAGGAGTCATCGTAAAGGACAAATTATGGATCTGGTGGAGTTTAGGCTCAGGTACACTCTTAATGCTTTACCAGATCTTGATTTAATAGAGTTAGATCACGACCTTCGTCAAGCCGCGGTACTAATCGCCTTGTATGAAGTCAATAATCGACTCGAGCTTATATTGACCCGTAGACCCACACACCTTCGCGCCCACCCAGGGCAGATTAGTTTTCCTGGCGGCAAAGTTGAGCAATCAGATGCAAGCTATCAAGCAACGGCATTACGAGAGGCCGAAGAGGAGATTGGTTTACTCAGCAACAATGTGGAGGTGATTGGTGCTCTCCCGCCCCATAAAACCTTTACGGGTTTTGAGATCACCCCCTTTGTCGGCATCGTTAAACAAACATTTACGCCTATTATTGATCCCGGGGAGGTTGATGAGTATTTCACTGTGCCGCTGACTTTTTTAATGCAGGCTTATAACCGCCATACACAAAGGTTTAGCCGTAAGGGTATTCTCTACCCTGTTCACTTTATTCCCTATAAGCAGCATTTTATTTGGGGAGCGACTGCTGCGATGATCGACCTCCTTTGTCGGCAACTTAGCACCAGAGCGGAACGTTAATTTTTATACAGAGGCTGCATCTATGCTTCAAAACCTAAGGCTCGCTACATTTATCTAGACTTCTCTAAGCTTCTCTACATGATAAACATTCTGAATCTTAAGCTCTTTATACCTAAAGCTTGCTAATATCTATAGCGCATTAAATCTAAATAGAACATAGCGACAACAGTTTAAAATGAAAGCCGTAACCTTCTACACGACAAAGCGAATGTATAAACCCGCCGCTAACGAGCACAAAAATAACAAAGGGATGTTTACCCACCAGCTAATATGGCTCTGACGTGAAATATACAAGTTAAACCCCATATTGATAAAACTCACTGCCGCACAGACCCAAATAATATGCTCAAGGAGCACCGTTTGTGTCGGGTCCCATTCAAATCGTACGGATGCACCATGACTTTGATAGTATCCAATTGCCGTATCAGGCCGAGCCTTATCAAAAATCATTAGTGCATAAATCGCCAATGACCAGCCGATAATCGATAGCGCCGACAGGATAAACTGAAACAATTTTGTTCTATTCATGCTTACTATCCTTAGTTTTTGTCATGATTGTCGTCAGAATAACAATTTAGGTACGAAGATACCCTACTTTCCACTTGAGAAAAGCGTTTATACAGGTAATATAAACCTCCAAATTATTTACAAAAACGTTTCGTTGGAGAACTAAGCAACAATGAGCATTACATCTGTCGCTTCTGTGTTTAAAGGTGACTTTGCGATCGGTTCGCAAATCACAGTGCGTGGTTGGGTAAGATCCCGCCGCGATTCTAAAGCTGGGATCTCATTTCTAGCTGTTTATGACGGTTCATGTTTCGACCCTATCCAGGGTGTTGTGCCGAATAATCTAGAAAATTACACCAACGAAGTGTTAAAGCTTACTGCTGGTTGCTCTGTCGTGATGACAGGTGAAGTTGTTGAGTCTCCAGGTAAAGGTCAAGCGTTTGAAATGCAAGTGACCAACATTGAGGTTGCTGGCTGGGTTGAAGATCCAGACACATACCCAATGGCTGCTAAGCGCCACTCAATTGAGCATTTACGTGAGCTTGCACACCTACGTCCGCGCACTAACATTATTGGTGCAGTTGCACGAGTACGTAACTGCTTATCACAAGCTATCCACCGCTTTTATAACGAGCAAGGCTATATCTGGGTATCAACGCCACTAATCACAGCTTCTGATACCGAAGGTGCTGGTGAGATGTTCCGTGTTTCTACTCTAGATCTTGAAAACCTACCTCGTAACGATAAAGGCACAGTTGATTACGGCGAAGATTTCTTTGGTAAAGAGTCGTTCCTAACGGTATCGGGTCAGCTTAATGCTGAAACTTACGCGTGTGCACTATCAAAGGTTTATACCTTTGGTCCTACATTCCGTGCTGAGAACTCAAATACTAGCCGTCACTTAGCTGAATTTTGGATGGTTGAACCTGAAGTGGCTTTCGCCAATCTAGATGACGCCGCTAAGCTTGCTGAAGATATGCTTAAGTATTGCTTTAAAGCCGTTCTTGAAGAGCGCCGTGATGATCTTGAGTTCTTCGCTCAACGTGTTGAGAAAACAGCTATTGAGCGCTTAGAAGCATTTGTAAGCAGCGACTTTGCTCAAATCGATTACACTGATGCGATCGAAATTCTTAAAGCGTGCGACAAAGACTTTGAGTATGACGTTGAATGGGGTATCGACTTACATTCAGAGCACGAACGCTACCTTGCTGAAGAGCACTTCAAAGCGCCTGTTGTTGTTAAAAACTACCCGAAAGACATTAAAGCCTTCTACATGCGCTTAAATGACGACGGTAAAACAGTTGCTGCAATGGACGTATTGGCGCCAGGTATTGGTGAAATCATCGGTGGTGCACAGCGTGAAGAACGTTTAGATGTACTTGATGCACGCCTTGCTGAAATGGAACTTAGCCAAGAAGACTACTGGTGGTATCGCGACCTACGTCGTTATGGCACAGTACCTCATGCTGGATTCGGCCTAGGTTTCGAGCGTTTGGTCTCTTATGTTACTGGTGTTTCTAACATCCGTGACGTGATCCCATTCCCACGCTCTCCAAAGTCTGCAAACTTCTAAGCTAACTGCTTAGAAAAAATAGCGCAGATTTACGCTTAAAAAAAAGCCTCTCATTTGAGAGGCTTTTTTACGATGTAAATACCTGTTCATTTTTCATTCATTACTGTCAACTAAAATACCGCGGATACCCGACAAAACAAATCAAAGCCAACTAAAATATAGCCCACTGAAATAAAGTCGACTGAATCAAAGACCACTGGAATAAACTCTACTAGCGCACTGCCAACTAAAACATGTTCTACTAATAAATCGTCGACTTACACTGACACTTTACAGCCCTCAAATGCAACAATTCGTTGACAAACCTCCAGCAAAAACAAGCTCCCACAGATGAATCAATCACTTAAAATCAGCCAGATTGTTAATATCTTGTCAGATATTGCACCTAGAATAAGCGTGACATAGATCACACACCATGGCGTTACGGGTCATTTTGTCCCTATTAGTTATATTTTAATGATCTAGCTCAAGTGAGCCAAAACTGGTCTGTGTAGTATGGCTCAAAGGTCGGCAAAGTTTGACGCACATCAACAATAACTCGCTTTTTGTGGCCTAAACTGGTTTTCGTTGAACACATTCCTTATAAATTAAAAAGGTTTAACCATGGAAACACATGAAGCCCTTTATCAACAAGGTTTGGCGCGAATAGAGCAACTTCGTAAGCTAGAGCCTCGAAATGGTGAAACGCTACAGCAAAAAATGGAACAAAACGGCATCACTCGCCGTGACTTCATGAAATGGAGTGCAGCTGTAACAGCAATGCTCGCCCTGCCACTGCCTTTTAGTACCTTAGTAGCAGAAGCGGCAGAACTGGCAGATAGAGTGCCGCTCATTTGGTTACATATGGCTGAGTGTACTGGCTGTTCTGAATCTCTTATTCGAACCGATACCCCTAATTTAGATACATTAATCTTCGATTACGTTTCTCTTGAATACCACGAAACATTAATGGCTGCAGCCGGTTGGCAAGCAGAAGAGAATCTTGAGCATGCACTTGAGGCCTATAAAGGTAACTACTTACTGGCGGTTGAAGGTGCGATACCGACGGCAAATAATGGTGCTTATTTAACGGTTGGTTGTAAAGGCCACACTGGGATGCACATTGTTAAAGAAGCAGCAGAAGGCGCTGCCGCCATTATATCTGTCGGCACCTGCGCAGCTTTTGGAGGCGTTCAAGCCGCAGCCCCTAATCCTACTGGGGCAAAAGGCGTTTATGAAGTGGTTGATAGAACCGTCATCAACTTAGGTGGTTGTCCACCAAGTGAAAAGAACATTGTCGGTACACTGATGTACTTCATTATGTTTGGCAAGCTGCCTGCACTTGATATGTTCAATCGTCCTAAGTGGGCATACGGCGCTCGAGTACATGATAACTGTGAACGTCGAGGTCGATTTGATGCTGGTGAATTTGTTGAGGAGTTTGGCGATCAAGGCGCTAAAGATGGCTACTGCTTATATAAGGTTGGCTGCAAAGGCCCATACACCTATAACAACTGTCCGACAGAAAGATTTAATCACCATACGAGCTGGCCAGTGCTTGCAGGTCACGGCTGTATTGGTTGCTCTGAGCCCAACTTTTGGGACGAAATGGCTGACTTTGAACAACCCTTGGGAAGGCAAGAATTGCATAGCCTTGATGCCACTGCAGACACTGTAGGTGCGGTCATTTTAGGTGCAACTGTTGTCGGAATTGGCGCACATGCTGTAGCCAGTATTTTTGCCAAACCTGAAGAGGAATAATCATGAGCAAACGTGTAGTCATAGATCCAATCACTCGTATTGAAGGACACTTACGAGTCGAAGTCGAAGTCGACGAAAACAATGTTATTACCAAAGCGTGGTCATCATCTACATTATGGCGTGGTATTGAGGTGATCCTCAAAGGCCGCACGCCTATGGACGTCGGCTTAATCGTACAGAGAATTTGTGGTGTATGTACCTATTCACATTATCGCTGTGGTACTGAAGCCGTTGAAAATGCACTAGGCGTGCAGATCCCGCTAAATGCAAAGTATCTTCGTAGCTTAATGCAAACATCACTGTACATGCACGACCATATTGTCCATTTCTATCACCTTCATGGTTTAGATTGGGTCGATGTTGTCTCAGCACTGAGCGCAGACCCAGCATTGGCAGCTCAAGAAGCGTTAAAGTATACCGAGAATCCTATCGCAGCGGGCGAAGGTGATCTCAGAGCCGTACAAGAGCGCGTTGCAGGCCTTGTTGAAACAGGAAAATTGGGACCTTTTGCCAATGCATATTGGGGCAACGGTACCTATAGGTTTACACCAGAGCAGAATCTAATCGCCCTATCTCACTACCTTAAAGCGCTAGAAGTTCAACGTGTTGCCGCTGAGATGCTGGCCATATTTGGCGGGAAATCACCTCACCCACAATCTGTTGTCGTCGGTGGCGTCACCTCTGTACGTGACATGCTGAGCCCAGCTCGTTTACAAGAGTGGAAGCAGAAGCATGAGTTCGTTAATGATTTCATCATTCGTGCATACAAGGCGGACATTGTTATGGCCGCTGCGGCCTTTGGTACTGAACCTAGTGTGCTAGGTGGCGTTAATATAACAAACTTCCTCGCGACTGATGACTTCTTACTAGGTGACGGTCAATACCTGTTTAATCAGGGCGTTATCATGAACGGCGATCTTGCTAACGTGAGCGACTTAGACCCTCAGCAAATAGAAGAAGATGTTACCCATGCTTGGTACAAAGCCGATGCGCCGCAGCACCCATACGATGGGACTACAATTCCTGACTATACCGGCTTTGTTGAAAGAGAAACTGTCTATGGCAAATTGCCGACAATTGATGGCGATGGTAAATACTCCTGGGTTAAGTCTCCACGATATAACGGCGAGCCAGTTGAAGTCGGACCGTTAGCCTGTTTATTAGTGAGTTATGCTCGAGGTAATCCCGTTGTCGTCGATGCAGTAAATGATTTACTAGAAACAACGGGCTTGCCTGTTGAAGCGTTATTCACAACGCTCGGCCGCACCGCAGCACGTATGTTGCAAACGGTAATCGTTGCACAAGAAGGCCTTAAAACCTTCGATGCCATGTTAACCAATATGCTGTCAGATGAAACGACTTACGTGAAACCGGAGATCGATTCAAGCAAAGAGTACGTGGGTCATGCCATGATCGAAGCGCCGCGAGGAATGCTCAGTCACTGGATCCGAATTAAAGATGGCAAAGTTGAAAACTATCAAGCGGTAGTACCAACGACTTGGAATGCCGGGCCCATTGATGCCGAAGGAAAAATGGGACCGTATGAAGCCTCGCTTATTGGCTTACAGCTTGAAGATCCAACCAAACCTTTAGAGGTTATCCGCATAATTCACTCATTTGATCCTTGTATGGCGTGCGCAGTGCATGTCATGGACTACAAAGGGCAAAACCTCGGTGAATTTAAAATTGATCCCAACGGATTCTAATCAAGGGGGATAACATGGCAACTCAATCTGCGCTCTACCAAAGGGAACTGATTTTTGGTGCTGCGATAAGAATATTCCACTGGCTAAGAGCCTTAGCCATTTTTGTACTCATTGTCACTGGTTTTTATATTTCCTGGCCATTTTTAGTCGCGCCAGAAAGTTCTGACATATTAGTGCAAGGGTATATTCGTGCTGCTCACCAGATCTTTGGCTTTTTGTTAGTCGCGATAACAATAGTGCGCGCTTACCTGTTCTTTTTTGGTAAGAGTGATATCGAGCGTCGTTCGTTTAAAGATGTCATGAGTGTAAAAAGCTGGATCACTCAGCTTAAGTCTTACCTTTGGATGGGACATTTAGACAAAGCTGGGGTTTATGGTCCGCTGCAGTTCGTGACTTACTTTGCAATATCAGTGGTTGCATTGCTGATCAGCATTACAGGCCTAGTCTTATATGCCAATGTATATCACGAAGGTCTAGGTGGTTTACTTGCGCCAATGGCTAATTGGTTAACGGCTTTGATGGGTGGATTAGCACCAGTACGAATTTGGCACCACTACCTTACCTGGGTATTTATCATCTTTGTGGTAATACACGTGTATATGGCAGTTTGGTCAGGCATTCGATTTAAGCATAACTCTGTCGACTCTATTGTCTCAGGCTACGATTACCATAAGAAAAAATAAAAGGAAAACATGAAGATATTGCTACTTGGTATTGGCAATGTCCTGTACGCCGATGAGGGCATCGGCGTACATTTCGTCAATTATATCCAAGAAAACTATCGTTTCCACCACCCCGTAGATCAACTCGACTTACTCGATGGTGGAACACTTGCCCAAGGACTCATTCCAACACTGTGTAAATATGACTATCTCATCGTCGTTGATACAGTAAACGCGAACGGTGTTGCCCCAGGAGAAGTCTATTTTTTCGATTTTGATAAAGCACCGCCTGAAATTGATTGGCAAGGCAGTGCCCATGAAGTTGAAATGCTACAAACCCTGATCATGATGGATATGGTTGGCGACAGACCAAAAACCTTTGTGTTAGGTGTAACACCCACAGTACTTGAACCTATGACTCTTGGATTGACGGCACAGATCCAGGCTGCGGTGCCTTTGATGGAACAAACCTTAATGCGTCATATGGACTCTCTAGGATTCACTCACCAACGCATTGCACACATTGATATCAACAGCCTTATTCCCGATTCCTACAAACGTGGCTTAACTTCAGATGAAGAATATTAGATTTGAGTTTAATTGTACCCGAGAAGTGCCCTTTTATGGGCACCTCTGTAATCAATACCTACAAAATGATCAATATGATGTAACCATAGGAAAACACGATAATCTTTACTATATTGAGGCGCAAGGTGAGCAGGCACAACTTGAACAACTAGCCGATGCCATCGCTCAAGACTTCTTGATTTCAGCGTGGCTTGTAAAGCCTCAAATCATTGTAATTGACAGCCCTGTTGGCACTAAAAAACTCCTTCCAGCGGCAAAACTTGAACTTGAGTATTGTCAGCATTGCCAACCTCAGTTTGGCGATAACCAAGCTGCACACTTTGGAAACATTGGATTTAATTGCCCCTGTTGTCAGGCTCACACCCGGATCTCTCCTGTCCAGCAAGCTGTTTCTTTAAGTGATGCTAAAGCCTTAGTGAAAAAACTTGATATGCTAGGTGCAATAGCACTGCCCCACGCTAGCATGAGCGATAATATTAACAATAATGTTGGCGATAACATTAGCAAGAGTATTGGCGCTAGTATTATCGAAAGTATTGGTGCTGGCCCTATTATTAGTTTTAATCCTATCGCAAATGCGCCGTTAGACACTCGCCAACAATTGGTGATCTGCAACCCAAATAATCTACATGCACATTTTTGTGTTAACGATAGCCAAATACTTGCACTCTCAAGTATCGAAAAACCATTGATTAAAGCTCGACCTATCCACAACCACCCTCGACTAAACCAACCCTTATATGAAATCAGTTTTGCAAACTCACGCTTATTGTTGGTTATCTGCGAAATTCTTAGACAACAAGGTGTCGATTACCTTTATATCGCTAACAGCACTCATCCCAAGATTGCCATGGTTGAAGCAAAATGGTCGCTTATTCAAACACCAGCATCAAACCACGCACAAATTTTTGATGCAGTGCGTCAACCTTTACATGATGATGCCGTGGCTGGTCATTACAAAGCTCTTTGGCGTGATAAACAGATTGAAATCAGCTCTAATCACCCCAGCATTAATCTAACCAACATTAATGAAGGCGAAACAAATAAAGACAATGCAATTACAGCGGTAAGTAGTGCTGCTAGTTGTGCACTTCATAGCGCGACCATCTCTGAGAAAAAACCTAAGTGCGTGGCTGCTTTGTTTTTTAGTCAAACAAGTACGAGTCAAATAGTTTCTTTAGATGGCAAACAACAGCTTGAATTATTTTTTGAATTTCCAAGCATGCCTGACAACGGCTACGACATAGTGCATCAGCTTGAGTTATCACCGCAAAAGCCCTTATTGGATAAATTTAAAACTCAATATCCTGATGATTACTTGAAACTGTTGTCGTTAAAACTTGCCAAGCCTACCAACAATATTGAGTCTTTATGGGCCATTGCTGCCGTTTTTCTTGGCGCAGCAAGTCAAATACAAGCAACTCAGCCAAGTCACAGTGCGCCATTAAGCAAAACGGCTCTTTTAACTAAAACTGCACTTTGTGACTTTGTCGTTGCTCGCGCTATGTGCCACAAAGGAGCAAATGCGCCTAGAATTGATTTTCCTCTAACCAGAGGCGAAGCATTTAGAAGTCTAAACTGGTGTAAAACATTGGGCACGATTATCAGCTTTAGGCTCGCTGAAGCGGATAATATCGATAAACTTGCTTTTGGTATGCACGATTCTTTTGCTGATTATATTTGTAATTGGATTGAGCACTTAGATCAAAATATCAGCATTAAGTCAGTGGTGATCGCAGGCAGTAGTTTTGCCAATGAAGTTTTGGCCGAAAGGGTCGCTCTACGACTGGGTAAAAACTTTAATCTCAATACTAATACGCTAATGGATCTTGATGGACTAAACCTTGCTGCTGGTGCTTTGTACCTTAAACAGCGTAGACACTAAGTACACATATCATGACTGCAAAACAAGACTGAATAATAGCACTGGCTAACATAGATAATATTAGCCATTTATAATAAGTACTTATAGTGACGACTCATAAACAGTACTCATAAAAATACCTGTGACAGGATCTATGACCAAGAATCTGAGCAAAAATCGTTTACACATAAAGATCACCGGCATCGTTCAAGGCGTCGGTTTTCGCCCCTATGTTTACCGTTTAGCTCATGAACTGAACTTAACCGGTAGCGTGCTCAATAACAGTGAAGGCGTCACAATTGAAGCGCAGGGGCGCCCTATTGACCTGGTTAAGTTCGAAGCCGCCTTTCGAGATCAACCGCCCCCTCTCGCACGTATCGACAATATCCTTGTCACTTCAATGACAACTATCGATACATGTATTGACTTTAATATTGTCCATAGTGAAAAAGAGAGCTCAGCTGCCGTTGCCGTGCCAGCAGATATATGCACTTGCAAAGACTGCTTTGATGAAATCGCCGCTCCCAATAATCGCCATTATCGATACCCGTTCACCAATTGTACTAATTGTGGACCTAGATATTCACTGATCAACGCCTTGCCCTATGATAGACCCAATACGGCAATGGCAAATTTTTACATGTGCGAAGCGTGTAAACGTGCATATTTGGACCCTATGGACAGGCGCTACCATGCGCAGCCCGTCAGCTGCCCTCAGTGCGGACCACAGTTAAGTTTTAAAACAAACGATCTAACGGTGCAAAGCACTAAAGAACGCGCACTGGAAGATGCGATTAATGCACTGATTGCAGGCAAGATATTAGCCATTAAAGGGATCGGTGGGTTTCATCTGGTCTGCGATGCTACAAATCACAACAGTGTTAGCCTATTACGCCAGCGAAAGACTCGACCAGCGAAACCTTTTGCCGTTATGGTTGAAGATATTGAAGCTGCAGCCAAGCTAGTCACGGGGAGTGCAGCTGAATGGCAAACGCTATGCAGCGCTCAGCGCCCTATTACGCTGATGCGTAAAATCACGACTAATCCAGCTACTAATCAAAGTGCAGACCTAACGACTAAACTATCTACTAACAATCGTGTTCTGTCCGTTGCTGAGTCTACACAGCCATTCGACAAGTTAGCACTAGATAGACAACAATTAGATAAGCAATTAATAGATAGCCACCTAACAGCTAGTCGAACAATAGATAATCAATCATTCAATAGCCAAAACAGTCCTTGTACAGAACTTAGTGACCTAGTTGCACCAGATATAGACAGCCTCGGAATATTTCTACCCTATACCCCTGTACACCAATTATTACTCACTGGTGTTAGGCGGCCTTTAGTCATGACAAGTGCAAACCTTGCTGGTGAACCAATCATTACAGATAGCGAAGCCATTAAGAGTAAACTTGCCCATGTTGTGGATAATATTTTAGATCACAACAGGCCTATCTTAAATGGCTGTGACGATAGCGTGGTACAGTTGATAAATGACAAACAACAAGTGCTTCGCTTAGCAAGAGGCTATGCTCCACTTTCTTTTTATAGTGATCAACCTCTAACAGAAAGCATTCTTGCACTTGGAGCTCAGCAAAAAAACACGATTTGCTTTGGCTTTAATCACAACCTGTTTCTTAGCCCTCACATCGGCGATCTGGTATCGATAGAAGCTGAAGAATACTTTCACCACACCCTCGATACCTTCTCTCGATTATACGGATTTATTCCCAGCCAATTAGTCCACGATAGCCACCCTGATTACACCACCAGTCGATGGGCTTTGTCGCAAGCCATAAACAAAACAAGCTCATTGCAACACCACTATGCTCACGTGTTAAGCGTAATGGCTGCCAATAAGCTCACAACGCCGGTGCTAGGCTTTAGCTTTGATGGAACAGGTTTAGGTGATGACAATACTTTATGGGGCGGAGAAGTGCTGCATTGTAATATTAATCAGTATCAACGTATCAACAGCGTTAAAAGCTTTGCGCTTATTGGAGGTGAACAGGCTATCAAGCAACCAGTAAGAGTTTTACTGGCAATCTTACTTGAAAAATATTCACCGCAAGAGATTATAAACCTCAATATTCCAGCAATAAATGCGCTACCTCCTGCAACATTTAATAATTTAGTTAAGATATGGCAGACAAACAGCTGTATTAGGACCTCTTCAGTAGGACGGCTATTTGATGCAGTGGCCGTGGCACTCGGGCTAGTTACACATATACAGTATGAAGGCCAGGCTGGAATGCTAATCGAAACGGCTGCCAACAGTGTGACGACCAATACCGACTTGATTAATGCAGGCTCGAATTATACTGGCTTAAATACAGGGTTGAAAAATATTGAACAGTCTACTTCACTCTGGGATAGCGCAGCTCTGTTGCAACAGATTGTTATCGCAGTGACACATTCGCCCCTTAATCAGCAGCGCATAGGGTTAATTGCAAAGACTTTCATGGACACCATATGCCATTGGGTATGTACATACGCTAAAGACTACCTCGATACTCCTATCGTACTTTGTGGCGGGGTATTTCAAAACCGTTATCTGCTTGAGCGTTGCGAGAAACGGTTAACCGCACAGGGAAACCTCCTACTTTCAAGCCACAACGTCCCAATTAATGATGGGGGGATCTCCCTCGGCCAGTTATGGCACGCTATTCACACCCCTAGAGAAAATGCGAGCAACATCACAAATAAATAGAAGCAAAGCTGATTTACATCAAGGTCGATTAGCCATGCGTAACCGACAATGAGACAACATACCAATAAACGGAGTTACCTATGTGCCAAGACTGTGGCTGTTCTATCACCCGTCACGATCACCTTTTAACATCGGATCATTCGCACTCTAAAGTTGACGATAATATCGCAAGTAATCCGCAACTTAATGACAAAACAACACTGTCTGTTATCCACAAAATCTTGGATAAGAATGATATTGAAGCTCAGCATAATCGCGATCACTTCGATGCCAAAGGAGTGGCAGCTTTTAACATAATGAGTAGCCCTGGAAGTGGAAAAACCACGCTTCTTGAACATTTACATGAACATACTTACCTTAAATATGCGGTCATTGAGGGTGATTTAGAAACATCTAGAGATGCCGATAGACTCAAAGCTAAAGGTATTGAGGCTTATCAGATCCAAACTGGCGCAGCCTGCCACCTAGACGCATTTATGGTCCATAGAGCCCTTCACCATATAAATTTAGACCCTCTGGATATCTGCTTTGTTGAGAACGTCGGTAACCTCGTCTGTCCAGCGAGCTATGATGTCGGCACCCACAAAAACATCGTTCTACTATCAGTACCGGAAGGTGATGACAAAATAGAAAAATATCCGGTAATGTTTCGCCGGGCCGATCTTGTGCTCATCACTAAATCAGATCTACTGCCTTACTTTGATTTTAGTATTGATGAAGCACGCTCTCAGCTTAAAAAGCTCAATCCAAATGTCGAGTTAATGGAAGTGTCAGTTAAAGACCCGCAATCACTCAATCAAGTGACAGCTTGGCTTGCAAAACATACAGGAGTGGCAGCCTAATGTGTCTTTCTATCCCTTCTATGATTGTATCGATCCATCAAGATGAGCATGCGGTCACTGTCGATACGATGGGTGTTAAACGAAAAGTCAGCAGCCATCTTATTGCAGAGCCGCTTAACATTGGAGATTATGTACTTATTCACATCGGTTTTGTTATGAACAAGATTGACAAAGCTGATGCCATGGAAAGTTTAGCGTTATATCAAGAGATTGTTGAAAAGCTAGAACAAGAAGCTAAGGAGTCTTAATGATTGCCTTAAACGATCTTTACCAAGGTTTCAGAGACCCAGATGTCATCCGTTCCCTTGCCACAGAAATCGCCTCATTAGCCATTCAGGTTGAAGGCAAGATCAAGATCATGGAAGTATGTGGTGGCCATACCCACACCATCATGAAATATGGCCTAAATCAATTACTGCCTGATAATATTGAATTTATCCATGGTCCAGGCTGCCCAGTGTGCATTATGCCTAAAGAGCGGATTGACCATGCGGCGGCGCTGGCTAGCCTACCTAACACCATTCTCGTGACACTAGGAGATATGATCCGCGTTCCTGGTTCACAGGGAAGTCTGGCGGAGTTCAGAGCCAAAGGTTGTGATATTAGACCTATTTATGACCCTTTAGATACCTTAACCATCGCGACGACGAATCCAGATAAAACAGTGATATTTTTCGCCATTGGTTTTGAAACCTCTACACCAATGACTGCGGTACTGATTGACCAAGCAGAAAAACGACATATTAATAACCTGCTCTTTCATATTAATCACGTACTTGTGCCACCAGCCATTGATGCCGTAATGGCGGATCCCAACGTTAAGGTTAACGCATTCATTGGCCCAGCTCATGTTAGCGTTATCAGCGGTGCAAAGGTTTATCGTCCTACGGTGGATAATTACCACACTCCTTTGGTCATATCTGGCTTTGAACCGGTTGATGTCATGCAATCTATCTTAATGATTGTTCGCCAGAAAGTAGCCTCTAGTACACAACTTGAAAACCAATATAGCCGCTCTGTTTCTGAAGACGGCAATCTAACCGCGCAAGCTATGGTTAATCACTACTTAACGCTTAGGCCACATTTTCGGTGGCGAGGACTTGGGCCGATTGCTGACTCTGCGCTCATGTTAAAAGAAGAATTTGCTCATAGAGATGCCGAGCGAATTTACGCTAAACAATTACCGACTCAAGAAATAGACGATCATAAAGCTTGCCAGTGTGGTGATATTTTGAGAGGACTGTGTAAACCCAAAGACTGTAAAGTCTTTGGCCGAGGGTGTAGCCCCGAGACGCCACTAGGTAGTTGTATGGTCAGCTCTGAAGGTGCTTGTAATGCGTATTATCGATATAATGGAGTCATTTAATGAGCGAATTAAATAGCAAGAAGCGAGTACAGCTCAGCCACGGTGGTGGTGGCAAAGAGATGAGCCGTTTAATTATTGACCTATTCTTTAAAGCCTTCGACAACCCGATATTACGCAGCGAGGAAGATGCTGCCGTACTGAATGTTAATGGAAAAATAGCCTTTACCACCGACTCCTTTACTGTATCGCCACTATTCTTTGCTGGTGGCGATATTGGTAAATTATCAATCGCAGGTACCGTTAATGATTTGGCGATGATGGGCGCGGAGCCACAATACTTAAGTTGTAGCTTTATTATTGAAGAAGGCTTTGAAATTAGCCACTTGAAAACAATTGTCAGCAGTATGGCCACAGAACTTAAAAACTCAGGAGCACGGATTGTCTGCGGTGACACCAAAGTCGTGCCAAAAGGCTGTGCTGACGGAGTTTTTATTAATACCACAGGCGTTGGCCGTATTTTACATAACGGTATATCAGTAAAGAACCTAAAAGCAGATGATGTAATCATTGTGTCTCGCGACATTGGTCGTCACGGCGCAGCAATTCTAATGGCAAGAGAAGGTTTGTCACTTGAGTCTGCATTAACCAGTGATTGTGCAACGCTTTGGCCGATAGTTGAGCAACTCATTGCCGCAAATATCGAAATACATGCGATGCGAGACGCAACCAGAGGCGGCCTTTCTGCTGTACTAAATGAATGGGCTAGCGCATCGAATGTTGGCATCAATGTAGTTGAAGAAGCGATTCCAGTAAGCGACGAGGTCAAAGGTCTTTGTGAACTTTACGGCTTTGAGCCATTTGATCTCGCTAATGAAGGCACCTTTATTCTCGCAGTACCAAAAGAGAGTGCTGATGCCACGTTGGAGATAATGAAACGCTTTTGTCACTGTGAACAAGCGGCGGTGATTGGGCAAGTAACAGAACAAAGATTAGGAAAAGTAGTGCTCAATACACCTTGGGGCAGCAGCCGTTATCTTGACTTACCTCAGGGTGAACTGCTTCCGAGGATCTGCTAGTGCATGAGTATTCAATCGTTACTGCGTTAATTGAACAGTGTGAGCAGTATGCTAGTGCTAATCAGGCCTCTAAAGTGACTCAAGTTGTGATAAAGCTCGGGATCTTAAGCGGGGTTGAACCTGCCCTACTTAAAACAGCATTTGACACCTTTAAGCTAGAAGGCATATGCCATGATGCTTCTCTTGTGATAAATATACAGCCTTTAGTCATCAGCTGTTCCACATGTGGTAGTAAAACAGAGCACAAACTGCGTAATGTGATTTGTAGTCATTGCCAAAGTGCAGATACCACAGTGCTCGACGGCGAGGATATGATGCTTATGCAATTAGAGTTAGAGCAAAACGAATTAAAATTAACTCGTTGAGTAAATTAATGGCCACTTAACCATAAAGAAAAAAGCCCTGACAGATGTCTAGGGCTTTTTACTTACTCTTATACCGAAGGGAATTAATTGACAATAAATCTCGGTTAGCACTTCGATTATCTAAAGTTCCTTGTTTAAAAATAGTTATTTCAAAATAGTTATTTCAAATTGGCTATTTGAAGTTAGTAACTCGAGCTATTTATCTAAAGCTAGTTACCAGCATGTTGAAATTCATCGGACAGCTCAGCTTTAGCGCGCCTTAAATTCTTCTGCGCCTGCTCGAAGTAACTAGGTGAAGTATCAATAGCACGCTCGAATAGTCCAATCGCTTTCTCATATTGCCCCTCTAACATCAAAAAGTAACCCAAATCATTAAGTGCATCTGCTGGTGACATGGTTTGCTCGAAAGTTGCAAGTGCACGCTTATGTAGGCCCTTACGAACATAGACTAAACCCAGGTTTGTCCAGGCTCTATCAAAATTTGAGTCTGCTTGTAGCGCTTTACGTAAGTACTTTTCTGCCATAGCAAGCTCCCCCGTCAAATAATACGAGTATCCGAGGTTAGTGATCAGGATCGGCGAATGTGGTTGTAACTCCAATACTAGCTTAAAGTAAGCCCGAGCTTGTTGATGATTATTTTCAACATCTTCTAAAATGGCGATGGCATTATATACTCGAGCTGGAGACTCTCTATTAGGCACCCAAAAATCGACTGTTTTACGCTTAATATCAAGTGAAGAAAGCCTTTCTTGATCCAACTCAATTGCTTTTTCTAAATGTTGACGCGCTTCTCTATACTGACGTTTATCCATGCTTATAACCCCTAAATCAGCATGAACCATCATAAAATTAGGTTCGAGAGCTAAAGCCTCATTATAAGCCTTAGAAGCAATATCCGGGTTGCCCCTCATAGTATGAATCCGACCAATTTGATAGAAAGTTTCAGGATTTTTAGCATTAAAATCCAATGCTTGAATATAGGCATACAGAGCCTTCTCTAAGTTTCCGGACTGTTCTTCTGAGTGCGCTTTATTTAACGCATCCTGTTCCGTTTGAGGCGCAGTCAAATCATTAGTAATGGATGAAAGTGACCCAGCATCCAATAAATCTTGTCTATCAGGAGCCTTAATCGGCACGTGTTGGTCTGTGTCTGAAGTCGAACTGCAAGCCTGAAGAATTGTTAATACGCTAATTACTAATAATGTTCTTATCATCGTTTTAGCCTTAACGTTTAATAATTGTTTTAAAATCATAATAGCCCCCCCAAAGACTTATTAACTGTAAAATTTTGAGTAACGGTCACTTACCAGCCATGTTAAAATGCTTGTCCCCAAACCTTCATCACTTTTAATACCGCAGGTCCTACTGCAACGATAAAGAATGAAGGCCAAATACAACACATCATGGGAAATATCATCTTAACGGCAAGTTTTGCAGCTTGCTCTTCTGCTGCTTGTAATCGCTTATCACGATATTCATCTGAAAAAACCCGTAACGTTTCCGCTATCCCTGTACCCAAGCGCATACTCTGCGATATGGCAGAATTCAACCCCTTAATATCTTCAAGTCCTGTTCTATCGGTAAACTCCTGAAGCGCAACTTTAACCGTTAATCCTGCCCTGACTTTGCTACAAACTAAATCTAATTCACCCGCTAGGCTTGGATGACTTATCGCCAACTCCTTAGCCACTCTCTGCATCGCCGCCATTAAGCCTAAGCCAGCCTCACAACACACCACAAGCAGGTCTAACGCATCAGGAAAACCAATCCGTAATCTGCGCATTCGTCTGTTGGCAAGTGTTTGTAACACCATTGATGGTAAAATAAATGCCCCACCAATAAATAGGCAGAAAATATATATGATCCAAATACCTGTTATTTCGGGGAAAATATTTAGTAGCACAACAGACACTACAGCACCGAGCAGGAGAAGAAGTAAGCGCGCAGCATTAAATACCGCTAATGCATTTTCAGAGTGAAAGCCCGCATGAATCAGTAGTCGTCTGGTTTCATGGTTAGAAAAGTTAAAAAAGGGTTTTTTAGCCATTTCCCCAATGCCATGCTCTAAGGTACCTGTAACATCTTTGGCCATAGAGCTCTTTGTGTTCCCCTCATTTAACGATTTCAGTCTGGCTCTAACCGGTGAATATACACCACTTATCAGATATGATATTGAAATAGCAAGCATGACACCAGCCACACCAGCGACCGCATAAATAGCCCATTCAACATGCTGGGGATCATCAAAAAACTGTTCAAATAAACCAATTAGGAAGTCCATATCAGATATCTATCCTTATAAGTTTGCTGATCCACATACCACCCACAAACATGCCGATGGCTCCCCACATTAATAATTTATTACCTTCTTCCGTCCCCGTTAACTCACCGACATATCCTGGAGTTTGAAGATAGATGACCGCAAACAACACGAAAGGAAGTAAGATTAAGATCCAAGCTGATAGTCGGCCTTCTGCGGACAAAGTTCTTACTCTGCGTCTAAAAGTGAAACGAAGGCGGATAACTCTCGCTAAATTATTAATATTTTCGGCTAAATTACCGCCGGTTTCTTTTTGAACCATAACAGCACTAGCAAAGGCCATGGCCGATACACTCGGTACTCGCTCAATAAAAGCTAAAAGGGCTCTTTTGGTATCTTTACTGTAATTAATGTTGGCGAACATTAGGCTAAATTCTTTCGCCAATGGCCCCTCCATTTCTTCAGTAACTAATTTAACAGCGTCAGAAAATGAGTAGCCCGCCTGTAGCGCCCTTCTGAGTACATCTAAAGCATCTGGGAAGCTCTCTTCAATTTTATCCATTCGTTTAGAGGTATCTCTGTTTAATTTGAAATTAAACAGAAAAATAACTAACACAAACATAAATATGGCAGCGATCCACTCCCCCAAATAAGCCCACAAACACACTGCAGCTAAGCTTGCTGTAAATAATGCCAATCCAATAAACTGATGACCCATCAATTTATAGTCAGCAAGCTCAAGTCGGTAACTTAGGCTTTCAATTACTTCAAAACTTTCTAACCAACGACCTATGGGCCCCAACTTACCTAAACGACTCTTACGCAAAAGAGAAGTCTCGTAGGTAATATCACCTGATTCTTCCGATAGCTTTTTTAATCGTTTGCGAACCAGAGCGGTATTGGCTCTTTGCGGACTATATACTGGCAAAAATAGTGCTTGAGACAAAAATAGCACCGCTACAAAAACCAGCCCGAGAAAAATAACTTGATTAGAAAACATTAATCAGCTCCCTAAAATTCAGCGAATGGATCGCCACAATTGAAAAGATGATATGGCAACTCAATACCGTGCTGCTTTAATTTAGTATGGAATCCTGGAATTACACCTGTAGCTTCAAACTCACCAATAATCATGCCTTTTTCATCAATACCTTTACGTGCAAAACGAAAAATTTCAGACATAGTGATAATATCACCTTCCATACCATTAATTTCTTGAATACTGGTTACCCTTCTTCGTCCGTCCTCTTGTCGCTCTAGCTGAACCACTAGATCAATTGCTGAAGCAATTTGTGTACGGATATTGCTTACTGGCATGTCAAATCCAGCCATACATACCATATATTCAAGTCTTCCTAGTGCATCCCTTGGGCTGTTCGCATGGAGCGTAGTTAACGAGCCTTCATGACCTGTGTTCATAGCGGTGAGCATATCTAATGCTTCACCACCTCGAACCTCACCAATAACGATTCGATCTGGCCTCATACGTAAACAATTTTTGACCAAATCACGTTGCGAAACTTCCCCTTTTCCCTCAATATTTTGCGGCCGAGTTTCTAGCCTTACTGTATGGGGTTGCTGAAGTTGAAGTTCTGCAGAATCCTCAATAGTAACAATGCGTTCATCACGAGGAATAAAACCTGATAACATATTAAGTAACGTTGTTTTACCGCTACCCGTACCACCTGATACTAATATATTTAGCTTTCCCTTCACGCCCCCTTTGAGGAGCTCAATCATAGACTCTGTGACCGAACCAATATTAATAAGCTGCTTTGCATTTAGTTTATCAACAGAGAATCGTCTGATTGAAAGTGAGGGACCATCTAATGCAAGAGGGGGAATAATGGCATTAACACGAGAGCCATCAGCAAGCCTTGCATCAACCATAGGGGAAGACTCATCAATCCGTCTTCCTACGCTTGAAACAATTCTATCGATGATATTTAAAAGATGTGCGTTACTGTGAAACTTAATATCGACAGGTTCAAGCTTACCGTGGCGTTCAACATAAACTCGGTCAAAAGAATTAACCAGAATATCGGAAATAGACGGGTCTGCTAGCAGTGTTTCTAATGGGCCTAAACCAAGAACTTCATCAATGATAAGGTTGATGATCCGCTTTCTAGTCGATAAATTAATTGGTAAGTTAAGGTCACTTAAAATTTGATCACTTATCTCACTTATTTGAAGTTGAGCTTGCTCTTTTGATACGGTTTCAATTAAGGACAGATCCATTACGCTCAATAACTTCTCATAAAGCGTAACTTTAATACTTTGTTCTTCTAGCGTTAAAGGTTGAAATTCATAAAGCTTACTATCGTGCTGATTAATATCCATATTACCCCCCTAATATCCGTTTCCAAAACCCTTTCTTGTTGTCATTTTCTTGTTGGCTACTAGGTAAAAACTTATCTGCTAAGTATGTTATATCGAGTACAATTTTTTGCTTTTTTGCCAATTCAGTAATTGGTTTTCCCAACTCAACACATTCGCTTGATAACTTATAATCATTAACAATGGTTGCAATGCTCTCAACTCCGATCGCCTCTTTAATATCTGAAAGCGATATACTAGAATGCTTATCGTAGCGATTAACCACTAAATGAATGCTATCAATTGAAATCCCTAACTCTTTCGTCAATTGAGCAACAAGCTCCTTCGTTTGCTGAAGGTGCATAATATTTTGCTGGGTGATCAATAAAATAGTCGCGTCAGAAAGAAGTTCATAGTTCCATTCCTCCGGTCCTCTTGAAAAATCTAAAATCACTTGCTTATAAAAATGACGATACTTCCAGATAAGGCCTTTAATTTGTGTAAAGTCGACTTTTTTCTCTAACATTAAAAGCTCAAATGGCTTAGCAGCAAGTAAGCTTAAATTCCCCTTCTTAGTCATGGTACTTTTCAAAGCGACTTCATCAAGTTCCTGAATTGAGCTTAAAACATCACAAACCGAATATTTTGAGTCGCGCCCTAGCATATGGGACAGCGTGCCTTGATGAAGATCTAAGTCCAACATGGCAACATCACTGCCACTTTTTTGCGCGACAATATCAGCCAAACTTGCACATATAAAACTTGCACCAGAGCCCGACTTACCATTAAGCACTGCGATAACAGGCGCTAAGTCTGCCTGTTCAACCAAACGGTTAGATATTTTTGTTATTGATGTAAGAAGTTCGTCACTAGGAACACCGTATGGCACAAAGTCAGTGACTTCGTATTGAAAAGCAAGGCGTAAAATATTTTGAGGAGTATTTACACCGATTAAAACGATATCACAGTCAAAATTTGATGCATAAGCTAATGCCGTTTGCGCCTCAGCCTCGTCATTAGGCAACAACAAAATCACTAAATTAAACTGGTTTTGTTCTTGTGCTAAATAGGGTTCCAAATAACAAGATGCTTTGGCTTTCAAGTTATCAATATATAACAAGCTTTGTTTTAGCCAATCTAGAGATTGAACTCCATTACTGACAACAATCGCCTCAATAGGAAAAGGTAAACTTATATGCATTGGTTTTTGTTGCTCTTGGTTATTATTAGAGACACATAGCTCAAGCGACTTATCCATTTTGCACCTTACCTCCCTTAAATTTTTTATCGCTATATTGACTATAGACAATATTCCTACATTGTTTTTATATTTTTCTTATAAACTACAATCTGTTGTTCCTCCTTTAAATACACCAAGGCTTTCACGAGGTAATGTGGTAGAAAAAGTCGGGGAGTTAATTGTCCGATATAGTCCAGGTACTAAAAACTGGTGCTGGTAGTTATTAATTTCAGCCCTTACAAGATCGATATCAATGCCAGTTGCAACAGTACCGTCGTAGGCTAAATAACTTATGGTTAAATTGCTTGCGCTCAAATTTGGGAGAATAGCGGCATCATTAAAAAGAGAAATAGAGTTTATATCACTACTAACCTGACATACGCTTGCGAGTCTCGCAGCCCTTCTAGATGCTTCATGAAGCACATTATAGGTAAACAATAATCTGCCAAACTCAATAGCCGCAAACAGCAACACAAAAAAAACAGCCGCGACGAGAGTAAACTCGATAACATAAACACCACGTTGTTTTTTCATTGCTTGTTTTTTCATAAAGCAGTAACCGCATAACTTGCGTTTAAATTAAAGCTGAGATCAATATCATTACCAAAAGAGAGTGTATTCAGTTTCTCTGCAAAAAGCGGTGTCCAATCATAGCTAACATTTACGACTAAGATTCCACTATCTGCAGGGTACTCAGTAACAGTAATGTCAGTGGCAGAAAGTCCGTCAAGGTTAGATGATGTATTTATCGTATCGCCACTTAACAGCACTCGCTTCATTTTTGTAATGCAAAAGTCACAATTTACATCGGATAATACATCAGGCAAATTACCAGTAGTATTAACAATTGCGGTATTGGATATAAAACGACCAGCGCTTCTAGCCATTCGAGTTAACTCACTGTATTGAAATAATAGCCGTCCAATCTCTACCGTGACAAAAATAATCAACACTAATATGGGGAGAACCAAGGTAAACTCAATAACGGCTATACCCTGCTGCTTTTTATAAAACATAATGCCCCCTATGAGTCAGGACTATCTGGGTCACGGTACAAGACAATAGTAAAGTTATCACTATTAAAATCAGGGTCTAATGAGGCATTACCTGATGAGCCACACTCAGAAATATACTCACCGATGATGATTGAGGTATTACCAGTATGTTCAACTTTTTGAGTTAGAAAAAAACACCCAATTGACTTAACTGTGACGACATTTTTACCATTTACCTTACCAGTGCAATCTCCAATAACCACAGGTAGTTTTCTTCTATCAGCCTTAGTCGTAGTAGAAGGGTCTAATATATTACCTGTTTTACAATACTTATCGTGAGATACAGGGTTTTCACTCGCGTCTTGCCCGTAATATGCTGCATAACTGTAATACTGCGCCGTAGGATTGGTAATACTTGCGTTTCCGTCAACTAATAATTTATCACCTTCACAGGTATTTAGATCTCTTGGGTGATCTGTTGAGTTCAACTTATTCCCATTTGGCCACTCTCCAAATCTGGTATTTAAGCCACTCGCTACAGGGCCGACTTTATTGCCAGGTTGCGTTGGTACAGTTTGACCGACACCTACACATGCACCAGGTGAATACTCACCAGCTAACCCCTGTTCAATCCCTTTACCACCAGGGCCACCTAAATCTAATAGCTGGAAATTACCTGGACCCAGGGTAATATCAGGATCGGTAGGCTTTTGTTTGGATCCTATTTTCATGACATGAAGCCCACCGTGGGTCATCCCATAATCGGTCGGCTTAGACATATCACCACAAACAAGTAATGGTACGACTTTATTCAAGCACTCAATGTCAGTGCTTCTACCTGCTACAGCTGACGCTCTGACTTTTTTATCGAAATTAAAGATTTGAGCCAAAAAGTTATCTAATGCGACATCTTCTACACTGACCCTCACAAACTCATAAGTTTCATCAGCGCCTGGGACAAAAGGATCTGGGGTTTCAGAAAACTCAATACTGACATGTTCTGTCACTTGCGTGGCACCATAATCAGGGGTCGAAAGTGTGACAACATCCTGTATTTCGTTGTTTTCACTATGGTTAAAGTTCTGGGCTAATATAGCAACGACTGTTTGTCTTGCTTCAGTAAGAGTACCGCCGTCCTGGAGTTTTTTTGCAGCACTTAACGCTGCTGAGTCAACTGCATTTTGAAGCCGCCCTTTATTGAGCAACATATGACTACTATCAATTGCTAATGCCGCAACAGCAACAATTGCAAATAACCCAATGGTGAACATGACAATTATTGCGCCAGACTGTTTTTTACAGAATAGTTGAGATGAAAATAAATTAGAACTCTTGCCAGCCATAACTGTAGCCTCTAATTAATTCGAACTACCACCAGTAACAGAGCCTATACTCTTAGCGGTTTGTGGCGAAACAGAACTAGCTCGGTAGGATTGCATCACCTTACGTCCGTAGTTACCGTCAAGAGTAAGTATAATACCGTCATTTCTTTCTGCTGCTTCTGGATCGAGTATTTGTACCTGCTTTATCTGGTAATGGCTCTCTCCCATAGGGAAGTCATTGATTTTTGTACAACCATTGATGTTGATAAGTACAAAAGAAATTACAACAAAATAACCATTATTGTTCAAAAATTTCATTAGGAGTTCTCCTCATATCAAAGTGAATGACCGTACTTTTGCTGAGTACCGGTGTCATCTAGCTTTGCATCTGATGTAGCAGGCTCATAAAGGGTCTCATTGGCATCTGCACTTTTCTCTTTATGTGAAAGCTTGCCTAACAAGTAGAATTCGACATCTGACGGTAATACAAACCCATCAGTGGGTAAGGAAATATCTTTACGGTTAAACGCTCTAACAAGTCTAGGGGTGACTAAAATGACTAACTCACTTTGACCACTTTGAAAACTCTTACTCGTAAACAATTGCCCTAGTACAGGGACATCGCCTATTCCCGGAAGTTTGTCTATGTTCTCTCTAAGTGTGTCACTGATCAGTCCGCTAATCGCAATTGTTTGACCGTCCGCCAACTCAACCGTAGTGGCGGTACTGCGCTTAACCAGTGAGGGAACAACCAATGATGTTGAGGTATTACCAGAAATTGAAAAACCGTTCGCCGTACTGACTTCACTTACAACTACATTAAGATTGAGATTGATTTGCCCTGAATCTAAGACTGTGGGTACAAATTTTACCCCAACACCATAGTCACGGTACTCAATGGTAGTGTTACCATTTTCACCAGGCACAGGAATGGGGAACTCTCCGCCAGACAAAAACTCTGCAGCTTGGCCACTCATTGCAGTAACATTGGGCTCAGCTAACACTTTTGCTAAGCCATTTTGTTTAGCGACATCGAGTGCAAAATTCATTAGTAAATCGCCATTAATGTATTGCGCAAAAATACCTTTACCACTCACGCCACCGATACTGCCAGGATCAAAACCGCCACCACCGACAATACCACCAGATAGATTTGACCCCTGATTAAAAATTAAAAACTTAGAATCAAACTGCCTTGCTACATTTCTTTGTACCTCGGCAACAACCACCTCTAGCATTACTTGATGATCTCCACCTACCGTCATCATATTCAGTACTTTGCTAGGTGCTCGCCCTCCAGCAGCAGCTTCAGCATATCCTTGAGCAAGTTCTACTGCAGTATTCATTTTTTGTAGATTAGAAGCTTGTCCACTGAGTAAAAGTTGTCCTTGTGAAGTCTGTACGCCTAATTCTTCAGTCGGTAAAAACTGATGCAAACGGGTCTTTAAGCCATTTAAATCATGTGTGACTTCTATATCCATGATCCTTGATAACTGCTCATTTTTATCCCAAATCATAATATTAGTACTGCCTAACTGCTTACCTAATATATAAAGTTCATTATTTGGTAGTAATTTGATATCAGCAATACTCGGATTACCTACAGAAACTCGGTGTACAGGACCGCTTAACATCAATACCCGTGACTTAAAAATGGGTATAACTTGAACATCATTTCTTATTCCTGCCGTAGGCCCTCCAGCATTAACAAATGAGGCAAACAACATTGCTAACAAACAAACAATTTTGCAATGGCGAATAAATGACATGTTAATCTCCTTAAAACATGAATCTTATGTTTGTTGTTAACTAATATTAATTTTCAATTTTAATCTCTTGTTCATTCATCCCTTTAAGCAATAGTACTTTTTCTTTATCATTACTTTTTTCAGTGGTGACCTGAGCAACGTTCACTGGTGGAGCACTATTATCTAACGATAATTCTGAAGTGTTACTTTGCTCTGCTTCTATATCTGCAAGCTCAATTACAGCTGTATCATTTGGATTTCGTAGGGCTAACTGCAGAGAGCCACGACTTCTTGCTATCATTAATGTTTCTGCTTGCTCTAGGCTGAGCTCTAGCGTTACAGCTCGGACTAATACGGGCTTGTTTTCATCATTAGAAGCACGTTGATCAATCGCTAAAATCTTAACATTTGAAAGGACAATGTCGGTTCTTAGACCACCACTTGTGATGATGTTGATGATGTCGACTCTGTTACCTGGAAGAAGAAAACCTGCCACACCAACAACATCATTTACACGTATGGTCACTGCACGCATTGAAGGAGTAATCAAACTGGCTAAGGTACTCCCTTCTCCTTTAGGGGTTATGCGCTCTTTACGTAATACTTCCCCTTGATATAACCGATGCTTAACAACTTGACCTTCAGCCTCAGCAATCTCCAAGATTGCACCTTTTGGTACTAAGTTTTCAGGCACAGGGGTTAATGCAAGGTGTTTTCTTTCTATAATGGTGCCTAAAGGAACCTCTGTAACCATAGTGATGACATTTGATGTTGTCCCTAACGTTTCATTTTTTGTGTTTGTTTTAAGCCAGTTTTGCGCCAGATAAACAGCTGTTACCCCAAACACTAAAGACAAAATGACAAATAAGACCGTTTTATTATTCATTTGTCGCTCCTAATTCAACTCAAAAAATATTATACAAAATATATAGACCAAGCAGAATCAACCAGAGACGGAGTGATTACAGGTTCAAACTCCATAAAGCTTATTTGATCTGACATAATTCCAAGTAAGTCACGCGGATAGCAAGGGATCAAGGGTTTGCTATAACGCTTATGGTATTCAATCAATAGGTATTGAAAAACTTCTTCAGTACAACTTAAATTTAAATCGTTACACACCTGGAACCATATCTTTCTATATAACTCTTCGTCCAAAGCATCAAAATGAATTTTATAGCCAAGACGCCTTAAAAAAGCTTCATCAACTAACTCTTTGGGATCAAGGTTAGTAGAAAATAAAAGAATAAGTTCAAAAGGTATTTCAAAATGCTCACCAGATTGCAGACTCAAGAAATCTCTTCTCTCTTCCATTGGGATAATCCAGCGGTTGAATAACTGTTTAGCACTAATTTTTTGACGACCTAAATCATCTAATAATAAAATTCCGTTATTCGCCTTTAATTGCAGTGGAGCCATATAAGTGCGACTATGACTATCAAACTGCACTTCAAGCATCTCCGCGGTTAACTCCCCCCCCGTAATTCGCAATGGCCTTTCACACCTTAACCACCGGGGGTCATTGCCTTCTGCCAGCTTTAAAGTATTAATGTCTTCCTTTTTAACTTTATGATGTAATTCAGGATCAAAAACTTGAATGACTTCATTACCAATGGCTAATGCATACGGAATAAGAACTGAATCGCCTAAGGTTAAATTTAAATGTCGGCAGAGATAACTTTTTCCTGTGCCAGGAGGTCCATAAATTAAAACAGGACGACTCGAGTTCATTGCCGGACCAATTTTAAACAGAAGATCTTTTGGTAATACTAGTGCCGATAAGCCTTTCTCTAACATTTCGAAAGTAATTGGATTGGCTCGGCTTGATTGCGCCTTACATACACGTGAATATTGATTAAGTGGAATAGGAGCTAGACCAACATATCCATTCCTAGATAGGGCTTGCTTTGCATGAGTTTCACCTCCTAAGCTTAATGCATAACGCATCTGTCCATCGGCTGTAGTTTGTCTATTTTCAACCCATGCTAAGGTTTTTGCTGAATCAAGTAGCTGTTGAATGATGCCACCGGTCACTCCCATCAACTTAGTGAGCAACTCTTTAGTTAACACACCAGACGATAAAAGGTGTTTTGTCATTAAGTCTAGGAGTAGTGATTCACTTAAACCTGTTTGCTCTATATTGATCGGGCGAGGTGCTAAATTGCTTGCAAACGCATTAGTTAAACTATCTATAGAAAGTACTTTTGTATCTTGAGTATTATTTTTAGTAGGAGTCATGTTTTCCAACTTCCTATGAGATCAAGGATTGGCTAACTGTAGAATAGAGATGACTAATTTCAGGGTTAACCGAACAAGCCCATAACCAACCGATTGCTAACGCCGGAGCGTAAGGAACTCTTTGTCCTGCAGCTTCATCAGCTTCAGGTTTAAAATACGTTCTTAAATAAAAACAATCCCAGTATCTTTTTAGTGTTTTATAACAACCACTAAATCCAGTTTTCCATAAAATAAGTAATAGGCTCGTTAATGCCCCAGCTACAATGCCGTAAACAATACTCCACATTAACAGTGTTGGCCCCATTAAAGCCCCAATACCCATCATCAATTTAATATCACCGGCACCAAGGACCTTTAGAATAAATGTAGGGAACAGCACGATAAATGCTAAAGAGAACCCAAGAAAAGAAATTAGTAAACCATTTAAATGAGCAAAATAACTATTGATTACAAAACCACAGAAAATCGTAATAATACAAAGCCAGTTTGGTATTTTTTGTTTCGTTAAATCAATTACTATAGCGGTTAAAAAGAAAATACCGGAAGCCATTACCTGAAAAAAAAGTTGATGATTGTTCATAGGTACCTCTTGAAACTTGATAAAGATTACTATTGAAACACTTAAGTAACCTTTATCAATAGCACTTAACCTAACAGTTGGTACTATCACCATTAACTGCAGATGCCAAACATTCAATCCTACTTGTTGCATTATCGCCCAACTCACTGAATGCAGCGATCATCCCACCAACAACTAATCCGCCTGCAATAGCGTATTCAACGGCAGTTAGACCGCTTTCATCTTCAATGAAATCTTTTAGTAAACTTTTAACATCCATAATAATCTCCACCATAAAGTTTTCATTACCGCAATCCATAACCAAAAAAGTCATTAGCTGAATGGGTAATTATTTATCGTTACGGTAGCAAGTCTGATTTACTCCCCGCGTAACGCTACTTATAAAAGTAGCAAAGGGATCACCTTACCTCTACCTTGAATAATTTACTGATCTAGTTAAAATCTATCAGCGGCGAAATCAGCCAGTATTGTCATAGAAGCGAGAGAGCGGGTTGCGATAATGAGTATCATTTTAATCGCGATTCTCAGCATAATACTTCAACAAAAACCAAATCTTGAGTTTAAACATCTGTAATGTGGGTTGCTAACTCTCAAAATGAGTCATATTTCAGTTGATACCACAAAGCTACAGAGCTAATAACTTCTTAAAAAAAAGTAGCCACAATGTGAAAACAGACCATAAAATTTTTCCAATTATATCGACTGTAAATGTTACCTAGTCATGTAACACACTGTATTATAAATAGTGAAGCATTAACTCTAAATATTCACTATTGGATATTTATAAAATATAAGTAGTCAGTGAGACTAGGATAGCGGGTATCATTAACAAATGAGATATAGAAGAGATGTGCATCAGGTTACTGTTTGTTTTTTGTTTACGTTTTTATTGACTTAACGGGACATAAATTGAATTGACATTTTTGGTTGGAAATAAAATTAAATAAAATTAAAGGCGCTCCATCATTTTATAGATACTTGAGATCTCATACTTAATGCCGAAGTTTTTTTCTATAAACCTTTTAACATCTCCGCCAGTCACTTTATCATTACTTTCTCGTTTAGCTTGGTTGTTGATATAGCTTTTAACTTGTTCGAGTTGCTTACTCGACAAGATGCTGGGTCTACCTGAGTGCGGTTTTTCTTTTAAGCCTTCTAATCCAGATGAAAGATAATTAGTAATCCAACGATTAACGCTCGTTCGACTAACTTTAAGGTAATCAGCAATTTTATACCTTGATTTGCCGTCTTGAAAGTGTAGTACAGCCAATAACTTAAGCTTCATCCTGGCGTTTTTTTCTTTTCTAATCAATTTTACTAATGTCTTATTGTCATAACATAAGCTATCCATATTCAACACCTCAATTCAATCAACCTTCAAATGTGTAACTACTAAAAGTTATCTCTAATTTGCAACAGACCTTCTTTGTCTACCCAAACAGAGTTAGACACAATATATATGGGGATTTTTTGATTCAATCTAAAATACGAGGTACTTTTTCGGTTAATTGATTTATAAAATTTATTTTTCACTACATCAGTTTCGCTATCTATCAAGTACTTTGCAAAAACGGCTGATTCTGACAATCTTATACATCCATGACTTAGCGCTCTATTCTGTCTATTAAATAAGACTTTATTTGGAGTATCATGTAAATATATTGAGTGTTTATTAGGGATGGAGAAACGGTACTTGCCAAGTGCATTTCTATGACCTGGCAATTGAACTAACTTGTATCTCTTTAGGTTTTCCCTAAATGATTTTATATCTATATTGTCCAAGTCCACATCAGCGATTTCACCGTTTCGGTTCTTAAAGACAAAACCATTATTTTTAATGTAATCCGGCGATTTAGAGACTGTCGCGCTAAGTTCATTAGCAATGATGCTATATGGTGGAGTCCAATCAGGATTAATGGTTATTCTGCTAACATAAGTCCTAAGTAAAGGGGTACTGTTTGATAAGCTACCAACAATAACCGGCATGGATAATTGTTCAACTCCTCCTTTTTTGACTCGTAGCATAAACTCAGCAAGGTTGACTTCTACATACTCGTGAGCACTAGTTGTTGTAACGATTAAGTTTTTTAATGTCATCTGCAACTGTTCAACTCTGGCTGTTGGCACTGTATTTAAGTAATCTAATGTCCGCTTATCTAACTTCCCAGTGGCCTCACAGCCATGTCGACGTTGAAATCGTTTTATGCCGAGCTCGAGAGATGGATCAACAATACGCTCTCGATATGCCGTTAATGAGTAAGGCTTAATATCACCTAATTGAGCAAGAACCCAGCGTAATTTAGCCACCTCTTGGTGTCTGTAACCTAGCTTAAGTTCTATAAAATTAATCTTAGGCCATTGATAGCGAGCATAATCACTGTACTCATTGATTTTGAGCCTAACATTGTTGATCTCTTTGCTGTTTATAGCTTGCTGATAAAGTGAGGCGTCAAAATTAACATCCTCAGCATCATGAAAAATTTCACTATTGAGTAATGCTAGAGTTTCTTCATAATTTTTTCGTACAAGTGAACTCTTAGCCACTCCCATATCTGCAGCCAATGCTTTTAGCTCTAATAGACGCCCTTCATCACTTTCTGTGCTTGCAACCACAGCAGGCGTGATCGCAAGCCATATAGACAGGTTTATGGCGAAAAAAACATATTTAGTGACTGATTTAGTGGCCAATTAAATGTCCATTTTCATAAGTATTATTGAAAATCTCGTCCATAACTGACAAATAAAGGCTACTGCAACTTTATTTTGTTTATCAACATCCATGCGAATATCTAATAGTTTTAGTACATAAACAGTATGATTTACAAATAAATAAACGAATAATTTTATGACTTAGCCAAAAAGCTTCGTTTACGTGTGCAGAGCACAAAATTTTTCTTCTTAATTTTCTACTTCACTTAAAAACTCTTCTATACTTTAATAATGTGTGGCATAGCTAAAGTCACGATAATTGAATCATTATTAATTAAAGAGAGATATTCAATTGAAACTTGGTATTCTCAACTACGATTTCACATCGTTTGCATTAAGTATTGTGCTTGGTGTACTAATACTAGTAAATACTTCTGCTATGTGGCAAAGCTATGAAATAGCCGCAGCGATAAAATCTGATAACCCTTCAGGGTCTACTTTGGTAGAACGATATTTGATTTTGGGTGACTGGCCCGCGTCTCAAGAGCAAGACCTTATGGGGTTAAAAGGAAAGTATCCTATACATACACGTAAAGTCATAGAGGACATCCCGACTAATAATGACTAATAAAAAGTTGAATCCCCCCCCTTATAGTCTACGTGTCTTGTTGAGGACCTTTGCGACCTTACTACTTTTTGTAATATTAACTTTTAACTTTAAAGCGTCAATTCAACATTACTCTGTTCTTTCACTGGCAAGCACAATGAGTAACATAGATAATAACTTTCTATCTAGTAGCGGCTTACTCTTTGATTTAATTTATTTTATTTTAGTATTATTGATAACTTTAATTATTTGGTCTGTTTTTATCGTCATATCAACCATTTCTCCCGTTCTAAAACTAAAAAGTACGACTCAGAAAGATTTGTATTGGTTAATTATCGTTACCGCTAACATTACGTTCGTTGTAGCCGTTTGCTCCTATCTCTACCCAACCTCTTTAACATCATACTTAAGGAGTAGCTTTTTATCCCAGCCGATAATGTTGTTGACTATGGCGATCACATTGTTATTTTTATTTTTCAGAGGTTGGTTAAGCCTTTGCACTAAGATAACAGTGCTGACAACGTCAACATTGTTAATATTGTTTTTCATAGCGCCACTCCTGATCTCATCAGATAAACATCAAACTCTTCAGTCTAGCCCTAACATTATAATTGTAGGGGTCGATGGTTTAAGGCCAGACCATTTGGCCATTTTTGGCGGCGATAAAAACCTTTCTCCCTTTTTAAATAACCAACTAGAAAACAGTATCGTTTATAAAAATGCTTACACGCCCCAGGGACGCACTTACGTAGCATGGATGAGCTTATTAACAGGAAAATACCCAATTAATAATGGCGTAAGGTTTAATCTAGCACCACCTGAGGTCGTCGATAAGCACCTTCCAGTCATTGAGCACTTTAAATCAGAGGGGTATCATACTTCTTATGCTATTGATGAGCGCCGATTTAATCAAATCGATTATGGTTATGGTTTTGATACCGTAGTTGGTCCAAAAATCGGTGTGGCTGATGCCATTATCAGTGGTTTTGGCGATTTACCATTTTTGAATATTCTTTTACAGCACCCGTATGGATCTTTTTTGCTCCCCTACCTTTATAACAATCGAGCTTACGGTAAAGCTTACTCCCCTACCTCATTCAACAATAGCGTTATCAGAGGTTTATCTACTAGCAAACCGAATTTTTTAGCGTTGCATTACTGTCAGCTTCATTGGCCATATACTTCTAAAAACTTTATTTCTGAACCCAATGAGCATTGGGATGGCAATTATAATCATTACATGTATAAACAAATGCTTAAAAATATGGATAACCAACTCCATGATATGTTTACCAAGCTTAAGACTACAGGCCGGTTAAAAAACGCTGTTGTCTACATTATCTCTGATCATGGGGAGAGCTTTAATCAAGCACAACATTCCCCCATTCAGATGTCTAAATCTTCTATCCCAAATACTAAGTCCTGGGGGCACGGTACAAACATCTTAGATCAACAACAATCTCACATATTAATGGCTAAGATGAAGTTCAAAAATGACAAGGTGGTAACTACACCCAATGCTTTAGAGGGAACTTATTCATTAGTCGATATCGTTCCGAGTATACTCTCTGAAATGGGGGGCGCCTCTACTCAACTCGCTAATTTAGATGGCCTGCCATTACCTGATGAGCAGACAAACATTCAAGATAACAGATTCATTTTTGTTGAGTCATCACTTCCGGTAAAATCTATCAACAAAAGCTTTATTGATAAAAAAGAGGTTATGTCTGAAACCGGTTCTCATTACGAACTTCGAGGAGATGGCAGAGCTTATATGAAGCTCGCTAACTACAAAGAGTTAATTAAAAAGAAGCAGCGTGCTGTGTACTTTCAAAACTGGCAGTTAACTATGCTCCCTAATTACAAAGACTTAGTGTTACTTGATATTACCAAAAACAAAATTTATACCGAAAAAACTTATGATGGTGATTTTGACTGGATGCCGATGTTAACTGCACTTTGTCGGCATTATGCCGGAGACCCAGGCTTTGACCCACACTTGATGTGCAATCAAGCAAACTCCTTTTATAGCGGCAGATAATATGAGTATTATCAGATCGGTACCCTTCTTATCTTGCCCTCCAATAGTGACCATCTTTAAAACTCTACTTATATCCATAACAATCGCAATAACATTAATCGGTGGATCCGCTCCCTTTGTTGTGGCCTTTACCGTTGCAAAGTTTGAGCTAATATTTATTGTTCTTTATCTATTCTTACGTGTTACACAATATCAAAAACACTGCTCACATCAGCAAATTTCAATCGCACCTAAATTCGCTGTAATTGGCTCATTATTGTTAATGAGTTTGCTTGCCTCTACATTCATTAACTTTCCAAATAAAGCAAATGACATTCAATACACCATTGTGAGTTTTTCAGTATTATTTACAGGCATTCACCTTTTGTTTTGTGCAACGTTAACCTATAGCCTAATTCAATACCGTTACAGTATATTAAGCTGTTTTAATGCGATTGCAGGTACCATTTACTTTATTGCCACTATTTTTGTAATCATGCAGATCACAGGCTTTCCATCAACACTGTATGAAAACACTTTATCAGTTCCTTTCGCTTGCAATATCAGATACCTAGGATATCTTTGCTGTGCTAGTACCTCTATATTGTCTGTTTATCTACTTCAGATTCAGCAGCGAAATCTCTCAATCAAAGTAGCCATCAGTATTGTCTATATGGTCAATCTAGCGCTGCTTATTTGGTTAGGCGGTAGAGGCTCAGTTATTGCTTATTTTTCTACCCTCTCAATTTATATCGCTTACTTACTGTATCAACGGCAATTAGTGCTTAAGCATCTAATTTTTATAGTCATACTAATTATCTGCTCAATATTTCTGGCCGATTGGGTTTCTATTTTTAACTGGAATGGGCCAGGTCGATTTTTTACCTCTATAGAACTCAATAATGTTGAGGAAGGCTTGAATAAATTGTCGTCTAATAGAATTGCCATCTGGACTCAAACAATTATTGCAATAACTGAAACCCCTTGGTTTGGATTAGGTCCTGAGGGTTACAGGTTTCATCCAGATCATATGTTTGGATTACAGCCTCACAACGTAATATTACAACTGCTTATCACCTACGGGATCATTGGCGGAGCGCTGATAGCTTACTTATATTACAGGATACTTAAAACAGCAATGAAGCAGCTATGGACTAACACGACAGGTTCTAAACTCGAATCTACTATCGCGTTAATTGTTATTGTAAGCTTATCCATTCATGGTCTTGTTGATGGTACTTTTTATCACGCTCAGCCTTTATATTACCTAATACTCGCGTCTGCAGTCTTACTCGCTAAAGCGGTACAAACTCAAAACACTACGCCATCGGCAACAAACTAGGTATACAATACACGGCATAACTGTCTACAAAGAACTATCGTTATGTGGCTACAAAAACAAATCAACCTACAAGCTCGACCTCGCGGTTTTCATTTGATCACTCAGGAGTTAGAGCGATCAATTTCCGAGCTATCACACATCAAAATTGGAGTTATACATATTTTACTTCAACATACCTCAGCATCTCTCACTCTTAATGAAAACGCAGATCCTAGTGTAAGATTGGATTTCGAATCATATATCAATCGATTAGCTCCAGAAAATGCGCCTTATTACACTCATACTTATGAAGGGGATGACGATATGCCAGCCCACCTTAAAGCTAGCCTTTTAGGGGTTTCGGTGACGATTCCAGTAACAAATGGTCGATTTAATTTGGGTACTTGGCAAGGTGTATATTTAGGCGAACATCGAGATAATGGGGGAAGTAGACGAATCCTTATTACGCTAAATGGTGAATAAGCTGTCTAAAACCATATGGATGACAAAACAAGTAACCAGCTAGATTGTTAATGTATTA
The DNA here is from genome assembly GCF_052977125.1 of Shewanella sp. 30m-14. Classification (NCBI taxonomy): domain Bacteria; kingdom Pseudomonadati; phylum Pseudomonadota; class Gammaproteobacteria; order Alteromonadales; family Shewanellaceae; genus Shewanella; species Shewanella sp. 30m-14. Next base: position 225,644 of record NZ_JBRILW010000001.1, on the reverse strand, counting down.
AGACGGCTAACTTAAGCATTTTGCATACAAGCGTTATCCATTCGATAAATGAACGTTGGCGTTGCTAAAACATCACTCCACAAAAAAGAGCACGTAAGTGCTCTTTTTTGTATTACTGTACCCGGCTGATCATTAAGCCTCTGCAATACGCTCAAGCTTTGCTAAATAGAAACCGTCAAAACCGGTTTTAGCCGGACTAATAGTCTCATCTTCGATGAATCTAAAATGCTTATTTTCGGCAAGAAAGGCATCCACTTGATCGCGATTTTCCTCAGGCATAATAGAACAGGTCGCATAAACTAACATGCCACCCACTTTTACCATACGGCTATAACTTTGTAGAATATGCTTTTGAAGTTCTACAAGTACCGGTAAACGCTCTGGGGTATCACGCCACTTTGCATCGGGATTACGCTTCAAAACCCCCAGACCAGAACATGGCACATCTAATAACACTCTATCTGCGGTCAGCTTTAAGCGTTTAATGGTTTTACTACTGGCAATAATTCGAGTTTCAACGTTATGAGCACCAGCCCTGCGTGCACGTTGCTTTAGGTTATCGAGTTTCCACTGTTCTACGTCCATGGCCAGTAATCGTCCCTTACCTTGCATCTGTGCAGATATAGATAATGTCTTACCACCAGCGCCTGCGCAAGCATCAACAACTCGCATACCAGGTTTTGCATCAAGTGCTAACGCAACTAGCTGTGAACCCGCATCTTGCTGCTCAAACCAACCTTTTTTAAACGTTTCGGTTCTAAACAGTGCAGAATCAGACGTCACCTCTAAAGCGGTATCAACCCCCTCAACATTAACCGTTTGTACACCTTCTTTACGCAATGAATTGGCGAGCTCTTCGCGCGTACATTTTAAAGTATTAGTACGTATAAAACGCTTTGCAGGTTTATTTAGCGCGGCTCTTTCTGCTGCCCAGGCCTCTCCCATCTGCTTCTGGCCCATCTCATTTAGCCAGTCAGGGCAACCATCCCATAACACTGGTTGCTGCTTGGCAGACTCAATACGTGAAGCCAGCTCACTCGCATCTACCTGTAATGCATACTGCATTTTCGGCAAAGGTAATTCATTAAATAGGTGCCATACGTTTAATAAGCGAGTGCCCAAGCGTGCCATCTCTTCTGGTTTTACATCAGAAAGATAGCAGTATAGGTTCAGTCTTCTCAGAATATCTCCAACGACAAAGGTAATACGACCTTGTTCAGTTGGCTCTAGTTTTAGACCCGAAAAATGCTGAGAATAGGCGCGGTCTAACGGTTTACCGTCAGATAAAACCAGATCGAGAATACTGATCACAAGTTCATTTGAGCTAGGAGAAAGCGGAGATTTCAACATTAAAAAAGTTACCCTGAAAAGAAAACGCTGCGATCATAGGAGCAAAGTAGCCAATACGCAAGCTAAGCCCTTCGAAAAGCATGAATTTAAAATAAGCAGAGGGATAACTCACACATTTTTAAACAATCTACTACACCTATAACAGATAGAAGCCGCTACACAAGGCAGCGGCTAAATAAACTTATCTCTTTGAAACTATCTGCACAAGTTAGCTTTTTACTTGATAATCGCTGCCATCTTTTGCCGTGAATTCGCGTACAAGCTTTCGTGTAACAGATGTTGTTGCAGTATTTTCAATATTAATTAAGCTTATCCAATAATCGTGACCTTCAAGCTGGATATCTTTAATGTTGGCTAAATCTTGGCTGGCTGTCTCATTTTTTCTATCAAAACTCAGCTCAACATGAGTGCCATTATCTTGTAACAAGATAGCCGTTGGCTCACTTTTGTGACCATTTAACGCAACAAACTGCTTTGGTTGGCGTAAACCCGTTTGGCTTCCATCCGCCATAAAAACGAGCAGTTGCTGATAGTAGATTACATAACTACATGCATTTTTATGGGAGCCTTTCGCTAAAGGGAATTTTGCATCTAAAAATGCTTTTGCACAGGGGGCCGTTGTATCGCTAGACGCCAGTTCGACGACATTCACATCAACAAGATCGGCACCAATAAAATTGTTATTCTGATTTACTTGAGTACTATTAATTGTTGATATATCCATGGCCCTATCCTCTTACGTGTTAATCGTGGGTCGTTATCCGTTTCAGTCGTAATCAAAAATAATACGTTTTTCGATTGCTTGATTTGTAGTCTAGTGCAATTTTCATTACAATTTCACAATAAAAATTTTACACTGTGAATTTTACAAGATGAAAAACAATCAAAGCTTGATCAGAAAGTCACATTTTTTGGGTACAAAGATAAGAAACTTAAGGAAGCGAAACCATCTCACCATGGAAGATCTTTCCGCTCGTTGTGTTCGTGTCGACCCAGATTCTGCACCGTCTGTGTCATATTTATCTATGATTGAGCGAGGAAAAAGAGTCCCAAGTTCAGGCATGCTTGCCGTCATCGCTGCAGTGTTTCAAAAAGAGGTCGATTGGTTTCTCGATGATGTCCCTGAAGATGATGCGATTACACCAGATAAGGGACGTAGAGGTGGAATTAGTGGCATGGCATTAGAGCCAAGTTTCCTTTTTTCTAATGATATTTTACAAATTGCGATCCCTGAAATGTTATCGCAAACCGGCACCACTGGCAGAGAATTTGCCCACCTTTTGATCCGAGCTCATCAAGAGCACCATCAAAATCACTTTCCAGATTTAGAACGAGCAGCGGAAGAGGTTGGCCACAAGCGCCTACCACTGGCCTTAGATGATTTAAAAGATATCGCTAAATCACTAGGATTAAAGCTTAAATGGGTGGATAGAACACCCCAAGAGGTTGTCGATGAAATGGGCGTCAGTACGGCTCACGTCGTCACCTCTTTTTTCGAGCCGCCTTCTACAATCCATTTAAATAAAATGCTTAAGTCATTTCCAACACGGCTTAAGTATGACCTTGCCGTGCATATAGGCCATTGCGTATTACACAATAAAGATGGCTTAAAGTGTGTCTTAACTGCAGGTAGACGCCATACAGCATCACATGGTGAGCAGCCTACACCAGCTTCATCCACGCTTAATGCACAAGATATATTACATGCATGGCGTGATTTCGAGTCGAGTTTCTTTGCCGGTGCATTGCTTTGCCCCAAAGTCCCCTTTAGGCAGTTGCTTGATCGCCATGGTTATGAGATCAACGTAAACAAACTTATGGGTGTTTCGGCTTCAGTAGCCATGCGAAGAATGACCGTTGTATCACCCTACCCCCACTGGCACTATTTCGATGCTTATGCACCGGGTAAGTTAAAAGCGGTTTATCGAGGCAATGGGATCCCGCTGCCTTGGGGCAATATGAGGTTAGTTGAAGATCCCTGCCAACATTGGGCAGTGTTTAGAATGATCAATGAGCCAAAAGTAGGCACATCTGCGCAAATTTCAATTCTCGACGTCGCTGATGAGCCAAGAATTTACTGCTGTGAATCTATAAAAGTAGAAGATATGGCGGGCAATAATCACGTGTTGTGTGCAGGAATCGATCTCAACCCTGCAATTGATGCTCAGGGTGGCGATGCTGCTTCGATTGCGGCGGATTTAAAACAGTCTTGCGCAGCAAATGGTGGGTCGGTAGAGATGCCTGTTAATATTAAGAAAGATCTAATGAGTGTTGCAAAAATTTTGAACATTAACTGGATTGAGCGAGGTATCGAAAACGATGCACGCCTAATTTGTGCAAGAGGCGCAGTTTGCCCAAGGCAACCGAGCTGTTATGAGGCTGGAAAGTCACTTTGCCTCGAAGAGGATTGATATAACTTTGACACTATCTACCCTTGAGTAAGTTAACCTTGCCAACAGCTGTTAATTATATTTGTCAGCTGTTGGCAACAATACTTTTATCGAGTTTATAAGCCTATTTCAATGTCAGCTTCATTTAATGTCAGCGTCATTTTTAAGAACCAACGATAGTTCCGTATGCTATCCCCTGAACATTAATACACTGCTCGGAATAACCGAAACCAATTGATAACGTATCGTCTATCGTGACATCCGTTAAAATAGCAGTGCCTTTAATAGCACTCTTTGCAGCTGCAATCGCATCGGGAGATGAAACGCTGTCACCCAAAGGCAATAGGTATAAAAATTGAGTTTGGCAACTTTGCCCTAATACGGGTCCAAGATTGACCAAGGTGTCAGTTAATTTTTTGTCCTGATAGGTTTTTGTCACAAACGAGCCGTGATTTGCAGTATTGCAGCCCGTAAGCCCCGCGCATACTATCAAAAGCAGTGATAAGGCCATATTTGAACTCGGTCTTGTCATGGTTGTTCCTGTTTCTAAAAGTTATTTTGTATATGGTGACTAGAGCATTTTAATAGAAATGTTGATTACACGCTTACGCCTGTACTCAAGTTACGCCAATGCTAAAGTAACCAAAACATTCAAGTCACCTAAATATTAAACCAACTTAAATATTGAATTTAATCATATATTCAAGGAAAAAGCTCAGTCAGACCACACCAATAGTCACATTACACTGACGATTTCAAAATAACGTTTAGTTTCACCAAGAGTCAAACTAAACTCTTCGCCCTGCGGTTTATTCATCATAGCAGCGCCTAAGGGGGATGCTGGCGTCACTATCATCACCAATAGGCCATCGAATTCTATCTTTAAGCCACCAGCACTTGGCCCTACAAACAAATATTGACGTTTGTCATCGTCATCAATTAACACAACAACTCGCCCTAGACTAACTTGCCGTTGTTTATTGCAATCCAGTTTAGAGCGCACTTCATTAGCTAGCCCACTGCTGACAATATCATCTGGCATATCAAAACCAGTAATACTGGCGAAAAGGTGCTTAAATGCTTCTAAATCCGCTTTGCACTGCGCCGCACGCATTGATTGCCCGTGAGCAAGGTATGAAGCCTCTAAGCCAAATGTATCATATTTATTCTCTGCAACACTTTCACTGCCCGTTGCTGTTTCATGGGCACGATTTGCAGCAACTATAGCACTAGCATAGGCACTTTCTAATGCTGCCATTATTCGTACATTTAACTTATTAATTGATAACACGTTTTGTTACCTTGAGTAAAAAGCACAGACTACACTTAGATTAACAAACTCATACAACAAAAACTGAGATTAAATTCATTTTTATTCTATATTGCCGCTTGATAATCCCTGTAAACTCGCTAACTTAGTCTAAAAGCAGCAATAGTCATCAACTGAGCAAACAGGAAGTCGCCTGGAGTCATATATCCACCTCGCCTAGTCGATTTAAAGGAATAAGATTGGTAAAGGATCAACACAATAACACTGATAATCTAAGGCCTAGCGCACAGCGCTGCACTTTCGTGCGTGGGCGCTTTACAGGGTTCATATTAACAATCACTCTCTTTACCTCCTATTGTGCAGCGCAAGATTTAGAGCCTCGCAGCTATACCAATATTCCTATTGGTATGAACTTTATCGCCGCTGGCATGGTGCATTCTCAAGGCGAGCTATCTCCTGCGCCATCGGCACCAATAACTGACGCCAACTTAACCATTAATGCAGCGGTAGTTGGCTATGCCCATAGCTTTGCTTTGGCTGGTAGCTCTGCAAAATTCGATATGTCTACGACACGAGTCTGTTATAAGGGCAGCGCAACATATAATAATGAACAATTAACAGCCGATCGTTGTGGATATGGCGATCCTACGATGCGACTTACTTGGAATTTTTATGGCGCTCCTGCATTACAGGCTAAGGATTTTGCGAGTTGGAAACAAGGGATCGTTATTGGCACAAGTGTTCAAATTAGCTTGCCTATTGGAAGCTATGATCCTGCGAGGTTATTAAATGCGGGCAGTAATCGCTGGGTATTGAGGCCTGGGGTGGGAATGTCGCATAAACTTGGTAACTGGTATTATGATTTGATCGCCTCCGTTCGACTATACGGTGATAATAATCAATATATTAGCAATGTGACTTTAGAACAAGCGCCCCAATATACACTCCAAGGGCATCTTATCTACAATTTCAATTCTGGTCATTGGCTCTCGGTCAATGGCAACCTATTTTTTGGTGGCGAGACGAGTAGAGATAAAATCGAATCGTTAGATGAACAACGTAATTCGCGTTTTGGAGTGACTTACTCTTTTCCTATTACTTTGCAGCACAGTGTTAAATTGTACGCCAATACAGGTGTTATCACTGAGGTAGGAAACGATTTTGATACCTTTGGTGCTCTGTGGCAATACCGATTTTAAAGGCTGAATGTCTATCCTAAAAATAAAGCTCAGTAACCCAATACTACTGAGCTTTATTGATTGTCATTCATTCTGCTGCCTGAATATTCGCTCCGTCCGCTGTATTCAAGAAGCAATACTCAATAGCCGTTATTCAACGTCATCAAAGTACCAAAAACCGGCATTAACCCACTGAGTCAGCAGTTCCATAACTTCTTTGTCTTCCAGCCAGTTTGAGATGTCATCTAACGTTAACATTGGCTTATTACAAAGAGTTTCAATTAGTCCAGGTTTGCCTACACTAAACTGGATTTGCTCGCCATTGAGATACATGACACCTGCCGCTAAGGTTGCTGAAAAATACAGACAACGCAGGCCGCCTAAGCGGTTAAGGGGTTGCTCTTCAATAATAGCCTTAATATCTTCAACATCAAAACCAAGTGGGCCTTCAGGTAAATCCAATTCGCACTTAGATTGAGTCAAATAACGGCCACTAAACTCACTGATCAAGGTATCATCCAAGGTTTCTATAAGCTGCTGCTTAATTCGGACTAAGTCTTGCTCATCTATCAAACCAGAATGCTGGCTTAAGCTGCGCTCAGGATCGCGAATTTGCTGTGCGCCCATCTCTTTATCAATGAGGTGATCGGCAAGTGCACTCACCATATCCTTTGCAGAAGCCGTACGGTAACCAACTGAGAAACTCATTGAAGGCTCTAAAGTGACACCATCGTGAGGAAACCCCGGTGGCAAATAAAGAATATCGCCAGGTAGCAATTCAACATCAATGATAGGTTCAAATGCTTCGGTGTGTAGCAAAGCCGGATGCGCCGCAAACTCTTTATGTGGCCCTATGTCTCCTACTCGCCATCTACGACGACCCGAGCCTTGACAGATAAATACATCATATAGGTCGATATGCGGACCGACTCCACCACCCGGAACAGCATAACTGACCATAACGTCATCTAAACGCCAACGTGGAATAAAGTCGAAACATTTTAGTAAATCTTCAGCTGCTGGAACCCAGTTATTAAGCGCCTGAACAATTAAAGTCCAATCTGTTTCACCTAAGTGTTCATAAGACTCAAAAGGCCCAAACTCAGCCTGCCAGTTGCCATCTTGTTGATACACTCTGCGAGATTCCACCATTTCATCGCACGCAAGGCCCGCCATCTCATCTGGAGACAACAGATCTTGAAAGTTTTTAAATCCTTGGCGGATCACTAATGGTTTCTTTTGCCAGTATTCTTTAAGAAACTGCTCTGGGGTTAAGCCGTTTATATCTAATTGCATGTTGCATACTCACTAAAATTTGTGTGAATGCTACCAAAAAAGCCCAACAAAAAATCTCGGGTAGATCATGAAAACATGCTTAATTTGTACAGCTATTGGGCTAATCAGCCCAAAGCTTGAAACTGAGTAATAACTTGATTGACTGTCTATTGAGGATCAATACAATAGCGAGCAAACATTTTTGATGATGATTCAACTTGGCCAATATAACTCTCTCACGCCCAATTCAGCCTGCCGACACCGTTATCGTGCTCGACTTTGAAACAACAGGTCTATCTCCTACTCAAGGTGACCGAGCAATTGAAATCGGTGCCGTCATGCTAAAAGATGGTAAAGTCATTGATAGGTTCCAACAACTCATGAACCCTGGTTTTAGAGTCAGTGGCTTTATCGAAAATTACACCGGGATCAGTAATGAGATGTTGAGTGACGCGGATGCTTGCGAAACTGTGATGACGCAATTTGCAGACTTCATCGGTAGCTACAATCTCGTCGCCCACAATGCCTCATTCGATCAACGCTTTTTGGATGCGGAACTACAACGGGTTGGCTGTCATTATCCTGGTCAATTTGCCTGCTCAATGTTAATTGCTCGTCGGTTGTATCAAGACGCACCCAATCATAAACTTGGCAGTTTAATCCATTATAAAAACATCCAACATGATGGTGTATTTCACCGTGCTTTAGCTGATAGTGAGATGACCGCCGACCTGTGGTTAGCCATGCTTGAAGATTTACACTCAAAATACCAGATCAAGCGACCTGACTTTTCCTTATTACAAGCCATTGGCAAACAAAGCAAAGCCAGTGTTAGTCAATATTTAGCGCGTCAGCGCTAACCCCTCCCACTGTTAAATAGCTGATTAATCAGAGTTCAAACCAGAGCTGACAGGTACCGTAATAAAACAGGTAACTGTCATCTCTAATTTGAGCGACTACAGCTAATACTGTGTTTCTCATCTTCAGACACAACGATACAAATCACTTCGATGAGCCTAATCAGCACTTATAACGACTAAACTCTATAGACTTAAACAGTTAACGTTTAAATACTCAAGTTTCAAATGGTTGGAATTCAAATTGCCAAGTTTAAATGCCTAACTCGTCGAGTAAATCATCGGCATCCGTTTTGGCTAACGTGACCTTTGCTGATTTATGGGCTCTGACTTCTGTGCCCATTAATTGACCATGCTCAGCCAGCAATTCATCTAAATCAAACTCTTCATCAGTTTCAAATTCACTTAACTTGATAAACTCCGTTTTATCCATAGCAAACTCAAGATAAAAGACATGATTACGTTGCGTCTTAAAAGACACTCTTCTTGCTACTGCTTCGTCTAAATTTGTATCGATAGAGATTGTCAGCTCTTTATTAATTGTCAGCATCTTTGGCTGGCTTTGGCTAATACTCGTTTGTAATTCTTTACTGATTTTATTAATGAAGTCACCCAAAATCTGATTCATCAACTCGCCCATGACGTTACCGACTTCATCAGAGGTATGGGAGAGGGCTAACTCAGCTTCTGGCATGCCCATGTTCAACATATATTCGCGGTAGATCTCTAATGCCGCAGGCGCAGAAAAATTAATCACAACCAGTCCAGAGAAGCCGCCATCAAAAATTGAAAAGCACCCTAAATCGGGCTTTAAACAAGTTCTAGTAATAGATTGAACCATACCTGCGTGGGTAATTTGACTATGAGTGGTGCTTGATAACACATGAGAAACGGAGTGGCATAGCTTTAATAAAATATCGTCGGTGCTAACGGAGACTGTGGATTGCATAAAAAGACCCTATGAAAAAATAATCGACGTTATATTGCCCCACAACATTAACAAAACAAAGTAAAACCCGAAAACATCAGCAATAAATACGTATAAAGTGATGAAAGGATTGAGTTAACATTTTTAAAATAAACATACTGTTACTGTTCCCCTACCTCGGCATAAAGGGTAAATTGAACCCACGTATTCGTAGGCAGAACAAGAACTATATGATCGCTCTACTCAGACAATTTACGATTCTACAACGTTTAATTTTAATGCTAATGCTGGCTGCAATCGGCACTGTTTGCTTTGCCAGTTTTTCAATAAACGAACAGTACAATAACCTTGTGGCGCAAAAATGGTTGCAAAACGACGGTCAAATAAACACTGCAATCAGTTTAATTGAAGCAGGTAAAAAACAAGTCGATGCTCAAAAAGTCAGTTTAGCGGCAGCACAAGTAACGACAACGGAACTCATTAACCAAATACATTTTGGCAATGATGGCTACTTTATGATTTTAGATAGCGACCATACCATTATCGCTAATGGTGCAGATCCAAGCGCTATTTCTAAAAATATAAACTCACTGTTTCACTCACAAGCTGCGAGTGAACTTGAAGCATTGTTAAACTTATCAACCAGTCAGTCTTTCGCTAAGGCTCAAATCGATTTCCCTAACCCCACAACCGGTCTACTAGACGCTAAACTCATAGAGGCCAGACAATATGCACCCTGGGGCTGGACGATTATTACCGGCAGTTACATGAGTGATATTCATAGCGTCATGTATTCAATGGCGTTCGACTACCTCGTCATTATGTTAATGATCTCCATTCCTATTTTCCTGTTTTTCTTGGTGCTCAACATCTCTATCACCTCCCCGTTAAAAGAAGCAATTAGCGCCATGAAAGATATTGCTCAAGGAGAAGGCGATTTAACTAAAAAATTGCCTACCAAAGGTAAAGATGAAGTCGCTGAACTTGCCGAAGCGTTTAATTTATTTGTCATCAAAATTAGAGATATGGTCGCACAGCTTCAGCCTATTGGGGAAGATCTAGACCTAGATGCCCAACGGTTACTTAACGCCGCAGAAGAATCAAATGATAGTGTCGAGCACCTTCATAGAGAAACCTCCAGTGTCGCCACGGCAATCAATCAGATGCTATCGACGACTCAAGAGATGGCCAGTAATACTAACCAGGCAGCAGAAGCGGCTAATAGTGTAAAACATCAAGCCCAGCAGAGTATGTCTATGATGGATGCTACGCTTGATAACTCTATGCATCTTGCTGACGAACTTAAAAATGCTCAGCAGATCACTCACGCGCTTGGTAGCTCGTCATCTCAGATTGGCAACATCTTAGATGTGATTCGAGGCATTGCCGATCAAACTAACCTACTTGCGCTTAATGCAGCAATTGAAGCTGCCCGAGCTGGTAGTCATGGACGGGGATTTGCGGTCGTCGCAGATGAAGTTCGTGCCTTAGCTAACCGTACTCAAGATTCGACTAATGAGATCCAAAACATCATTAAAGAGATCCAGTCTGGTGTAAACAGTGTTGTTGCCAGTAATGAGCAAAATCAAAGTCAGTCTCAACAAGTGCAGACTCAAGCTAAAGAGGTGAGCGATTCGCTGACTGACATTTTAGGCTTGATTGCGCATATTAGTGACATGAACACCCAGCTTGCCAGTGCAACAGAAGAGCAATCTATCGTTACTGAAGAGATTAATCGCAACATCTGTTCGATAACCGAATTAACGGAGGTGTCAGTCAAAGCGAATGAAAGTAACCACAATGCTGCAATGTCACTGCAAACTATTAGTAAAGATTGCGCCCGTACGTTAGGCCAATTCAAAATAAGCTAAAGTTACAAGAGCGTGAGGGGCTGTAATTGCCCCTTACGCTCTTTTGAAATTATGATAAGCTAAATTCACTGAAGAGATATCTTTAAAAGTGAATTGAAATTATGGCTCGCATGACTTTAGCTATCCATCCGGAACTCTACACTATCCATAGTTTTTCAACAGACAGTGGGATCTCGCCTGATATTTTTCAACAAGATATGTACTTCATTGGTAAAACCAAAGATGAGATCTCTGTTGTCGTCCCTGCGACGTTAATACTCGATAGCATCGAGCAAGAAGATGACTGGCGCTGCCTTGAAGTCATCGGTCCTTTAGGCTTTTCAATGACGGGCATTTTAGCCAATGTCTCTAGCACTCTGGCTGACGAAAAAATAAGTATTTTTGCCATATCGACTTTTGATACCGATTATATCTTAGTCAAAAAAGACACTTTATCGGCGGCAACTAAAGCACTTAAAAAGAAAAATTACCAAATCATTGATTATTAGTTATTAGTTATTAGTTATTAGTTATTGTCTTTTTGAGTTAGCCCAAATAGCAAAAATACAATTGCACCAACTTTAGAGTGTTTCATTCATGTATGAAAAGAGCGTGATTATTACAGCTAAACATGGGATCCATACCCGCCCTGCAGCTCTTGTAGTGAAAAAGGCCAAATCTTTTGACTGCAATATCACTGTAGAATGTGATGGTAAGCACGCGAGTGCTAAAAGCTTATTCAAACTGCAAACCTTAGGGCTTTATTATGGCGTATCGGTCAGAGTCTTCGCAGAGGGAGAGCAAGCACAACAAGCTGTAGAAGAAGTGTCAGAACTACTCATTACATTAAGTTAAGGGTTTAGCTATGTCGATTACAGGGATCGCTGTTTCATCGGGTATCGCTTTTGGTCAAGCGTTACACCTTAATTTACATCATGAAAAGATTGATTACCGGTTAATTCCAAAATCTCAAGTTCCCATCGAAATACACAGACTAAAGCACGCATTTGACCTTCAAAAACAACATTTAACTCAAGGTCTAGAGAAGCTTCAACCTGAAACCAGCCACTTTGATTTAATTGAAGCTGATCTGCTTATATTAGACGATGAGGATCTGTTAGAACACATTGAACATACCATTTCAAGTTTACAAATTGGCGCAGCATTCGCCATAGAGAGAGTATTCGACCAGCAAGCCAGCGAATTAGCACTATTAGATGATCCCTATCTTGCCAATCGAGCTCAAGACGTAACATGCCTCGGTAGTCGACTCATTGCTCGTTTAAACGGAGCTCAACATCTAGATCTAAGTCAACTCACTCAAGATACGATAATATTTTCTCACGATTTGACCCCTGCTGAATTTGCCATGCTACCTCTTGAGCATATTACCGGTGTCGTGCTCAATACCGGCGGCCTGACAAGTCATACTGCAATTTTAACTCGTAGTGCTGGGCTCCCTGCCCTGTTAAGTTGCCAATATGAAGCCGCTCAGATTAACAATGGCACTCAGGTAGTGTTAAATGCGAATAAAGGTGAGTTGGTTGTTGACCCCAACAAAAAACAGCGGGCTCATTTACAAGCCCTAAAGCAACTAGACTTTCAGCGTAAACAACAATTACTCACTCTTAAAGATTTGCCCACAGAAACCTTGGACGGTCACCGCATTTCCTTATTAGCTAATGTAGGTAATCTAAACGAGGTCAGTCATTTAGCCGATGTGGGCGCCGAAGGAATTGGCTTATTTAGAACTGAATTCATGTTAATGAATACCAGTGTTTTGCCCGATGAAAAAACTCAATATCACTTCTATTGTGATGCGCTGCATTTAATGGAAGGTAAGACGTTTACCTTACGCACCCTAGATGTCGGTGCCGATAAAGAGATCCCCTGCCTTGGAACAATCATTGAAGATAATCCAGCGTTAGGCTTAAGGGGGATCCGTTACAGCTTGGCGCATCCAGAACTGTTCAAGACACAAGTGAGTGCAATTTTACGCGCTGCCAATCACGGCTCTGTTCGCCTAATGTTTCCAATGATCAATCAGATTGAAGAGTTAGAGCAATTACTAGGTTACGTTGAAGAGTGTAAAGTAAGGCTAATTGAAGCAGAGAAAGGCTTTGGAGAGCTAACCTATGGCATCGTTGTTGAGACGCCTGCTGCCGTACTTAACCTTGAGTCTATGTTGCCATATCTTGACTTTATCAGTATTGGTACAAATGACCTCGCTCAATACACCATGGCCGCCGACCGAACCAATCCATTACTGACCAAAGAATACCCTTCTCTGTCCCCTGCGGTGCTTAATCTTATCCAAACCACCATAGATATCGCCAAAGAACACCAAATCACCGTGTCGCTGTGCGGTGAATTAGCAAGCGATCCAAATGTAGCGCCTTTACTCGTTGGAATGGGAATAGACGAGCTCAGCGTTAATTTAGGTTCATTATTAGAGGTTAAGTCGGCATTACGTGATATAAGTTATCAAACATGCTTGACGATAGCCGAACATGCGCTAAAAATAAAAAGAATTGACGAATTAAAACTTTACATTAATGGTCGGTCTTAATAGCTATGATAGTAACAGTAGCCTTACTCGATAATAATAATGATTCCAAGGGGCAAATTAAATGGGATTTTTGAGCCGTATTAGACGCCTTATTTCTGGACAGAGTGACATAGCGGGCATAGTCAATGTGTATGCTCCAGTGAGTGGAAAAATCGTAGACGTTGAAAAGGTACCCGATGCCGTATTCTCTGAGAAGATTGTCGGTGACGGATTGGCAATCGAGCCAAAAGGCCACCTTATTTTAGCTCCAATTGATGGCACCATAGGAAAAATATTCGAAACAAACCATGCGTTTAGCATCGAATCTACACAAGGGCTCGAAATATTTGTACATTTTGGTATTGGTACCGTCGAACTCAGAGGCAATGGTTTTAAACGATTAGCCGAAGAAGGCCAAGAAGTTAAGATGGGCGAGCCAATACTAGAATTTGATCTCGACTATTTAAAAGAACACGCAGATAGCCTTCTTACACCTGTGCTTATCGCCAATATGGAAGACATTCAATCCATAGATAAAAAACAAGGCCATCTAGAAGCAGGAAAAGACATCATTTTTTCAGTCAAACTTTAACGCCTTAACCCGTATTACATATTAACCAAAGCCTAATATTTATTAGGCTTTTTCATCATTGCAATTCAAGCTGGCCATTGGGCATTGAATTACGCTCAACAAGGGAAACATGACAACAATTCCCCCTTGAGCAGAGCCAAAAGCAATGACACAATGCAGACAACTTATAAAAACAAACTGGAGTACCCTTTTGACACTTTTCGGAATTAAGAATTGCGATACTGTACGTAAAGCCCGTAAATGGCTTGAAGCTAACCAACTTGAAGTTGCTTTTCATGATTTTCGTGAAGATGGGCTCAGTACTGAGCAAATAGAACAATGGGTCAGTGCTATCGGCTGGGAAGCCTTATTCAATAAAAGAAGTACCAGTTATAGAAATCTAACGGATACAGAAAAGAATGACATCAATGAGAAGAAAGCTGTAGCCTTGATGGCACTCTACCCAACCTTGATCAAGCGCCCTGTTTTAGTGGTGAATGGACAAGTCCAGGTTGGTTTTAAAGAAGCAGACTATCGCACGTGGTTCAACCTATGAGCCAAACTACAGACTCGCCAGTACTGTCACTGGCCAAAGACTTAATTTCTCGTCAATCGGTCACCCCTTTAGATGAAGGGTGTCAGCAACTCATGGCTGATAGATTAGCCGATGCAGGCTTTAATATTGAATCTATGGTCTTTGAAGACACCACCAATATGTGGGCTCGTAGAGGCACTCAATCTCCTGTTTTCTGTTTTGCCGGCCATACTGATGTTGTGCCAGTAGGCGATTTAAAACAATGGCACACGCCGCCGTTTGAGCCTGTTGTTATCGATGATTATCTTCACGGCCGAGGCGCCGCAGATATGAAAGGCTCACTCGCTGCAATGATGGTAGCAGCCGAACGATTCGTTAAACGATTTCCAGATCATCAAGGTTCTATTGCCTTTCTCATTACCAGTGATGAGGAAGGTCCTTTTATTAATGGTACAACTCGCGTCATCGATACCCTCGAAGCGCGCAATGAAAAAATCACCTGGTCGCTGGTGGGAGAACCTTCATCTACCCATAAACTGGGTGATATCGTTAAAAATGGTCGCCGAGGCAGCCTAACAGGCAATTTAACCGTTAAAGGGATCCAGGGACACGTTGCTTACCCTCATCTTGCTGATAACCCTATTCATAAAGCCGCTCCAGCACTGGATGAGCTTGCAAGAATGAAATGGGATAATGGTAATGAATTTTTCCCGCCGACTAGCTTTCAAATCGCAAATATCAATGGTGGCACTGGCGCATCAAACGTGATCCCAGGTGCGTTAGAGGTGATGTTTAACTTTCGTTACTCCACTGAAGTCACCGCCGAGATCTTAATCGCACGAGTACTCAATATTTTAGACGCTCATGGTTTAGAATACGATATCGATTGGGTCTTCAATGGCTTACCCTTTTTAACTGGCGATGGACCGTTATTAGAGGCAACCAAAGCGGCAATCAAAAAAGTCACAGGTACAGATACCGATCCACAAACTTCGGGTGGCACGTCAGATGGTCGCTTTATTGCGCCAACGGGTGCACAGGTTATTGAGCTTGGCCCAGTTAATGCCACTATTCACAAAGTCAACGAGTGCGTGAAAATCTCAGATCTTGAGTTACTGACTGATTGTTATGAAGCCATTTTGGAAAACTTGCTGTGCAAGTAACACAGCCTTCTTTATATGGCCTTGAAGACCAACACCTGGTTGAATGCTTAGGTCACCTTTTAGAAGTAAACACAGCGGCTGCATTTTTAACAATGCAGCAAGCTGCGTTAACTGCAGGTCTTGATATTCAGATCTGCTCTGGACATCGAAATTTCGATAGACAGCTAGGGATTTGGAACGCCAAAGCCAGTGGTCGACGGGCAGTATTAGACAAATCCTCTATGCCGGTATCAATTGAGCATCTTTCTTCAAATGAATTAATCGATACTATCCTTTTATGGTCGGCGATACCGGGAATGTCAAGGCACCACTGGGGCACAGACATCGATATCTTTGATGCCAACGGCATAGAAAAGCCAAAGTTACAGCTAGTTCCTACAGAATATCAGCAAGGTGGACCTTGTTTCCACTTGAGCCAATGGTTACACTCCCACGCAGATAAATTCGGCTTCTACCTACCTTATCAGCAGGGGTTAAGTGGCGTAAGCCCAGAACCGTGGCACTTAAGCTACTTTCCAATGTCGAAAGATTATATTAATACTTACGATATCGATGCAGTAAAAGCAATCTTGGCCAGTTGTGATATTTTACACAAAGACACAATACTTGAGCGCATAGTGCCACTGGTTAATGAGTATGTGTTACGCGTCGCCCCCATTCCTACGCAGAAATAGCCGTTAACCAAAACCAGATTTCTTCACATATATTAGAGATAACACTGTGAACATAACCGACTTTACCAGCAACTTTGCAGCAAACAGACAACAAATCAGCATTGATGGCAGCACGCTAAGCTATCTAGATATCGGCCAAGGTCCCGTGCTATTAATGGGTCATAGCTATCTATGGGACGCTGATATGTGGGCGCCACAGATAGCCCACTTAAGTCAAAACTACCGTTGTATTGTGCCAGATCTTTGGGGCCATGGTTTTTCAGGTAAGCTTCCAGAACAGACCAGAAACTTGCGTGATATTGCGGCTCAAATGCTTGAACTCATGGATAAATTAAACGTAGACTCTTTCTCCGTAATGGGCTTATCGGTTGGTGCGATGTGGGGAGCTGAGCTCGCCCTTAAAGTGCCTGCACGAGTGCAACATCTCATTATGTTAGGCAGCTTTATTGGTTATGAACCAGAGATAACCCGCGACAAATACTACGCGATGCTGGATATTATTAAAGCAGAACAAGTCATTTCACCAACAATCATTGACGCTATCACCCCACTCTTTTTTGCAACTGAGCCTAATGCAGAGCTCGTTGAATTATTTAAACAAAAGCTAAATCATTTTGATAGCAACAATATTGACTGCTTATACCAAATAGGCAGAATGATTTTCGGCCGTCGCGATACCATGGATGATGTGCATTTATTAACTCTTCCCTGCTTAATCATGACCGGTGTAGAAGATAAAGCGCGTACAGTACTCGAAGGATACTTAATGCATGATGCAATTGATGGCAGTAAATATGTCCATATTGCTGAGTGCGGCCATATATCAACTTTAGAGCAGGCCGAATTTGTTAATCAACAGATCAGCCAGTTCTTAACTGAGCTAACATAAGATCTAATGAAACTACTAAAACCACTTTTTGATAATAATCGACGCTGGGCTGGGCGGATCTTAAAAGAAGATCCAAAATTTTTTGAGCAGCTCGCTAAGCAGCAAAATCCTGAGTATCTTTGGATTGGTTGCTCCGACAGCCGTGTACCCTCAAATCAGATAATCGATTTAATGCCTGGTGAAGTATTTGTTCATCGCAATATCGCCAACATGGTTATTCACACAGATTTGAACTGTTTATCTGTGCTGCAATATGCTGTTGAAGTGCTTAAAGTAAAACACATTATGGTTGTTGGTCATTATGGTTGTGGCGGTATAAAAGCATCAATGAGCACTGAGCGCTTAGGTCTCATCGATAATTGGCTCGGGCATATTCGAGACATACACAGATTACATAAACGCGATCTTGAAAACATGGATGAAGATAAGCGATTCGATCGTTTGTGTGAGCTCAATGTCATTGAACAGGTTGCAAACGTCACCAGTACCACAATTGTTCAGGATGCTTGGGCACGAGGCCAAGATGTGGCCATTCATGGTTGGATCTACAGCGTAGAGAACGGTTTACTATCAGATTTAGATGTAACGGTTAATAAAGACACGACGAGTGAATAACGTTAGAAACGTTTAGTTTCTAAACACCAACATCAAGGTTATCTCAAGCATTTTGCTGAGGTAGCCTTTTTTTT
Source organism: Shewanella sp. 30m-14 (assembly GCF_052977125.1). Taxonomy (NCBI): domain Bacteria; kingdom Pseudomonadati; phylum Pseudomonadota; class Gammaproteobacteria; order Alteromonadales; family Shewanellaceae; genus Shewanella; species Shewanella sp. 30m-14. The sequence goes on along the minus strand of NZ_JBRILW010000001.1, from coordinate 207,477 downwards.
TAGCAATCGTTACTAAATTTTTACAAAATATGAGAAAAAGAGTAAGAATTCTCGCAGTTTGTTGCCCATCACAGTTATAATCGATTATTTATTTTTAGCGCAATTTTGCGCAGTGAATGCTAAGGAAATATCCATGCCTGGTTTTGAATTATTTGGTCCTGAAGAGAAACAAGAAGTCGCGGATGTAATGGAGAATGGCTTTACCTTCCGTTATAACTTTGATCATATGCGCAACGACCGCTGGAAAACCCGTGAGATGGAAGCACTACTGTGCGAAAAAATGAATGCTAAGCATGCACACCTTGTTTCCAGTGGTACTGCTGCACTGCAAACCGCAATGGCAGCCGCAGGCATTGGCGCTGGTGACGAAGTCATTGTGCCACCTTTCACCTTCGTAGCCTCTGTAGAAGCGGTATTCATGGCAGGAGCTGTACCGATATTTGCTGAAATCGATGAAACGCTTTGTCTATCACCAGAAGGTATCGAAGCAGCCATTACGCCTAAAACAAAGGCCATTAACCTAGTCCATATGTGTGGCTCTATGGCTAAAATGGATGAAATTAAAGCCGTATGTGCTAAGCATAACCTGATTATTCTTGAGGATGCTTGTCAAGCTATCGGCGGTAGTTATAAAGGTCAGGCGCTCGGCACTATTGGTGATGTTGGCTGTTACTCATTCGATTCAGTTAAAACCATCACCTGTGGTGAAGGTGGCGCAGTGATCACCAATAACGAAACTATCTACAACCATGCACATATGTTCTCAGATCATGGTCATGATCATGTAGGCAATGACCGCGGCGCGGAAGGTCACCCAATTATGGGGCTTAACTTCCGTATTTCAGAAATGAACTCGGCAATGGGCTTAGCTCAATTGCGCAAACTAGACAAAATTATTGAAATCCAGCGCAGCAACAAAAAGCTCATTAAAGACGCCATGTCAGCAATTCCAGAAGTCACCTTCCGAGAAATCCCTGATGCAGACGGTGATTCAGCAGGATTTTTAACCTTCTTTATGCCTACTGAAGCACGCACCATCGAAATCAACAAAAAGTTAGCCGAAAATGGCGTCGATGGTTGTTTCTACTGGTATGTAAACAACTGGCACTATCTGTCAAACTGGAAACATATCCAAGAACTTAAGTCACCTTCTGCGCTTCCGATAACACTTATTGAAGACAGACCCGATTATACTAAGGTGTCTGTGCCTAAGTCTGATGCCATCATGAGCCGCACAATTTCAATGCTTATCAAACTTTCATGGACGGAAGAAGAAATTAAGCAGCGTATCGAAAACATTAAACGCGCTTTTGCTTAATTAACCACACGTATCCGTCGCGTCATACAATTATGGCGCGATAGCACATTTTAATTTAATGGCCCCAACGGAGAATGTCGTAATGAGTTTTAAGAACTTCAAATGTGTACCAAAAATGATTTTTGGTCGCGGTTCATTTGCACAGCTCGATCAAGTTTTAGCTGAAGAGCGCCAAGTAGAGGACGATTTTGTAGTGTTTTTGGTTGATGACGTTCATCAATCAAAATCACTAAGTGATCGTGTTCCAGCTAAAGCACATGACTTGGTTATTTATGTCAATGTGGATGATGAACCCACGACAAAACAAGTTGATGCACTCACCGAGCAAGTTCAAGCGTTTAACAGTAAACTTCCTGTTAGCGTAGTTGGCTTAGGCGGCGGTTCGACTCTGGACCTCGCAAAGGCTGTATCACTTATGCTAACCAACCCGGGTGGCAGTGCTGAATACCAAGGTTGGGATCTTATTAAGAACCCAGCTATTCACCATATCGGTATTCCAACCGTATCAGGTACGGGTGCAGAAGCGTCACGTACCGCTGTACTATGTGGTCCTGTGCGAAAGCTTGGCTTAAACTCAGATTACACAGTATTTGATCAGATCATTATGGATTCTGAGCTGATTGCAGGTGTACCAACGGACCAATGGTTCTACACGGGTATGGATTGTTATATCCACTGTGTCGAGTCACTCGAAGGCACCTATCTAAATGAATTTGCAAAAGCATTTGCCGAAAAATCGATGGATCTTTGCCGTGAAGTCTTCATAGACGATCATGAAGAGAAAGATGACAAACTAATGATGGCATCCTATATGGGCGGTATGAGTATCGCTTATAGCCAGGTTGGTGCGTGTCATGCTGTTTCTTATGGTCTAGGCTATGTATTAGGCTACCATCACGGGATCGGTAATTGCTTAGCATTTGATGTACTTGAGGAGTTCTACCCAGAAGGCGTTGCTGAATTCCGTCAGATGATGGATAAACACAATATCGTTCTGCCTAAGAACATCTGTAAAGATCTTCCTGACGAAACTATCGCTAAGATGGTTGCCGTCACTAAGAGCATGGGCCCACTTTGGGATAATGTTTACGGTGAAGGCTGGGAAGAGAAAGTCACCGACGAAATGCTAACTAAGTTATTCCGTCGTATCTAAACTCTCGCGTAAGCAAGAATGGGCTTCAAATGGAAGCCCATGATACTTTTTCTAAGTAGGTAAATTGAATGAATGTAACCTTATTAATCCCTGCTCGTTACGGCTCTAGCCGTTTCCCTGGCAAACCATTGGCACCAATCAATGGCAAACCAATGATCCAGCATGTATACGAGCGCGCTGCTTTAGCAAAAGGGCTTAAAGACATCTATGTTGCAACTGACGACGATCGCATTAAAGATGCCGTTGAAGGTTTTGGCGGCAAAGTTGTTATGACAGGTGCAGATGCCGCATCAGGTACAGACCGTATCGACGATGCAATTACACAACTCGGTCTTGCCGATGATGATCTTGTGATTAACTTACAAGGTGATCAACCGTTAATTGATCCTATCTCTATTGAGCAGATCATTAGCCTATTTGAACGTCATCCAGGTGAGTTCGACATGGCAACCTTAGGTTATGAGATCAGCGATGACGAACAGCTCAACGATCCTAACCATGTTAAAATGGTTTTCGATAACAATTTTAACGCCTTATATTTCTCACGTGCCCGCATTCCTTATGGCCGTGATACGACCGATTACCCGGTTTATAAGCACCTTGGTGTTTACGCTTATACCCGCAAGTTTATCCAGACCTTTGCTAAACTCCCTCTGGGCCGTTTAGAAGATTTGGAGAAATTAGAACAACTTCGTGCGCTTGAGTATGGTTACAAAATTAAAGTTGCAATCAGTGCGTTTGATTCACCAGAGGTCGATACCCCTGAAGATATCCGTATTTGTGAAGCTAGACTTGCTGTTGACTAATTGATAAGGCGATAAGCGTTATGTCAAATCTTGAAGTTGGATTACTCATTTTATTAGTTGTTGGTATTATCGCCAGTAATTTAGCGGTTTTGAAATATAGCGCCAAATTCAAAATGTCTCAATTTGGTAAAGATCATCATAAGAAAACCACTAAAGAAAAAAATGTGGCTGACAAAGATGATCAGGACCAGCAAGCTGACTCTGACAAAAAGTAGCTAGGTAATATACTTAACTATTTGGAAAACAAAAAAGGCGCTTAAAGCGCCTTTTTTATTTCTAGCAATCAGTAGAAGAAAATGAACTACTCTGCGAGCTCTTTTTCCAACTGCTTAGCAATCAGCTCAGGTGAGCCCGTATTCTTCGCTAATAACGAGTAAGCCACAGGGATCACAAACAATGTAAAGAAGGTTGCCAGTGTAATGCCCGATAACACTACGACGCCAATAACAAAGCGTGTTTCAGCTCCTGCGCCCTCTGAAAGCACTAACGGCACAGCCCCCGCGGCGGTGGTGATCCCCGTCATTAAAATAGGTCTCAATCGTTGGCTCGATGCTTGAATTATTGATTGCTGAAACTCAATGCCTTTATCTCTGAGTTGGTTAGCAAATTCGACAATCAAAATACCATTTTTAGCGGCCAAGCCCACCAACATGATAATGCCTATCTGGCTGTAAATATTCAGGCTTTGATCCGTTACCCAGAGTCCTATTAGTGCCCCCAGCGTGGCCAGTGGTACCGTGAGCATAATCACCAACGGGTGAACATAGCTTTCAAACTGTGCCGCTAACACTAGAAACACAATGCCAAGAGCCAAGATGAATACGAAATACATCGAGTTACCCGAGTCTTGATAATCTAATGACTGCCCCTTGTAACTCACTATCGCTTCAGCAGGTAGGTACTCATAAGTTAAGCCATTTAAATAATCTAGCGCTTCGCCTAAGCTATAGCCATCAGCCAAATTCGCTTCAATCGTAATCGCACGCATACGATTGTAACGGTTTAGCTGACTTGCATCGGCGAACTCTTCGACATGCACTAAATTAGATAACGGAATAAGCTCTTTACTACGCTCTGATCGAACGTAAATATTTTCAAGATCGTTAGCCGTATTTTGATTATCTCGATTACCCTCAATAATCACATCGTACTCTTCACCATCTCTCATAAACGTCGTGACTAAACGAGAGCCTAACATCGACTCTAACGTGCGCCCTATATGAGAGATGGATACTCCAAGATCTGATGCTCTGTCTTTATCGATCACTACTCTAAGTTGTGGTTTAGTCTCGTTGTAGTCATGATCTAAGCCAACAAGGTTAGGGTTTTCCTTGGCTTTCTCAATAATAATATCTCGCCATCTCGCCAACTCTTCATAGCTTGGTCCACCTAATACAAACTGCACAGGCTTACCGACACCACGGCCAAAGGCTTGCCTCATTACAGGAAATGCACGTACGCCTGCTAAATCTGACAGTCGCCCTCTGATATCACCTATGATTTCAAATGCGCTGCGCCTAACGGCCCAATCTTCAAGTACAATAATAGCCATACCATTAGAGAAATTAGCGCTGCGACCAAACCCCCTTGGCGCACGGATAAGCAAACGTTTAATCTCTCCAGCTTCAACTAATGGCATTAAGCGATTTTCAATCTCATCCATATAAGATTCAATATATTCAAAACTGGCCCCTTGCGGTCCATTGACAATCAAGAACATTGAACCTCTATCTTCTCTTGGCGCAAATTCTTGCGGCACTTCTTTCGCCAAAAATGCGCTACTCACGAGTGCAACTAGGATCAATGATGACACCAAAAATGGGTGCTTCATCGCCTTGACTAAAATCATTCGATAGTGACTAGAGAGGCTGTCCATTCCCGAGTCAATTTTCCGAACTAACCAAGAGTCCTGCCCAGAGGGTTTTAGCACCTTAGAACACATCATTGGGCTTAACGTTAATGCCACAATGCTTGAGAAAATAACCGCTGCACTCATGGCAACCGCAAACTCTTTAAATAGTTTACCCAAATCTCCCTCTAAAAAGGTGATTGGCATAAATACCGCAACCAAAACTAATGTGGTCGCCACAACCGCAAATGCCACTTCACGGGCACCAAGGTAAGCTGCTTTTAGCGGTGAATCTCCCTCTTCTATTCGCCTGTGAATGTTCTCAAGTACCACAATTGCATCATCAACCACCATACCAATTGCTAAGATCATCGCTAGCAAGGTTAACAGGTTAATCGTATAGCCCAGTGCAAACAGTACGATAAATGTCGCCATTAAAGACACCGGCACAGTTAACGCAGGAATAAGCATAGCGCGCACACTACCAAGGAACAGATAAATCACCACGATGACTAAAAACATGGCAATAAACAGGGTTTGATAAACCTCTTTAACCGACGCTTCAATAAAGACTGAGCTATCGTATGAGCGTTTTATCTCCATACCTGCTGGTAGGGTTGGGTTAATTTGATCGACTAATTTATTCGCCGCGCGGGCGACATCCAATGTGTTAGCCGTTGATTGCTTTGACACGCCAAGACCAATCATGGCCTCGCGATTGCCTCTAAAAGTGATACGCTCCTCTTCAGAACCTATTTCAACTTTTGCAACATCACCCAGTTTAATCAGGTAGCCATCTTCCCCCTCAGCTAACACTAAATTGGCGAAATCATCAGATGTTTTAAAGCTTCGCTCCAACCTTACAGTAAAATGGCGCTCTTTTGACTCTACGCTGCCCGCAGGTAATTCTACGTTTTCCGAGCGAAGTGCTGACTCAATATCGGCAACAGTTAAGTTTCTTGCAGCTAAGGCTTGTCTATCGATCCACACACGCATGGCGTAAACCTTGCCACCACCAAGTCGCATATTCGCGACCCCGTCGATCACCGAGAAACGGTCGATTAAATAGCGTCTGGCATAATCGGTTAGCTGTAACGTAGTCATCTGATCTGACACGAGATTGAGCCACATTATCACTTCATCGCCACCGTTCGCTTTTTGCACTTCTGGTGGATCAGCTTCTTCAGGTAAATTATTCAGAAGACCTGATACTCGGTCTCGTACATCGTTGGCTGCAGCTTCAATATCTCGCCCAACATCAAACTCTAATGTAACATTCGAGCGCCCATCGCTGCTCGAGGAGCTAATATGTTTAATGCCTTCAACACCGCTAATCCTATCTTCAACGAGCTGAGTAATTCGACTCTCAACTACTGCCGCACTGGCGCCGCGATAGTTGGTTTGAATTGAGACCACTGGAGGGTCAATATTTGGGTATTCTCTTAACGGCAACTTGTCAAATGCCACTAAGCCAAAAACAATCAGTAAAATACTAATAACTGAAGCGAAGACCGGTCGCTTAACCGAGATATCAGTTAAGATCATGCTACGGGCTCCACATTAGCCTGCTTTAGAAAACTAAAACGTTCGCTAAAGGTCACTTTGACGTGATCTCCTGGGCGCACTTTTAGCAACCCCCGGATCACAACTTGCTCATCAAGGACGACACCATTAATAATTTCTACCCAACCACGCTTACGTAGTCCAAGCGTAACTTGCTTTTGCTCAACAATGCCCTCGTCATTGACCACATAGACATAGTGCCTATCTTGAATGGGTATTATCGCTGACTCAGGTAATATAAGTGCTTCCCGGCTTGTCTTGATAAGCTTCACTTTCATCAACATGCCAGGAAGTAATCGTTGATCTAGATTGGGGATCTCGGCACGAACGATTACCGCACGAGTTTTCGGATTAATACGGCTATCAATTGACACCACTTTTCCTACAAACACTTCTCCGTCAAATGCTACAGCCGTTGCTTCAACTTTTTTGCCTAGAGCCAATGCTTGTAAAAAGCGCTCTGGCACAGAAAAGTCCAACTTTATAACTGAGATGTCATCCAAAGTGGTAATGGGATTACCTGGTGAGACTAGAGCTCCGACACTGACCTGGCGCAAACCTAACGCACCAGTGAAAGGTGCCCTGATACTGCGATCACCTAGGGCCGATTGCGCCTGGGCCAGCTCAGCTTTAGCGGTATCGATTAACGTTTGCAACCTGTCTCGTTCAAGTTCTGCAATTGTTTGACTGGTGACTAAGGTGCGAATGCGTTCAAGTTCACGTTGGTGATCTTTAACTTTCACTTTTGCAACGGTAACACGCGCAAGCTGTTCACTGTCTTGAAGTTGGATCAGTAAACGTCCCTTCTGGACTAGATCGCCATCATTAAAATTAACTTTTGTCACCACATCTGTGACCTTGGGGGTCACAGTAATCGACTCGTTTGCCTTACTCGTACCAAGGGCTTCAACCTCGTCGCGTATCGGTTGTATCGCTGCTTTCGTAACAACTACATTTGGTATAGGTCGAGATTTTGTGACTTGTTCTGCCGGAGGTTGTTGCAGATAGAAATATGTGCCTAAGAGCAACAATGCACCAATTATTATTATTATTTTTTTCATGACAGCCTTAGCAAACTATATTTTTCAATTGCCGTTAGTTTACCTAGTCATAACTTTGCTTCAATACGTTTTACTTTTTCTTACAAATAATACATTTGGGTGACATTCATTTTTTAACGGTCAACAAAAAAGGAGCCAAGAGGCTCCTTTTCATTTTAGTTATTGTGACTAGCGTACTTTACGGTCTTCTTGCATCAATTCTGAGAAGCCTTCATAGACTGCAGTAACAACCTCGTTAGAAAGCGGCTCATTTTTAGCATTCAACAGGTGGATCTCTGTCTTATCATCAATGCCATCTTTAAGCTCTATACGATATGAACCCGCTTCAAGCGGTAGCTCTTTTTCGCTCCATAACGAACTCCAAAAACCAGAATCATCCGTTATATTGATATAAAGTAGACCTTTGTTACTGTCCATATCGACAATTTCAAAGCCCATTTCAGGTAACACAATACGTAAGCGATCCCAGGTACGTTTATACTTAGCATCAGCTAACCAATAAGCTTGTTCTTCAGCATCAGCTATAAGGTTTACATCAATACCCAGGCTTTGCTTCAAGCGTTTAGCTTTAAGTGCTTTAGCACGTTCGATACTGATATAACTAATTGAATCATTCAATCTATCAATAGTATAACGGCGCTTATCTTCACCACTTAATAAAATATCCTGTCGATCGCCATCATAGCTTTCTTCATGTTCTATTAGCTCAATCGTTAAATTACCGCTACGGCCATGAGGACGAACATCGACCTTATACAAATAACGCTGCTTTAGACTATAAACTTTATCGCTACCCCAGAAACTCGACTCAATCACTTGCGAGCTTTCGATCCAATCAGTCTCAATGGTTCCTAGCTCATAGTTTTCACTACGTAATGGAATAGATTTACTCGCAAAGTATTCTTTTAAAACATCAAATATCTCTTGCTTTAAATCAATATCATTATCAATCGACTCAATAACAATTTTAATATTGTCATCGCCCTCTTCTACACGCGTCCCCTCTGCCATTGGTAACACTTGTAGTGGCGGTCGAATATCAAGCTGAGTGCCAACGGCATTTTGGTCAACCTTACTACCTACATCAGGAATATTATATTCCTTACTGTAAGTTGGCTTATTCAACCCCGCTGGGATCACTAATTCAGGCGCTACGACGAGATCTTGATAGTTCTGATCTATGTCATTAGCCTGTCTTCTGTCAATGGGTGTACTACATGCAGTAACAGCTGCAACTAAAATAAGTGGAGATATTTGCTTTAGCATTTATTATTCAACCTCGATTCGGGCATTTTTCATCGCTTCTAGCAACAGACCATGAAACTCTGTAGAAAGTTCAGTTAAAGGTAAACGAATATCACCTTGACTAATTAGTCCCATTCGGTGAGCGGCCCACTTTACGGGAATAGGATTGGCTTCGCAGAACAAAGCGCTAAACAACGCTTTAATCGACTCTTCAGCAGCTAATGCAGCAGGAAGATTACCCGCTAACGCAGCGTCACACATAGCTTTAAACTGTTTTGGAACAATATTGTTCGCAACAGAAATAACGCCATTACCGCCGAGAGTTAAAAATTCTCTTGCTGTCGCGTCATCGCCACTATACAGCATAAAATCATCGCCACATAAACGGCGTAATTCTTTAACGCGAGATAGATCGCCGGTGGCTTCTTTAACACCGATAATATTTTTGACACTCACAAGTTCAGCCACCGTTTCTGGCAGCATATCAACAGCGGTGCGTCCAGGAACGTTATATAGAATTTGTGGCACATCGGTACTCGCTGCAACAGCGGTATAGTGTGCTATAAGCCCTTTTGGTGTTGGCTTGTTATAATAAGGTGTGACACCTAGCATTGCAGCCACACCAGTATTTGAGAGGCCTTTAGTTAACTCAATAGCTTCTGCCGTTGCGTTAGCGCCATTGCCACCAATAATCGGTAGTCGACCTGCAGCAAATTTTACCGTTTGCTCGACAACGGCAATATGTTCTTTTGCTGGTAGTGTTGCCGACTCACCAGTGGTGCCAACGGCAACGATGGCATCTGTACCTTGGGCGATATGGTACTCAACTAAACTTTCAAGACTCTTATAATCTACTGTGCCATCACTGTTCATTGGTGTGATTAAGGCAACGATGCTTCCGTATATCATGTGTATTCCCCAAGGGTTCAGGACTGGCTATGGTACTGATGCAATCCACTAAAAACAAGCTCTACTACGCAAGACTTAAGCATATTCATCATCAACTTGAAACATATTAAATAAGTGAAAGGATCACAATGACAAGGATCGCAAACTGATTAACTTGTGATAGCATTACTGACCACGAGAAAAATCTGTCATTCAATTGTCTATTTTTCAGACTAAACAATAATAATATGGGGTATGAAATGTCCAATCACTTGGTCGTTACTGCAATGGGGGCCGATCGCTCAGGTATTGTGAGTAAGTTTGCACGACTCGCGAGTGAGTGTGACTGCGATATCGTTGATAGTCGCATGGCACTGTTTGGTAATGAATTTACCTTAATTATGATGCTTTCAGGTTCGTGGCCGTCAATTACCAAGATGGAAACCACATTACCAAGCTTAAGTGTTGAACTTGAGTTATTAACAGTAATGAAGCGTACTTCAAAACATACTCCACAAAACTACATTTCTCGTTTAGAGGTCAACTTTAGTGGCCATGACCAACGTGGAACAATGAAAAGAATCACTCAATTCTTAGCAGATAGATCACTCGATTTGGCTGCGGTTAAATCCCATGCGGAAGAAGATGCGACAGGCAAACCCACTCAAAATATTAACCTCACCGTTAATGTGCCAGAAAAAGTCGACTTAGATAAACTCGAAGTTAGCATAAATGAACTAGCAGCAGAATTAACCCTAGAGTGCACTATTGAACGTATGCAAGGTGTTGAAAGTTAATATTGATAATGGATAAAAATATGAAAACCTTAACCGCTGGCGATACAGCGCCACTTTTTAACCTACAAAACCAAAAAGACGAAACCGTTAGCTTAGCTGAAGCGCTAAAAACCGGCCCAGTGCTTGTATATTTCTATCCAAAGGCCTCTACTCCCGGTTGCACAGTGCAGGCCTGTGGTTTAAGAGACAGTCAACAAGCGCTTGAAAACCTCTCGGTAACGGTATTTGGATTAAGTCCTGATCCCGTGGCCAAACTGGCTAAGTTCTCCGATAAGCAATCGCTTAACTTTTCACTACTGAGCGACGAAGATCATGCCATTGCCGATGCCTTTGGCGTGTGGGGAGAAAAGAAGTTTATGGGTAAGATCTATGACGGCATACACCGTTTAAGCTTCTTAATTGGTCAAGACGGTAAAGTGGCACATGTATTTAATAAGTTTAAAACCAAAGATCATCATGAAGTTGTACTCGCTCATTTAAAGAGTAATTAACTCACGGCGTTAAATTTTTGGATATTTCTGCCATCAAAAAAAGGAGCCTTTAGGCTCCTTTTTTTCCGGGACGATATCGGGTACTTTCTAAGGTTCTACTTCAGATAGTATCTTAGATACTAAACAATATAGGGATAGATTAATGCGCCAGCAATCGACCACATTGTAATACAGATAAAACGGTCTAGGTAACACCAGGCTTTAGGCTTTTTAAAGACAGGGCTTAAATATTTAGCGCCTAAACTCAAGCTAAAAAACCACACAAAAGAAGCCAAAACAGCACCAGCACCAAACCACTGCTTTTCTGTCCCTTCAAACTGCACACTAATACTGCCTAGTAACACCACTGTATCTAAATACAGATGAGGATTTAATAAGCTAATGGCTAACGTTGTAAATACGGCTTTTTTAAGGCTATCAGCAGCATGTTCTTCATCATTCTCCATACGGTTATCGTTAAAAGAGGACTTTAAGGCGGCAAAGCCATAAAACAATAAAAAAATAGCACCACCAAAGCTTGCGATATCTTTAATCAATGGAAACGCTAGAATTAAGTGACCTAAACCTGCAACACCAGCAGTGATCATAACCGCATCAATAAATGAGCAAATTGCAGCGATAGGTAACGAATGAGAACGTTTAAGGCCTTGTTTTAAAACAAAAGCATTTTGCGCGCCCACAGCCATTATTAAGCTACCGCCAATTCCCATACCTTGTATAAATGCTGTTTGCATAACTGCCTCAAAACGACCTAAATTAATAAGCCGCAAGAATAGTTCGCCTTCAAAAATAAGTACAACTACTAATATTAATCAGGTATAAGTAAAACTTATACTGCAAGCGATACTAAAGCAGAGGCAGCAAACTATGTTTGATTACGCACACCTTAAAGCACTTTCGATAGTTGTATCTCAAGGGGGGTTTGATAAAGCGGCGAAGCATCTATTCATTAGCCAATCAGCGGTTTCTCAAAGAATTAAACAGCTTGAGGATAAGGTCGGACAGTCGTTATTGGTAAGAACAAATCCTGTGCGTGCAACTGAAACAGGAAAAAGGTTACTCAGACATTATGCACAAGTACAGCTACTTGAAAGTGAGCTGCGCTCAGAAATGGATGTAGATGATCCCTCCTTACCGACCATCGTAAAAATTGCTGTAAACGCAGATAGCTTAGCGACTTGGTTTCTACCAGCATTAGCTGAGGTATTTAAACGCCATAAATGGTTATTAGAACTCATCATTGATGATGAAGCTTACACCCACCACCTGTTAAAAAATGGTGAAGCCGTTGGCTGCGTAACCACGTCTCAAATTGCGTTATCAGGCTGTAGCAGTGAGTTTCTGGGTAACATGGAGTATTTGTGTGTTGCGACACCCGAGTTTGCAAGCCAATATTTTACATCCGACTCCCCCATAGAAGACATAGCCTTAGCGCCAGCGGTCGTCTTCTCAACTAAAGATAAGCTTCACGACAAATTTTTGAATTTTTATTTCGGGATTAGTGATAACAGCTGGAGAGAACATAAAATCCCCTCCTCTGAGAGCTTTTTAGAAGCGATTAAAATGGGCCTAGGTTATGGATTAGTTGGCCATTTGCAAGCGCAAGACTTACTCGAAACGGGTCAACTTATCGAAATATTTCCAGAAAAAAAGATGCAAGTTCCACTGTATTGGCAACATTGGAATATCAAAGCAAAACAAACAAGCGTTATTTATCGTTCATTAGCAGCAAGTGCTAACCACACATTGATCATGTAGCCGAAAGCAGCTTAGCTCAAATCTATCACAGCTGTTTTAGGCTATACCCGTGTTACTTTATGGATATACTCATATTAGTTTAAGGGCATATATACCTTTAAAGCCAACAGAGTAACCCATTGTTACACGCGATAATCCTATTAAAAAAGCAGCCTAGGGCTGCTTTTTATTACACTTAAAACTTTCCGCAAAATTTTAGCTTTTTAACTCAAGAAACCTTTTCAACTGTCACAACCTGACTTGAATCATCTTCAGATTTTGGTACCGGCCAAGCGTTAATCACGGCCTTAACTAAAGAAGCTAAAGGTATTGCAAAAAAGACTCCCCATACTCCCCATAATCCACCGAACACCAACACCGCAGCGATAATAAATACTGGGTGTAGATCGACCGCATCAGAGAACAAAATAGGCACTAACACATTACCATCTAATGCTTGAATGATCCCATACCCTACCATCAGGTAACCAAACTCAGGACTGACGCCCCACTGGAAAAAAGCCACCAATGCTATTGGAAGTGTGACTAAAGTGGCGCCTACATAGGGAATAAGTACTGACAGTCCGGTTAATACACCCAGTAAAGCTGCATATCGTAAATCCATAAAAGCAAAGAAGATGTAACTGACAACACCAATAATCACAATCTCAATCACCTTGCCTCTAATGTAATTGAAGATCTGCTGATTCATCTCATTCCAAACTTTACGGGCTAACTCTCTATTGGTTGGAAAGAAGCGTTTACTGCCTTGAATAAGTTGATCTTTATCTTTTAAGAAGAAAAATACTAATAGAGGGATCAAAATCGCATATACCATCAACACAAGTAACGATGCTGAATATCCTATCAATTGCTTACCGATATCAAGTAAGTGTTGGGTATCCAACATCTTTTTCAACTCTGCAACCATGGTATCTAACTGGCTGGGGTTCACAAATTGGGGGTACTGATTGATATAACTTTGCGCAGTAATGAGGCCTTTATCAATCATACTCGGAAGATCGGCAATTAGACTCACGCCCTGCTTCCAAATACTTGGCACTAAGCCAAAGCTAATCAATAGCATTAAGCCAATAAACAATACTAAAACTAAAGATGCTGCCGTTGTTCGATTGATACCTATTCGCGACATTTGTGCAACAGGCCACTCAAGTAAAAACGCTAGAACGAGTGCAATTAATAATGGAGCGAGTAAACCACCAGCAAAATAAATTGCTAAGGCTAAACCCGCAAGGATGAGGACTAAGGTAACGGCTTGTGGATCACTAAAACGTTCTTTATACCAACGGCTTAAAACAGATAACATTCAAACTCCCTAGTTCGACGACCTTTCTAGTCCTTGGTAGCCATCGTTATAATGATATTTACTTTATGTAAAATTTTATAAAGTCTCTTTTACTTGGTCACAGTTAGCGACAAAATGGTGTCATTATCTTCAGTTACTGTATAACAGAATCCCACTTTTTTTAAATAGCGGGGAACATCTTGCCTAGAACCGGGGTCGGATAATAAGACACGCATGCACTCCTCCGCTGAAAGTTGCTGCAACGCAAGTTTGACTTTGACTAACGGTAACGGACAACGGTATGGAGTTAAATCAATAATAATCATAATGAACTTGCTATAAACAATCTAAGGCTATTATCCTAATAAGCGACACAAACCACAAGTAAGCATTGTGACTAAGTGATAACAGAAGCATAGCCCAAATTAAGGATCCGCTTGAGTAAATTAACATTGTCTAAATCCGTCATTGCTGGTGCCCTTTCATTTATTTTATGCACTAGTTCACCTGTAAGTTATGCAAATAACGATTTACCTGACCTAGGTACAGCGGCAGTTAATACATTCAGCTTAGAAAAAGAAACTGAGTATGGTGACGCATATATGCGAGTTATCCGTGGCTCAGCGCCTATGCTTAATGATCCCGTTTTAAATCAATACCTAACTGAACTTGGTAATAAACTGGTAGCCCATGCAACTGGTGTAAAGACGCCATTTTATTTTTTCTTGCTACAAAATGATGAAATTAACGCATTTGCATTTTTCGGTGGCCACGTGGGTGTTCATACAGGATTATTCTTAAATGCCGACACCGAAAGTGAGCTAGCTTCAGTACTTGGGCACGAAGTAACTCACGTTACTCAACGTCACTTAGCACGCTCACTAGAAGCGCAGCAAAAAAGCTCCACTGCCACTATCGCTGGTATGCTTGGCGCTATCTTATTAACCATTGCCTCTCCGCAAGCGGGTATGGCGGCATTAGCAACAACTCAAGCCTTGGCCACTCAGTCTCGAATTAACTATACCCGTTTACACGAGAAAGAAGCTGACCGAATAGGCATGCAGATCATGGTCGACGCCGGATTTGACCCTAATGGCGCTGCTGACTTTTTTGGTAAACTGGCCACACGCTACCGATTTACCACTAAACCGCCACAAATGCTTTTGACTCACCCGTTACCTGAGTCTCGGATCTCAGAAGCCCGTATTCGTGCCGAACGCTACCCTCTAAGGCATGTACCAGATAACCTAAACTTCCAACTTGCTAAAGCACGGATCCAAGTGCGCTTCTCCGGCTATAGTGAACAAGCTGCCCTTTCTATATTTGAAAAACAGTTAAAGCATAACCGCTACAGTTACAAAAGTGCAGCACAGTACGGTAAAGCATTGGCTTTATTTAGATTGAAGAAGTTTACAGAATCTGAAAAAATTATTGATGAGTTATTAGCTAAGAGTCCTAATAACTTATTTTACATTGATACTAAGACCGATCTGCTCAGCCAAAGAGGTGCTAATAAGGATGCGATTACCTTATTATTAGCGCAAAAGCAGCTAAAACCGACCTCTTCAGTTGTGAATACCAATCTGGCCAACATTTACCTGGAAGATAATCAGGTCAATAAAGCGATCCCCTTGCTTGAAGACCTTATTTTCCTCGATAAACAAGATCAGCTTGCTTATATCTTGCTACATCAGGCATACAAGAAAAATGGTAATAAAGCGATGGAGTACTTTGTTAAAGCAGAGTCTCTAGCGCTCGTAGCGGATTATAAAACCGCTATCGACCAACTCAATTTTGCATACCGAGAAGCTAAAGGAGATTCTCTGCAGCTAGCTCGAATAGAAGCCCGGATCAGGCAATTTAGACAAGCTGACAGAGCACTAGAGCAGCTACAATAAGCACAGTTAATTTGTGACTCCAGTCACAAATTAACGTATCATTAGCGCAACTTTTAATAACAATAAAAAGACTATGACAAACGTTAGTATTTATCACAACCCAAGATGTTCAAAAAGCCGCCAGACCTTGGCGTTATTAGAAGATAACAACTGCCAAATCGACATTATTGAGTACCTGAAAACACCAATATCAGTAGAGCAAATTACCGATATTTTAACAAAGCTCAATATCGCGCCAAGAGATATGATGCGGGTTAAGGAAACTGAATATAAAGAACAAGGTTTAAGTGATCCGTCTTTAACTCAAGCGCAGTTAATTCAGGCGATGATCAATACCCCTAAACTTATTGAACGCCCTATTGTTCTCGCCAATAATAAGGCTGCAATTGGACGTCCGCCAGAGAATGTTCTTACAATTTTATAAACGAGGTAAGTAATGAACTCGACCACCCTATTTAAGCTTTGCCGCACTGGTTATGTGGCATTGGTAATGTTGTTAGGGGCATGGTTCATACGCCAAGGGTTAACCGGCGAATACTCCATGCTATTTAGTCTACTCTGGCTTATTCCTCTATTGTTGCCACTGAAAGGCATTTTAACAGGTAAGCCATATACCTATGCTTGGGCAAGTTTTATTCTTTGCCTTTATATGTTGCATGCACTCACTTTGGTTTATGTTACCGAAACCGACACACTTTTTGCTGTCGTGGAGTCCTTGCTGATTGGCAGTTTACTCATTGGTTTTCCTTTTTACGCCAGGATCCGAGGGCGTGAGCTAGGGCTTGGATTGAAAAAGAAAAAGTAAGCTTTTTAGCACTGGCGGTTCCGGACCTACGCCAGTGCTCTATTCACCAATACTTCATCTTCTCTCGTTATAAAGCCTTGTTATACTCTTGTTCCCCTTGATCTTCAGCATTCGATATTCAATATTCAATATTCGACATTCGACATTCGACATTCGACATTCGACATTCGACAACAATTTATTAAACAACCCTTTGTTTGCGCAACAACTCACATGCTATATTCAGATGAATAAATTTAAAGCTTGTCGCTGAACATAATAAGAATAAAGGATAAATAGATGAAAAGGTCCTTAGGTTACGTGTTAATCGGTGTCATTAGCCTTACCGCATGTGGTGGCAGTAGTAACAATAATGACTCCTCTGGAGAGCTCACTCCTCCTCCCGTCATTCCTCAAGGTTTAGCTAGGTGTGATATACCCACTGAACTCAATCCTGTTGCAACAACCTCAGCGATTACCTTTTATACTGAAGACCAATACCTTACCGAGCAACCAGGAGCAATAACGGTAACGCTTAACGGAAATAATGTGAGTGACTTTAGCTTTAACTGGACTCAACTATCCGGCCCTACGTTAATCTTAAAAAGTATTAAAAGCCCAGTATTAGCCTTTACCGCCCGCGAAAGTGGTAGTTACAAATTTGAAGTAACGGCTAGTAAAAATGACATAACCTATATTGAGTCAATCGAAATAAATTTAACTGCTGCCAGTGCAGAACAATTATCAGCTCGTGTTGATCATCAAGCAAGTGAAGGTAACTCGGTTAGCTTTAGGCTTGATACTCCAGAGACAAATCCACCCACTGAGATTAATTGGTGTCTAGCAGCGGGTCCAAGCTTAACAGTCGACATCAGTACGCCGGAACAAGCCTTACTTACCGCTCCAAGTGTCAACGAAGACACCATCAGTATCCTTAGAGCCACTGCTGTCATCAACGGCGAAACTGTAACCGATGACGTGCAACTTTTAATCACGAAAGAGGCCGCTATTACGTCCTCTTATTTCGATGAGAGAGTGGCTAAGACCTTTGCCTATAATGCTGATTCTCCCTATAAAAACGAACTACAACCCTGCGTTTATTCAAATCAGTTACAGCAGAGCTGTAACATTTCACGCCTGCCTCTGATTGGACAAAAATCAGGGATAGATAAACAAGCAATCTTAGACAGAGTATTGGTTTCGCACCAATGGATGGGGGAGAATTTCGAGCACTTTCTTGAAAACCTAGATCCGAATAGTGATTTTGCAACACTATTACAGTCGGTAACCGCTGTAGTTATTAGTTATGATGTAAGGCCATCATTTTATTGGGTAGTCACTGGGGCAATTTATCTAGACCCAAACGATCTATGGTTACTTGCACAAGAGCGGGACACCATTAATGAAGCGCCTGATTATCGAAGTGCCTTTGGTAATGATTTGAATTTTTTAATGCCATGGCGATATGTTAAAAACAACAGCTATACATCCTATATAACGCCTAGAAATGTAAGAGTTGACCGCACGGCCGAACAAATGATGCCGGATTTAGCATCCTTGCTCTATCATGAATTGGCTCACGCCAACGATTTCTTCCCAAATAGTGTACATGCCAGCCTATCAGGTCCAACATTACTCGATGATTACTTCCGTCGAAGTGATGCAAAGCAGTTAGTATCAGATCAACTTACTGCTCTTTACCCTCTAAATAGCCAGGAAATGACAAATTTAGCAGAGGTCAGCTTTAAAGGGGAAACGGCTAATGATCCCCAAAAAGCCTACATCGCTGCAGATATCACCAGTTTCTTCTCTCCCGATAGAGCCAGTGACTATTACGCCTATTCGACCAAACGCGAAGATGCCGCCATGCTGTTTGAAGAAGCCTTAATGAGTCATAGATACTCAATCCAGCGTGATGTAGCCGTAACAGATAAACCTGATAATCCCACAGCAAGCTCAATTAGTGTTAACTGGGGACAGCGTGGACGAATTGGTGATGCAAAACTTGAAAGTCGCGCTGCATTTGTTATCAATCAAATAATGCCTGACCTTGATGGTGCATCATTAGTGAACCAGCTCCCAGACCCCATTGCCATGAAGCAAGGACAATCATGGGCGGATAACTTAGCCATATCACCAGTCAATAATGCAATAGAAAAATCTTTAGCCTTAAGTGGTAACGTCTCAGAGCCTACTTTTGTACACAAGCTTAGATTTAGTGGAGACCGACACACTAAGCCCATGGATTAGAACTTGTATTTGAGCAATAGCAGACACAAAAAAGCCCAGACATCTCATCTGGGCTTTTTGTTATATCTGTTCAGTCTCATTAGGCAGAGGCTTTAATATCTGTTTATTAACTATTAACCTAATGCTTAGTAGCACAAAGTTAAGTTTAGCAAACTCAAACCCATCAAGCTTATGTTCATCAAGCTTATGTTCATCAAGCTTATGTTCATCAAGCTAGGTTCTCAGTTTATAAACGCAGCATCTCTTTAATAAAAGGGATAGTCAATTTACGTTGATGCACCATAGATGCTTTATCGAGCCTATCTAACACGTCAAACAATGTTCTTAAATCTCTGGCTAAGCGGTTTAATAAAAAGCGCCCTACATCTTCAGGTAACTGTAAGCCTCGCATCGCAGCACGGCGTTGCAGTGCCGCGAGTTTTTCTTCATCAGCCATAGGTTGTAGCTGGTAATTAAGCCCCCACTGCATTCGAGAGACTAAATCCGGTAAAGAGAAACCGCTATCACTTGGTGAAACACTTGCACTAACAATCAGCGAGCAGGTCTTCTGCTCAGAAATCCGATTATAGAGATCAAATATCGCCTCCTCCCATAAAGGGTGTCCTGCAATCGCATCGACATCATCAATACAGACGAGATCGAGTTTCTCTAAGCCTTCTAATAACGCTGTAGAAATACTCGCATGGATCCCTAAAGGAATATAAAAGCTACTTCGGCCTAGATCATTTGCATGAGCACAGGCGGCGTGCATAAGATGGGTGCGTCCGGACTTTTCTGGACCCCATAAAAAAACTGCACCTTCTGACCTACCCTCGGCACAAGCTTGTAAACTTTGAATAAGCTCATCGTTACCCGCTGCAGGATAATAACTATTGAAGGTTTCATCATCAGGTAGATGAACTGGTAATGATAACTGTAAAGGAGAGTTTGACTTCACTCAGGTGCTTCTCAACGACGCAATATTTCTATATTAGACACACATGGTAGCATGTGTGTCACTTGATTGGGAGTTATTGACCTTTCCAATAATAGATCTGTGTCTCTTTCTGAGCTTGAACTTGGGTCTCTATTGTTGAATAGTCCAAGTTTTGCAGGCTATTGCTCGATACCGACTCAATTCGAGGGTCAAGAGCCATTAATCGATGCAAGTCTGCTTCATTACCAAAAAGGCGCAAATTAAATTCAATCGTCTGTCCTTCAATACGGCTAATGCTTGCCGACTTAATGGCACTTAGCTGATCTAAGTAACGCTCAATCGCAACTAATTGCTTCATATCAGATATATCAGCAAAAGAAATCTTGGTGGTTTTCTGCTCCCCAGAGTCGGCTATCGCATACTGCCCCACATAATACTCACTGGTCGCTGCAACCATAGCGGCAACAGCCTCATCAATCGTAGCAGCCTCGCCACTCTTATTAATAACAGCTGTTAATTGCAGCGATTGAGCCGCTTTTTTACGTGGGTAAAGACTCATTTGATAACGGTATGTACTGCCTTGTGGCTCAATCGCAGCCATGATGAAGTAATTGGATTGATAACGTAAAGAGGCATCAGCCACATTGTCGCTAAAGTTACCACGAATATCATTTACACCGACCTTCATCGAGTCATCAAGATCCATTAACGGAAACAACACTGGCGCGCCTCGAGTCGCTGACTCACGATCAAAAACCTGGCGGCTAACATTGCTAGATGCATCACTTATTATTTCACGTTCACCATGTTCATTGATAACTAACCAGACTAAAGTCAACGGTCTCTGTTTGCCCCAAACTGGCAACCCCGCTTCTCGTAACAGTGCAATAATACGTTTGTGGTCAAAGTTTACTTTCAAGAACAGTTCACCATTATCTTCAAAATAACCGTATTGCGTCATCAATGAGCTCGCATTACCAAGCTGCTTTTTTATTGCTTCGTTTGAAAGCGCGCTCTGAGTCCCTGAATTTTTTAAAATCACTTCTTCAAAGGCTTGTTTGATCCCTTGACTTCTAAGTGCCGTAGATCTTGAATCGATGGGCACAACACCTTCATCGAGGAACTTTACCTCGGCCGCAGTAACATGCGTTGAGAAGCCAACGAGAAAAGAGACAGTAATAAAAGTACGTAAAATGAGTTTTAACATGTTTTAGATTCAAAGACGGCTCGATAAATAAAATTGTATCACATCTATTATCACTTTTGCCGAGATAAAGAGACATCCTCATTAAAGGCTAAACCCCACTTTCATGTTCCACTTCACATACCAAAACATTAAAAACAGTTATCATTGATAGGTTTACTTAAAATAAGAGAGAAATAATGAAAAACCTGACAATGCCTTTGCAAGGAGCACAAATGCTGTTCGTAGCCTTTGGCTCGCTGGTATTAATGCCCTTGCTAACAGGCCTAGATACTAACGTTGCACTCTTTACCGCTGGTATCGGCACTCTGCTTTTCCAATTAATCACAAAACGTCAAATCCCCATCTTTCTAGCGTCTTCTTTCGCTTTCATCGCACCTATTATGTACGGCGTACAAACTTGGGGGATCCCATCGACCATGGGCGGTTTAATGGCTGCAGGTGTTGTTTATGTAATTTTAGCAACCGTCATTAAAGTTCGTGGTGGTGGCTTCATTAAACGCTTGTTGCCTCCAGTTGTTGTAGGGCCAGTCATCATCGTTATTGGCTTGGGCTTAGCGCCTGTTGCTGTCAACATGGCTGTCGGTAAAAGCGGCGACGGTAGCCTTGTGCTTATCGAGCAAAATACTGCATTACTTATCTCTCTAGCATCTTTATTTACCACCATCGCCGTCGCTATATTTGCCAAAGGCATTTTAAAACTAATGCCAATATTAGCCGGCATTACGGTAGGTTATGGATTAAGTTTGGCTTTCGGTATTGTTGACTTTACGCCAGTTAAAGAAGCAGCTTGGATTGCTATGCCCAACTTTGTGGCGCCAGAATTTAACTGGCATGCTATTTTATTTATGATCCCCGTTGCAATTGCCCCAGCGGTTGAACACATTGGCGATATCTTAGCTATCTCAAATGTAACAGGTAAAGATTACCTCAAAAAGCCAGGCTTACACCGCACCTTAGCAGGTGACGGTGTGGCGACTATTGCCGCATCAGCATTTGGTGGACCGCCAAACACAACCTACTCCGAAGTGACTGGCGCTGTAACACTTACTAAGAATTTCAACCCAGTGGTAATGACATGGACAGCTGTTACAGCCATTTTATTCTCTTTTGTCGGCAAGCTAGGTGCACTACTGCAAACGATTCCAGTACCCGTTATGGGCGGGATCATGTGTTTGCTATTTGGCTCTATTGCTGCTGTCGGTCTTAACTCTTTAATTAAGAATCAGGTAGACATGAATGAGCCACGCAACCTTAGTATTGTTGGCGTGACGTTAGTGTTTGGCATTGGTGGTATGGCATTTGGTATCGGCTCATTTAGCTTAACCGGGATCAGCCTTTGCGGGATCTTAGCTATCGTTATGAACCTCGTACTGCCAGATAATGCGGCCTCGCATACAAAAATTATTAATGAAGAGATCAATCCATCTTTGTAAAAGTCTAGACGTTTGCTCATATACGTTTAGGCCATAAAAAAGCCCCTAACGACTCACATCGTTAGGGGCTTTTTACAGACATAATCAAAGTTAAGCTTGATCGTCTTCTGTTTTATATTTAGCAGCAGTTTCTTTAATAAGCGTTTGTAGCTCACCTTTTTGGAACATTTCAGTCAGAATGTCACAACCACCAATTAGCTCGCCTTCAATCCAAAGCTGAGGGAAAGTAGGCCAGTTAGCATATTTTGGTAGTTCAGCACGGATATCTGGATGCTGGAGGATATCAACAAATGCAAATTGCTCTTCACAATTAATCATGATTTGAGCAACTTGAGAAGAGAAACCGCAGCTTGGTAACTTTGGTGAACCCTTCATATATACAATAATTGGATTTTCGGCGATTTGCTGCTTGATCTTTTCTACTGTTTCCATTTTTCTTTCCTGATTAGAACTTCATTACAATCTCGACATTGTACGCCAGTCTTTGGCAGAACAAAAACCTACTTTTAATAGGGACAATAACTAATAGAAATAAACGATTAAGATAATCGCTCAATTTGAATAAACAATGATACACTTCACAAGTTTATTAGGTAAAATGTTCCGCAGTGAGCAAGAACGCACAAATAACAAACTAGAAGTTAACGGAGAAAACTAATGGCTTTTGAATTACCAGCATTACCTTACGCAAAAAACGCACTTGAGCCACATATCTCAGAAGAGACCATTAACTACCACTACGGTAAGCACCACAACACTTATGTTGTTAAGCTTAACGGTTTAGTTGAAGGTACTGACCTTGAGCAAAAGAGCCTAGAAGAGATCATTAAGACCTCTACTGGTGGTATCTTTAATAACGCAGCTCAAATCTGGAACCACACTTTCTACTGGAACTGTCTATCTCCAAATGGCGGTGGTGAAGCAACCGGTCCAGTTGCAGATGCAATCGTAGCGGCTTTCGGCTCATTTGAAGCATTTAAAGCACAGTTTACTGATTCTGCAGTCAACAACTTCGGTAGCGCTTGGACTTGGCTAGTAAAGAACGCTGACGGCACTGTTGCTATTGTTAACACAAGCAACGCAGCGACACCTCTTACAGATGAAGGTGTAACTCCAATTATGACTGTTGATGTATGGGAACATGCTTACTACATCGACTACCGTAACGTGCGCCCTGACTATTTAGCGCATTTTTGGGAACTTGTTAACTGGGAATTTGTTAACGCAAACTTCGCTGGTTAATCATTTAATTTCTCAGATAATAAAGAGGAGCCTTTAGGCTCCTTTTTTATTGTGTATTTACATCCCCAGCTTGCTTTATCTCAAGTGCAACTATTGCAAATGCAACTATTTCTTATTGTTTTTATTTACTTTTTTACTACACGGCTCACATTTAACGTCTAACATTAAAGATAGGGGGCCAAATTAATTAGCCTCTAAACTTACCATTTGTGCGTTTCAGGGGGCCGGTTATGAGTATATTTGAGCATTACCAACAGCGCTATGAGAGAAAGCTTGATGAAGAATATTCATTAGAAGACTTTTTAACCATTTGTAAAAATGATAGAAGTGCATATGCATCTGCTGCAGAGCGCTTATTAATGGCTATTGGAGAGCCAGAATTCGTAGACACATCTAAAGATCCCATACTTAGTCGACTATTTTCCAATCGACTTATTTCTCGTTATCCAGCATTTAAAGATTTTTACGGTATGGAGGAAGCGATTGAGCAGATCGTTGCTTATTTAAAACACTCGGCTCAAGGTCTTGAGGAGTCAAAACAGATCCTTTACTTACTTGGACCAGTAGGGGGTGGTAAATCTTCACTTGCCGAAAAACTTAAAGCTTTAATGCAAGATGTACCTGTATATGTACTGACTGCCGATGGCGTGCGCAGTCCTGTTAATGATCACCCATTTAGTTTATTTAATCTTGATGAAGATGGAAAGCTGTTAAAAGAAGAGTACGGCATTCCAGACCGGTATTTAAAAACAATCATGTCTCCTTGGGCCGTCAAGCGCTTACACGACTTTGGTGGTGATATATCCAAATTTAAGGTGGTAAAGGTCTACCCTTCTATCCTAGATCAACTCGCCATTGCTAAAACGGAACCCGGCGATGAGAACAACCAAGATATTTCATCATTAGTTGGTAAGGTCGATATTCGACAGTTAGAACACTTTGCTCAACATGATGCCGATGCCTACTCTTATTCCGGCGCATTATGTCGAGCGAACCAAGGTATGATGGAGTTTGTAGAGATGTTCAAAGCACCCATCAAGGTGCTTCACCCATTACTGACGGCGACACAGGAAGGTAACTACAACGGAACAGAAGGGTTATCAGCCCTACCTTTTAGTGGCATTATTCTGGCTCACTCGAATGAATCTGAGTGGACAACCTTTAGAAACAACAAGACCAACGAAGCGTTTTTAGACAGGGTCTATATTGTTAAAGTACCTTATTGCCTCAGAATGACAGAAGAGGTACGGATTTACCAAAAGCTGTTGTCCAATTCAGAACTGGCTAACACCCCTTGTGCACCTGGTACACTAGAAACCCTCGCACAATTTAGTGTTCTTTCACGTGTAATTGCACCTGAGAACTCATCAATCTATTCAAAAATGCGGGTTTATGACGGTGAAAGTCTAAAAGACACCGATCCTAAAGCTAAATCCTATCAAGAGTACCGCGATTACGCAGGTGTAGACGAAGGGATGCAAGGTCTATCAACGCGCTTTGCCTTTAAAATCCTCTCTAGGGTGTTTAACTTCGATCATACCGAAATTGCCGCAAACCCAGTGCATCTGTTTTATGTATTAGAACGACAAATAGAGCAGGAGCAATTTCCATCAGAAACTGCTGAGCGTTATTTAGAGTTTCTAAAAGGTTATCTCATCCCTAAATATGTGGAATTTATCGGCAAAGAGATCCAAACGGCTTATTTAGAGTCCTACTCAGAATATGGTCAAAATATCTTCGACAGATACGTGACTTATGCAGATTTCTGGATCCAAGACCAAGAGTACCGCGACCCTGAAACCGGTCAATTATTCGATAGAGCAGCGCTAAACTCAGAGCTTGAAAAAATAGAGAAACCAGCAGGAATTAGCAACCCTAAAGATTTCAGAAATGAGATCGTTAACTTTGTCCTGCGTGCTAGGGCCAATAATGAAGGCACTAACCCATTATGGACAAGTTATGAAAAGCTCAGAACGGTCATCGAGAAAAAGATGTTCTCAAATACTGAAGATCTGTTACCCGTCATTTCTTTCAATGGCAAAACCTCTACTGATGATCAACGTAAGCACGATGACTTTGTGAATCGAATGATGGAAAAAGGCTACACCCAAAAACAAGTAAGACTACTCTCAGAATGGTATTTAAGAGTTAGAAAGTCTTCTTAATAAGCCCTAAGGGGAGTTTACTCCCCTTCTAATAGGCTAGGAGGTGCGCATGACAAGTTTCATTGATAGAAGACTCAATGCTAAAGGGAAAAGCACTGTTAATCGACAGCGCTTTATTAATCGATATAAGAAACAGATTAAAAAGGCGGTAAGCGACGCCGTGACTCATCGTAGCGTTACCGATGTTGATAAGGGCGAGAAAATTAGTATTCCGACCCGAGACATTAGTGAACCCACTTTTCATCAGGGTAATGGCGGCGTTCGAGAACGAGTCCATCCAGGAAATGACAAGTTTGCCAAGGGTGATCAAATTGAGCGACCACCTTCAGGACCGGGGCAAGGTGCAGGTTCTGGAGAAGCATCTGACTCTGGTGAAGGTGAAGATGACTTTGTATTTCAAATTTCAAAAGATGAGTATTTAGAATTGTTGTTTGAAGATCTTGAGTTACCTAATCTTCAAAATAACCGCTTAAATAAATTAGTAGAGTACCAAGTTTACAGAGCAGGCTTTACTAATGATGGCGTGCCCGCAAATATCAATATTGTACGATCTCTTCGTTCATCACTTGCACGAAGAACCGCAATGACGTCAACGAAAAGATCTAAATTGAAACTTCTAGAACAAGAGCTTAATGAATTGGAAAATACGCCAGGCTCTGAAGCTGAACGAATTTTAGCTCTAAAGTGTGAAATTAAAGACTTAAAAGAACGTATAAAGAAAGTACCTTTTATTGATACTTTTGATTTACGTTACAACAACTATGCCAAACGTGAAGTGCCTTCAAGCCAAGCGGTAATGTTTTGCTTAATGGACGTGTCTGGGTCAATGGATCAAGCAACCAAAGACATGGCAAAACGCTTTTATATTCTACTTTACCTTTTTCTCACCCGTACCTACAAAAACTTAGAAGTGGTATACATACGTCACCATACCCAAGCAAAAGAAGTTGATGAGCACGAGTTCTTCTACTCTCAAGAAACCGGCGGAACGATTGTATCGAGTGCACTTAAACTTATGCATGAAATTCAACAGAAGCGTTATCCAGAAAATGAATGGAATATTTACGCAGCTCAGGCATCTGACGGGGATAATTGGGCCGATGATTCCCCTTCATGCCATGAACTCTTAGAGAAGAAGTTACTACCTGTTGTTAGATACTTTAGCTATATAGAGATCACTAACCGCGCCCATCAAACACTGTGGCGCGAATATGAAGATCTTAAAAAGTCTCATGCCAATATTGCAGTACAACACATAAAACAGGCAGAAGACATTTATCCCGTTTTTAGAGAGTTATTTAAGAAACAGGCTGTTTAGGGGGCGTTTATGGATAGTCCAAATAAAAGAACACCAATGGATGATGGACCAGATTGGAACTTTGATCTGTTACAGACCTACCTTACCGAAATTGAACGAGTAGCGGGTATTTATCGTTTAGATGCATACCCAAATCAGATTGAAGTTATTACTGCTGAGCAGATGATGGATGCCTATGCCGGTATTGGTATGCCTATTGGTTACACACACTGGTCATTTGGTAAACGCTTTATAGAGACCGAGCAAGGTTATAAACGTGGCCAAATGGGGCTCGCCTACGAAATTGTTATCAATTCAGATCCATGTATCGCCTATCTAATGGAAGAGAATACCATCACTATGCAAGCGCTGGTGATGGCACATGCGAGTTTTGGCCATAATAGTTTTTTTAAAGGTAATTACCTTTTTAAAACCTGGACCGATGCAAGTTCGATCATTGATTACTTAGTGTTTGCTAGAAATTACATTAGCGAATGCGAAGAGCTCTATGGCATTGAAAAGGTCGAAAGTATCATCGACTCTTGCCATGCACTCATGAGTTACGGTGTCGACAGGTATAAGCGCCCTAGTGAAATCTCATTCAGGGAAGAAAAGATTCGCCAAAAAGACAGAGAAGCTTACCTACAAAGCCAAGTCAATGAACTATGGCGAACCATACCCGAACTTCCGCAAGAAGAAGCAGAAGAGAAGCAAGCTTGCTTCCCTGCTGAGCCGCAGGAAAATATACTCTATTTTATAGAGAAAAATGCGCCTCTGCTTGAGCCTTGGCAACGGGAAATAGTGCGTATCGTCAGAAAAATGGGCCAGTACTTCTACCCTCAAAAACAGACGCAAGTCATGAATGAAGGCTGGGCCACTTTTTGGCACTATACCATTCTCAATCACCTATATGACGATGGACTGGTAACAGACCGTTTCATGTTGGAGTTTTTACAAAGCCACACTAACGTTGTCGCACAGCCTAGCTACAACAGCCCTCATTACAGCGGGATCAACCCCTATGCACTAGGCTTTAATATGTTTGTCGACATTAGACGGATCTGTGAAAACCCAACAGATGAAGATAGACAGTGGTTCCCGGAAATTGCTGGAAGTGATTGGTTAACCACGCTGCATTTTGCAATGGAAAACTTCAAGGATGAGAGCTTTATCAGTCAATACTTATCGCCAAATATTATTAGGCAATTCAAGTTATTTTCTATATTAGACGATGATAGGAAAAATCATATCAGTGTTTCAGCTATTCACGATGAAGAGGGCTATAAAGAGATCAGGCACAAACTATCTCAACAATATAACTTGTCCAATCTGGAACCTAATATTCAAGTTCAAAAAGTTGAAGTGACTGGGGATAGATCTTTAACGTTGAGATATATCCCAAGCGCTAGGATCCCGCTAGCAGGCACTTGCCAAGAAGTCGTTAAACACCTCCACCGCCTTTGGGGCTTTGATGTAAAACTCGAGCAATATAACGATGAGAGTAAAACGACTATCATCGCAGCCTGCCCTGAAGTCCTTGAGGAACAAAAAAGCTAAGCCTAGCTGCAGGTATAAAAAAAGCGCCTAATCAGGCGCTTTTATCAAATCAACTTAAAACTTAAGCGAATTTGAAGTCAACGTGTTCAATCATTGGCTTGAACGCGTGGCGTTGCATGTCTTGAACGCGAACTTTAACATCTTTACCTTCTAGAGCGATAGTTAGCTCAGAAGTGTAGAAATCTTGGTTCTCTTGAATGTTGATGATATCTTTGTGATCAAAAACAATAGAGATAGGCTCTTTACCTGGACCATAGATAACAGCAGGTACTTTGTTCGCGTGACGTAGGCGGCGGCTCGAACCTTTCCCGATTTCAGTACGAACTTGTGCAGCGATAGTGTAAGACATATTTAACTCACTTAATAAAAAATAACATAAAATTTAAGGTTATGATTTTCGACCAACCATGACCAGCTAAACGCGGGGCGGATTCTACCATAGAATATCCCGTTTAACAAAGATGATAATGCCCGTATTCTTTCACCACGCTAAAGCGACCTTACCAGTGTCTTACGGGGCCCGTATCAATATGGACAAAGCCTGAACTTGGGTAGTAACCCACGCCGCCAAGCTTAAGCTCAATAGCAGCCTCGCGTATATCAGCCAACTTTACGCCGGGCAAAGCAAGATCGAGTGCCATACCTTTCATATGGTAGCTCTTTTTCGCTACACCATTGCTTCTTTTCGCTAACATGGCATTCGTTTTTGGCGAACGATAGCCTGATATTACGTGTAATTCATCTTCAAAACTAAGTGACTCTCTCAATTGATAAGCAAAATCAAATAAGCGCTTATCCATTGGCGCAGCTTCATTTTGACGATGATCACGAAGAACTTGACTGAAGTCTGTCAATATTTCGTTTTGATAATCACCATCTATCCAGTAGCTTCCCTGCCCGCGTTCACCTGTATGGCGGTTATAAAAACCTAAATTTCTAACGCCTTTAGTTGAACGACTTGCGTGAGCTTTAGATGGCAACATTGAAAACATTGCAACACCACCTAAACCCAATAATAACTGTCTACGAGAGGAACATACTACTGACACACTTTCACCATCGATTACTTTTCCAACAACTGGCAGGCAAATTAACCCGAAGAATTGAAGAAAGCAAGTAATCAGGGTAAATTAGTTAAAACTGTTTTATAAGTCTTTGATTTCAGCAGTGGCACTGCCCGCAAGGGTATTTGAAGTTTGTAAATGGTAGATGTCATTTCTAAACTGGGCTTGATTGTCATCGTCGATCCAAGCGGTCCAATACACTAAATGAACATTTAATGTCGAATTTAGCGCAAACCACTGCGTTCGCGTTCTCTCTGCATGCCTATCAACCCAAGTCTGCTTATCCTTTATTAAATGAGCAGCCATCCAATTAGCAAGCCCCTCCACATTTTCCACACGTATACACCCTGACGATAGAGCACGATTGCTACGCTCAAATAGCTTGGGATCTGATGTGTCATGAAGAAAGATACTAAAATCATTGGGAAAGTAGAATTTATAACGACCTAATGTATTATTATTGCCCGGACGCTGTACAAATCGATACGGGAATGGACCTCTAGCTAAGTCACTCCATTGCTGAGCAGTCCTTACAACTAAATTATTATTACGGTCAAATACATCAAAATTTCTGTTTGTGATGTAATTACCATCTAACCTCACTTGCGGTAATAAGTCCTTATAAAGAATATTTTTCGGTACTCGCCAACTTGGATTGATCACAACATTTGATATTGCGCCGCTTAGTAAGGGCGTTGCTCTATAAGGTTTACCGACGATGACTCTGGACTCCAGTTCAATTTTACCTTTATTAAACAAAGCCATTTCAAATGCAGGTATATTAATAACTAAAAAGCGCTCATCTCGCTGAGCCATAAATTCAGCCTTCAACACAAAGTTGCTAGCTAACATCCTCGCCCTTTCATTGGGTTGAACATTTATCCATTTCATTGTTTCCGGGCCAATAATGCCGTCTGGTTGTAAACCATGCCTTCGTTGAAATCGTTTTATAACCAATGCTAGCTCTTCATCAAGCATAGTAGATGTTGTTGCAGAGCCCTCTGCGTCCCCGAGTAACCACAAACGTTTAGCGATAGTTGGAATACTCGGGTGCTTTTTTCCTGGGCGGATCAGCTCGTCGATGATTATCGGTTGCCACCAGCCCTGCTGCGCTAACCATTGTAAATGACGAATTCTGTTTTGAATCTCAAGGTAACCATTGAGCTCTGGCTCTAATGCCATAGCCCTCATGAATGGATCTTCGAATTGATTTGCTGAGGAATTGCGAATGGGAATATGCCGCGTCAACCAAAATTGCGCAACCTCATGCTCAATCGGTTGCAACTCGGATTGAGAAAGGTCAGGTTGAGAAAGTAGTTGTTTATATTGGTCAAACTTGCTTTCACTGCCGACTAATGCCATTAAAGACACTTGCTGATACAGCATGTTTTGAGCCCGCATGAGTCGCTCATCAGCAACGCTAACAAAGGTGACGCAATACAAGGTAAAACAGCATAAATAACTACAAAAGCGCATCAAGCCCCCTTTCAATATCTCTATTTCAAGTATGGCAAACAATTATGTTTTGTATATGACGTTAGGCAGTATATAAGTAAGCAAATTTTCTATCTGACAAAAAATAAAAAGCCCCTTATATAAAGGAGCTTGATTTTATTAACTTTTAAAGAATATGTAAGCTGATTAAATACTCAAAGCACTTCGACCAACTTCGGTCTTTCCTGTTGCTGGATAGTATTTCAATTCCCAGTTCTCAGCACCTTTAGAGCGGTCATCTGCAATATAGTTGTAGTAGCAGTAAGTATTAGCATCAGTCATAGGCCCACCAGAGTACCAGTAAATAATATCATCGCCTTTATCAAAGGTATTGTTGATGTGGCTTTCTAATGTATATTCATCATTATCAAGCAAGCCCTGCCAAATTTCTTTGCAATTATCACCGTTTAAAAGTGTACCGTTTTTACTGGTAGAAGTATCTGTGCCTAAAGGATAACCAGTAACAGAAGAATCTAGAGTTCCATCACCATAACAAGCTAAATTCATTTGATAACCGCTTTTACCTGAAGTGAGCCAACAGCTATGATAGAGCTTCACCCCCGTGGTAAAACTAGCAAATGCACTCTTGATTGATGCATCGTGAGCATCCTGAGTCAAATTGATAAACCTTGGCGCTGCTACAACTGCTAATATCCCTAAAACAATGATCACAACGACAAGTTCAATTAGGGTAAAACCTTTAGCCATTACTTTCATAACACACTCCACGGCATTAAGATGGACGAGAATTTAACGAGTAAACACCACCATATAGCGTGTAATTAACTCATTTCAGATTAACCTACATGAGATTAAGTCATTTCAAAGTAGGTCATTCTATGTGATTTTAGCAACATAACACTCGCATGAAAACGGTACAAAAACAAACCCAGCTTCTAATGTGTTAGCTTTCTCTGTTGATGACTTGATGAAGACAGTCCCCGTGCCAGACTCGCTTTTATCAAAAAGAGTGACACGTTTATTCAGTGAGGGCGTCTGGATTTTAAGGTATACCATTATTTAACGAGCTAAATTTTAGGTACAAAAAAGCCCCGACATTGTCGAGGCTTATCTGCAACTCTCCGTAGAGAATTATTTGGTACCCGTGGCCAGACCTGTTTTATTAAATGAGTGGCACGCTTATTCAGCGAGGCATCTTTTATAAGAAATAAATCCCTTGTCGATTATTTCATGCTTCAGAATTATCTACTCAAACTCTAGACGTAAAAAAACAGCTCAATGGCTGGTTTAGTCACTCTTCGTATGCAGATAGTCCCCGTGGCCAGGCCTGTTTTATCAAATGAGTGGCACGCTTATTCAGGGCTTAATTTGAAATACAAAAAAGCCCCGACATTGTCGAGGCTTATCTGCAACTCTCCGTAGAGGATTATTTGGTACCCGTGGCCAGACCTGTTTTATCAAATGAGTGGCACGCTTATTCAGCGAGGCATCTTTTATAAGAAATAAATCCCTTGTCGATTATTTCATGCTTCAGAATTATCTACTCAAGCTCTAGACGTAAAAAAAACAGCTCAATGGCTGGTTTAGTCACTCTTCGTATGTAGATGGTCCCCGTGGCCAGACCTGTTTTATCAAATGAGTGGCACGCTTATTTAACGAGGCATCTCTTACAAAAAATAAATCCCTTTTCGCTTATTCAGGGTTAAATTTAAAATACAAAAAAGCCCCGACATTGTCGAGGCTTATCTGCAACTCTCCGTAGAGAATTATTTGGTACCCGTGGCCAGACTTGAACTGGCACGCTTATTCAGCGAGGGATTTTAAATCCCTTGTGTCTACCGATTCCACCACACGGGCAAACTCTTTGACTTTGACGATACGTATTGTCGGTATCAATACTGCCTGACTTCTTAATGATTAAGTGTCAAACTCACCAAACTCTTGTTCTTTATAACTCTAAAAAGTTATGGAGGCGCGACCCGGAGTCGAACCGAGATCGACGGATTTGCAATCCGCAGCATAGCCATTCTGCCATCGCGCCATAACTTTAAATTGGAGCGACATATCGGGTTCGAACCGATGACCTATACCTTGGCAAGGTATCGCTCTACCAACTGAGCTAATGTCGCTTTTCAATTTAAACTGTATTCAAGTTCTTGCTTAGTTCGCTTCCCCTTGACTACGGAATGGCATTCTACCGATAAAATACCAAGAGTCAACGCTATATTTATCGATAAATGACTGTTTGCCCACTTATTGATCTCATTGTCCCTTTAACGAGCTATTCCGCAGTTAAATCGGCCCAAGCGGCCAAAATATAACTTACCATTGACCAAAATGTCAGTACAGCTGCAATATAGAACAAGCCGAAAGCAGCATAAGTTATCAACTCGTTTGGCTGCCAAATTAAACCGGTAATGGCCGCCATTTGAGCAGCGGTTTTATACTTGCCAATCCAAGAAACGGCAACTGCACCTCGTTTACCTATCTCAGCCATCCATTCACGCAATGCTGAAATGACTATTTCGCGGCCAATCATAAATAAAGCCGGTAATGTTAACCAAATATTGCTGTATTCGGAAATAAGTAAGACTAACGCCGTTGTTACCATGATTTTATCGGCAACGGGATCAAGAAAAGCACCAAAACGAGTCGATTGCTTCAACTTTCGCGCAGCGTAACCATCTAGTGCGTCAGTCACTGCTGCGAGCCAAAAGACAAATGCAGCGGCAAAAGGAGACCAGGGTTCTGGTATATAAAAAAGTACAACAAAAACAGGAAGCAGAGCTAACCTGAAAAGTGTTAACGCAATAGGAATGTTAAACGGCATTGTAGAACCTAATATTCAAAAGCAGCGCCAATCTTGCCTTAATTTTGTTACCCTCGCAATGCATCATGTATCGTTTGTGCCATTTCTAAGCTAATACCGGGAACTTTTACCAATTCAGACACACTTGCGCCTTTCACTTCTTGCAAACCACCTAAATATTGCAACAAAGCTTTACGTCTCTTAGGACCAACGCCAGCGATGGACTCTAACGTTGAAGTGTTACGCGTTTTTTGTCTTTTATTACGATGCCCTGTGATCGCAAAGCGATGGGACTCATCACGAATGTGTTGGATTAGGTGTAACGCGCCAGAATCTGCAGGTAAAGTGAATGACTCCTCATTCTCGCCATAGATTAATGTTTCTAAACCTGGCTTTCGTCCTTCGCCTTTAGCGACACCAATTAACGTTGGGGCATTGTCCAGTGCCACAAACTTTTCATCTACGACTTTTTGAGCAATCCGCAACTGCCCTATACCACCGTCGATAAACAGAATATCGGGAATTTTCCCGCTGCTACTGATTTTGTCAAAACGACGACTAATAGCTTGCTTCATCGCAGCATAATCATCACCAGGGGTGATACCAGAGATATTATAGCGCCGATAATCAGCCTTGCTTGGTCCCTCTCGATTAAACACCACACAAGATGCTACCGTGCTCTCTCCCATAGTATGGCTAATATCGAAACATTCCATTCGCTGGATTTTATTGGTCGACTCAATTGCTTCTTCTAACAATAAGAAACGTTGCTCTACGGTGTTTTTATGGGATAAGCGAGTATTGACTGCATTGGTCGCATTAGTGAGTGCTAGGCGTAAGAAACTGGCTCTTTCACCACGAACCTGAGTCTTTATTTCCACTTTCTTATGTTGCGCGGCCTCTATCGCCTCGGCCAATTCTGCTTGTTCTTCGAAAGCATTGCTGATCAAAATTTCTTTCGGTGTTATGCGTTGGCTATCCGAGTTTAGGTAGAACTGCAGCATAAACGAGCGTAAAACTTCTGAGACTTCCGTATCAACAGGTACTTTCGGATAATAACTGCGGCTGCCAAATATTTTTCCTTCCCGAATAAATAACAGATGAAAACACGCTACGCCGGATGCATAGTAAGCGCCGATAACATCCATATCACCAGTGGCATTCGACACCTCTTGCTGCTCTGACACCCGTCTTAATGCGGTAATTTGATCTCTAAATAGTGCCGCCTGCTCATAGCGCATATCACTGGCCGCTTGCTCCATTTTACCCACCAGAACAGACATAACTTGGTGATCTTTACCTTTTAAAAATAAGGTTGCCAACCGCACCTGCTCTTGATAATCCTCAGCAGACACCTTACCTACACAAGGCGCACTACAACGACCTATTTGATATTGCAAACATGGACGTGAACGTGACTTGTAATAGAGGTCATCGCATTGCCTTATGGGAAAGAGTTTCTGCATTAAGTGCAAGCTTTCTCGCACCGCGCCACCATTGGGATAAGGCCCAAAGTACAAACCTTTATCTCGTTTGGGACCACGGTGATAGGCTAAGCGTGGATGCTTATGATTACTGAGTAAAATGTATGGATAGGATTTATCATCTCGGAGCAATACATTGTATTTAGGCATGTACTGCTTGATATAGTCATTTTCTAAAATTAACGCATCAGTTTCACTGTGTGTCAGCGTCACGTCAATATTAGCGATATGTGACACTAAAGCTTGGGTTTTCACATTGGCGAGGTTTTTGCGAAAATAGGAGGAAAGCCGCTTTTTTAAGTCTTTGGCCTTCCCCACATAAATCACAACAGCTTTGGCGTCATACATCCGATAAACACCGGGTGATGATGTCACTGTTTTTAAAAACTCATTTGCATTAAACGCTTCAGGCATAAATTTGTAAGCCAGTTATTTAAAATTGTCCTGTATCCAACATTTTATATCGAATAGCTAAACGAGTCAGCTCTACATCTCCCCCAATACCTAACTTGGCAAACAAGCGGTATCGGTAGCTATTGACCGTTTTGGGGCTAAGGTTTAACTGCTCTGAGATCTCACTCACCTTTTCACCATTGGTGATCATCAGCATTATTTGCAGCTCTCTTTCTGATAAAGACTTAAAAGGGTTCTCTTCAGATTGGTTAAACTGACTCAGTGCCATCTGCTGTGCGATTTCTGGTGACAAATACCTTTGCCCATGAGCAACCTGTCTAATGGCTTGTAGAACCTCTGGTGAAGTCGCCCCTTTTGTTAAATAGCCAGAAGCACCTGCTTGCATCACTTTTGTAGGAAAAGGGTCTTCTGTATGAATAGTAAGTACGATTATCTTAGCATGGGATTGAAAGCGAAGAATTTTGCGAGTTGCTTCTAACCCACCAATACCCGGCATATTCATATCCATCAAAATCACGTCGGCTTCGTTTTTTCGACACCACTGGACTGCGGTTTCGCCATCACCAGCCTCACCCACGACTTTAATGCCTCGTTCATCTTCGAGGATCCGTCTAATACCCGTTCTCACTAATTCATGGTCATCAACTAAATATACAGAAATCAAAGCCGTCTTACCTTTAGATGCTTGATTTAAATCCATGTAAAAAGATTCAAGTCAATAATGTTATAAAGGTTAATTTATCGCATCTAACTGCATATAGAAAGTAAAATCTCTCTAATCCTATAGAGATAGTCACAGAAAATATCACCAAATAACAATGACTTAATTTAAAAAGCAAAAAGGCAGCCATAAGGCTGCCTTTTCTAAATGTGGCGGAGAGATAGGGATTTGAACCCTAGATGGGCTATAAACCCATGCCGGTTTTCAAGACCGGTGCATTCGACCACTCTGCCATCTCTCCGAACGAAGTAGATATTATTCGTTTCCGATAATCTTGTAAACCCATTTCCAACAAAATAGCGACTCAACCCGCTCTACCGCTTAACTATTGGACGACAGATAAGAACCGTTATCTGGGCAGCTTAAATGAGCCTAGAGAAAGTTAACCCTTGTCTTAAACACACTGGCAAATCGTTAACTGTCAAAGCCTGTCGAAAAATGTGCTAGTATCACCCTACTAAAAATAGACATATACTTTTATGAACTCAAACGTCATTCCTGCTTCTGCTCTTGTTCCCAGTTTCAACCTTCCAGCTGAACAGGCGTTCACCTCCAGCCCAAAGGCCGATCTTCTAGGTCAAGAACGCAGTCTCGATGCATTTCGACTACTTACTGTAACCGATAATCAGCACATGTTTTTAGCTGATTATTTTGGTTGCAATCGAAAGCGGATTATCGATGCCTTAGTAAAAGAACAAGGCCAGTTCCCTCCCCTTAGCTTAGTACTTGATGATAAAGTTACAGCTTGGGTTGAGCATGATGAACATAGCGACAATCGCCTTGCGACTAAGACTCACGAGTATCAGTATCTGTCCGGTTCAATACGTAAAGTCGATTTAGTCGGTCGCTACCATAGTGAATCACAAACTTATGAAGCTGGCTTACTTGCCAGCTGTCATTATCTGTTTATCTGTGCGGACTCCCTTTGGAAGAGGGAGAATTTGTGGGACCTATTGCTTGAGATCCTCGATAAACAGACTTATCAAGTCCACTCGCAGTTACCGGCTCTAGCATTAAACTGCAAAATCATCCTGATTGGGTCCAGCCATCAATATGGTAGCTGTTGGTTAGGTGAACCTAGCTTTTCAAGGCACTTCCCACTTCTTGGGGAGTTAATCAATGAGGTAGATCTCACTGAGCATTCAGCATTAGAGTACTGCCATTGGTTAGCGAGTATATTTAATAATCTTAATGTCAGTTTGACTCGCTCTGCTTTACTGTTATTACTGCAATACAGTGCAAAACTTGCCGACCATCAGCAGCGCCTTAGTCTAATGGCTGTCAATATTGAACACTTGTTGGCTCAAGCCAAAGCCTATGCTCAAGATTATGAGATCTCAGAGCAGGTATTACTGCACAGTATTACCATGATTAACCAACGTCATAATGCATCTGAACAACTTTCTGCACAAAACTTTGATGACCTATTTATTAACCTACCCACTCAAGATGAAATCGTAGGCCAAATTAACGGGTTGACCGTAATTGAAAACGCAGAATTCAGTTACGGTGAGCCAGCCAGAATCACAGCTTCTGTTCATTACGGTGATGGTGAAGTGGCCGATATTGAGCGTAAGTCTGAATTGGGCGGTAATATTCATGCCAAAGGTATGATGATCCTGTCGGCATGTCTGTACCGGATCTTTGGTAAAGATGCCCCACTCCACCTCAATGCTAATATCGTATTTGAACAATCTTATCAGGAGATTGATGGTGACAGTGCCTCTCTTGCTGAATATTGCAGTTTAATTTCAGCTATTTCAGAAAAGCCAATTAAACAAAGTTTAGCCGCTACCGGTGCCATCGATCAATTTGGTAATGTACAGGCCATCGGCGGTGTTAACGAAAAAATTGAGGGCTTTTTTAAACTATGTAAACGTCGAGGGCTCACTGGCCAACAAGGCGTGATTATCCCTAGCTCTAATATGCAACAACTGAATCTACATCACGATGTTGTTGAAGCCATTACTGCGGGTAAGTTCACCTTATACCAAGTAAAGCATATTGATGAGGCTGTGGAGATCTTAATGCAGACGCAGGCTGGTAATGCTGATGAAGATAATCAGTTTCCAGACGATTCAATCTATGGATTAGTGCAATCTCGCTTAGAAAGCTTGGCGGGCTACCAGGAAGAAGAAAAAGGTCTTTTTGCAAGATTGATCGAAAAACTAAGATTTTCTAGCTGATCGGAGTTGTTTAGCGTACACGTGTTCGCTAACCTTGGCAGCTCAAATTGCTGGAGTATCAAAAATAATGAGTAACGCAAATAGTTTTACCAAAGAAGATCTTATTGCCTGTGGACTTGGCAAACTATTCGGGCCTAATTCTCCGAGACTGCCAAAAGACAATATGCTGATGATCGACCGAGTGTTAAAAATTAACTCTGACGGTGGTGAATTCAGTAAAGGTGAGATTATTGCAGAGCTCGATATTAACCCAGACCTTTGGTTTTTTGACTGCCACTTTACAGGCGACCCTGTTATGCCAGGCTGTTTAGGTTTAGATGCGATGTGGCAGCTAGTAGGCTTTTTCTTAGGCTGGGAAGGTGCGGAAGGCAAAGGAAGAGCCTTAGGCGTTGGCGAAGTGAAATTTACAGGCCAAGTTCTACCTGACGCTAAAAAAGTCACCTATAAGCTTACCATTAAGCGTAAGGTCTATCGTAAGTTGGTTATGGGTATTGCAGATGCCACGATGGAAGTTGATGGTAGAGAAATTTATAGCGCTAAAGATCTTAAAGTCGGTATATTTACTGATACAACAAGCTTCTAATTCGCTCAAAAACCAAGTTAGATTGCTAAAAGAAAAATGCCCTCTTTAACAGAGGGCATAATATTGTTTAAATCATTCAATTGTTAAAGTGAAAAGTTTATTAGAATAGGTTACTCAGTCTTACTTATTAAATAAGCCGCTCAGCCGACCGTCAATGCCCTCACGCCACCCGCCAAGCCATTGTGATTTAGAATCAAGCGTCGAATAGGGACATATCTCTTTCGACCGGCCTCCAACTCCTGCTTGAAAGCCTTTTGAAAAAGCTCTATCTAATCGATCTCTTTTCTGTCTTTTCATGCAAGCACCCTCTCTTCGATAACAAAAGAAGCTAACGCTTCACCTACATTGATAAAGCTTTTTTAAGTTGAGATCAATCCTAAAAAACGGCCTTGAATACGGTTATTATTTAAGCTACTGAGATATCTTACAAATTTATTGCAAAAAAATCGAGGCCGTAGCCTCGATTATTGATTACTTAAACAATATCAATTGAATCGACGTCTAAACCACAATAGAGGCAACATCAAGATCCACGCAAAGCTAGCTGCGCCTTTACGCTCATAGTTGTCATTGCTACCATCATCATCAATAACAGTACACGCTTCTGCGCCTGAGACTGCAGGCTGTAATACCACCATACGTGGTAAGAAAGAGGTCACAGGATCGCCATAGCCGTTTAATTCAAAGAATGGTAAGCCATTATCACCAATCACTATGTTGCCTAAAGCATCAAACTTATACGATGGTTTACGGATAAACGCCGTACCAACAATCGTACCGTCTTCATTGATGCTATTGCCTTCAACAACAAGGATTTCGCTCTTATAGGTTAGTGTCTTGCCTGAACCATCTTGTACTTCAACCAGGTGACGTTGCCAGTTTCCTTCAGCGTTCTTCTCATAACCTTTCGACTCACAGGTCAGTAGATTATTGACGTTGTTAAACTCGCCATCAGGAAACTCACTATTTGGCAGTTGATACAGGAAACCAGCCTTTGGACGCGGCTTTTCCTTGTCATGAGTGGTGTCAATATAACCAACAACCTGGCCCTTATTGTTTATATCACGGCCACGGCTACTTAAATCAGAGATATTGTTATAAAAGTCGTTTGGTGTCACCAGTGCAGTTTCTGGGGTGTTGGTGTCAAAGTAGAAGAATTTATCTCTACGGTAGCCATCGATATATTTGTTATAGCTACCAACTAAGATCCCGGCATCATTGATGTCATAAGCGATAGAGGAATACACATCTCGAGCCTCATCGACATTGACCCAGTTGTACTTGTACTCACCATTAGCATCTTTAGTCCAGTAGGCTGCGTCATAATATAATCTGTCTTTATCATTTTGACGGTATACATAAGAGCGACCTGCAACAACGCCCTCATTATTTACACCAAGACCCTGTGCGCTATAAACACTGTCATTAGTCACTTCAAGACCTAATGGCAGCATGGTCGCTATCGGTGTATTGTTACCTGCTTCATATTGCCAAACATAGCCACGGATCTGATATTGAATATCGCTATAACCATATTGATTTGGAAATTGTGCTGATTGAATACAAATATTCTGCGGCGCGGTATCGCTATTATTATCAACACAAGAATTGATGATATTTGCGCTATTATCACTAATGTCTGTACTGGCGTAACCGGCGACTAAACCGCTATCGTTAACGGCTGCAGCACTTGAGAAACCACCAACGATAATCGTTTGTTCTTCGGCCTCACCCGCTTTATAGACATACTCGGAATAAGCTGGAATTAACGCAATTTCGGCATCGGCTCCTTGTTTTACAAAGCCACGCTGCTCATAATCACGGTAATACCAAAACTCTTGTTCTTCATTACTTCCATCATAAGGCAGTGTTTGCTGCTTTGACGTCATAGCGCCCACTTGAAGGCCACTATCATTGATATCGTAGAA
Source organism: Shewanella sp. 30m-14 (assembly GCF_052977125.1). Classification (NCBI taxonomy): domain Bacteria; kingdom Pseudomonadati; phylum Pseudomonadota; class Gammaproteobacteria; order Alteromonadales; family Shewanellaceae; genus Shewanella; species Shewanella sp. 30m-14. Next base: position 165,870 of record NZ_JBRILW010000001.1, on the reverse strand, counting down.
GAAAGTATCTATAGAGTTGACGGTAGATTCGTCTTCAGGAAAGGTTGGCGCTGTCGTATCGTTTACACTTTCAAATGTTGGGATCCAAGCGTTACCATTTGAAGTGAAAGTAAAATTATTTGCGATAATTGGAAGGTTAACTGAATAGGTAATGGTTTCAGAATCGGCAACACCGTCTTCGATATCAATAACACCATCATCATCTTCAGAAACCGTTAGTTTCTTTTTACCTTTAGCGGCACCGACGGCTTCATTATTAATATTAACGGCCATCCCATAACCGTTACGCGTGTTATCAATAGTGCCGTTTAGGTTATAAGTGTCTAGATCGATATTAATAATTTCATAAACAGGTGCAGCTTGAACACCTTGAAGTACGCTTAATACACCAACAGCTACTAACGATAGGGTTTTATCCAACTTAAACTTCATTAACTCGCTTCCTATTTCTTATTTTTAGCTTATACCAATCATATTAATCATCTGGCCGCTTTTAATCGTTAAAATGGGCTTTGTTACATCGTAAATTCATAACTAGCAAGCTAGTAATTCGAACCACATTGTATATAAGCCCATTTTGTCATCAACACACCATCAGTCTAATTAATTAGTATTACTTCAATGATTCGAGCTCTTCCCATCGCTCAAAGCAACTTTCAAGCTGACTTTCCTTATCGGACAATGCTTTCAAGTTTTCATTCACTATTTTTTGCTCCTGAGCGTAAAACTCAGGTGAACTGACAATGGCTTGTAAATTTTCAAGTTCTTGCTCTAACTGCTCCATCAAAGCAGGTAGAGACTCTAATTCGCGTTGTAATTGATAAGAAAGTTTCTTTTCTACTTTCTTAGCAACAGGCTGTACTACTGGCTTTACTTCAACAACAGGAGCTTTGACAGCATTTATGCCTTGAGGTTCCTCAGAGTAAAATCTTGCACCTTGAGAAACTGCATCTTCGTAACCACCAACGTACTCACTCCAGCCGCCATTGCCGGTAAACCACCAACTACTGGTTACGGTATTATCGATAAAGGCACGGTCGTGGCTGACCAACAACAAGGTACCTTTATAATCCGCAAGCAGAGACTCTAGCAATTCTAGGGTCTCGATATCAAGATCGTTGGTTGGTTCATCGAGAATAATAAGGTTTGCAGGTCTTAGTAATAGACGTGCTAACAACAAACGATTTTTCTCGCCACCAGACAAGGCTTTAACCGGTGTTCTAGCGCGCATAGGCGAGAACAAAAAGTCTTGTAAGTAACTTAAAATATGACGGTCTTGGCCATTAATCGTTACCGTTTTCTTACCTTCGCCAACGTTGTCTTCAACCGTTTTTTCAGGATCTAATGCTTCACGGTATTGGTCAAAATAAGCGATTTCGAGCTTAGTACCGACTTTAACACTACCCGATTGTGCTTCTAACTGACCAATAAGCAACTTAACTAACGTCGATTTACCACAACCGTTAGGGCCAATTAGCGCTATACGGTCACCACGCATCACTGTTGTACTGAAATTCTTAACCAGATTCTTCTCTGGTAAATTGTATTCAAGATTTTCAATATCAAAAACGAGCTTTCCTGAGCGGTCTGTATCAGCAACGGCCATTTTAGCACCGCCTTGGCGATTAAGACGAGCCATACGTTCTACACGCAGATCTTTAAGTGCTCGAACACGGCCTTCGTTACGAGTACGACGCGCTTTAACGCCTTGACGGATCCACACTTCTTCTTCAGCTAGCTTTTTATCGAAGTGGGCATTTTGCTCAGCTTCAACACGTAGCCATTCCGCTTTACCATCTAAGTAAGCTTGATAATTGCCGGGCCAAGAGGTGACTACGCCGCGATCTAAATCAACAATTCGAGTCGCCATACGTTGAATAAAGCCACGGTCGTGACTGACAAATACTATCGCGCCACGGTAGCTCAGTAGAAACTGCTCTAACCACTCAATTGTATCGATATCTAAATGGTTGGTCGGCTCATCAAGAAGCAATAGATCTGGATCGCTGACTAAAGAACGCGCTAGTGCCACTTTACGTTGCCAACCACCTGATAATTCAGATAGTGCCGCGTCGGGGTCTAATCCTAATAGCTCACAGTTTTGATTAATGCGGTTATCAAGCTGCCAGCCATTAAGATGATCGATATCATCTTGCAAACGTTCCATCTGCTTTAGCATTCGATCCATTTCATCTGGAGACGCAGTGCCGACATCATGAGAAAGTTGATGATATCGTTCTAACTTTTCTCCAACCTCTTGCAAGCCAGCAGCAATATATGAATATACAGAGCCCTGCTCAGCTTTAGGGGGATCTTGCTGTAAACGGCTCACCTTAACGTCAGTGGCAATGTTAAACTCACCTTCATCAAGCAGCACATCACCGCTCAATACTTTCATCAAACTAGACTTGCCTGCGCCATTACGGCCTACGATACAAACACGTTCACCGGGTTCAATGGTAAAATCAGCTTTTTGCAATAATGGGGTGTAACCGTAGGCTAAAGAGCCGTTATTAATACGTACTAGACTCAACTTACGCTCCTAAAAATTTTTTTAATGCTGCGAGATCAAACGGCCAATTTAGTTCATTTTGGGTGTCGACTATTTTGACAACAGGAATACGAATGCCGTACTGCTCTGCTAGATTTTGATCATCACAAATATCAATCATGCTATAAGCAACATCGGTTTGCTCAAGCAGCTCAGCTGCCAGCTCACACAGATGGCAAGCATCTGTGTGAAACAAGACTACTGAAACATTACTTGGCATGAGTAATTAGCCAAGTATTATGGATATGCGGGTTTCTCTTGAAATCCATTGGCAGAGTTTGGCTATCAATATTCTTAACTGACATACCAAAGGCTTCAAGTTGCTCAACTTCCATCTTAAATTTACGCTTGTTGTTTGAGAAAATGATTTCTCCACCCGGATTTAGCAACTTAAACACATTCGCTAACATATCCACGTGATCACGTAGCACGTCAAATGAGTCTTCCATACGCTTTGAGTTTGAGAAGGTCGGTGGATCGATAAAAATCAGATCAAACCTGTCGTGTGTGCGCTTCATCCACTGTAGGCAGTTCGCCTGAACAAACTGATATTTATCGCTATTTAAGCCATTTAATGCGAAGTTTTCTTTTGCCCAATCAATATAAGTGTTAGACATGTCAACAGTTGTGACAGAAGCCGCACCGCCTAAAGCTGCGTGTACCGATGCTGAGCCGGTGTATGAGAACAGGTTACATACACTGCGACCTTTTGATTTTTCACCCACTAACTTACGCGTTAATCGATGATCTAAAAATAAGCCTGTATCTAAATATTCTCTCAGGTTTAGTTTGAATTTAGCACCATATTCTGTCGTGATGAGCTCAAGCTTACTCGCGGCTAATTTCTCATATTGATTAGTACCCTTCTTGCGCTCACGGGTTTTCAAAATGATGTGATTAGGGTCAATACCTATCGCACTAGGTAAAGAGATCAATACGTCGGTTAATCGACGCTTAGTCACGGCTTCTGGAATTTCAGAAGGTGCTGAGTACTCTTGAATAACGACGTAATCAAGGTATTTATCAACCGCAACATTATATTCCGGCAGATCAGCATCATATAAACGGTAGCTATCAATACCCTCTTTCTTAGCCCACTTCTCTAACTGCTTAAAGTTCTTTTTAATACGGTTAGCAAAAGGCACTGCGATGTCACTCACATCACCTTCAATCTTGATATTGGTAGGATCGACTCGACGAGTATTTTCAGCATGAACAGTATAAAGGTTAAACGCACACTCTAAAGCGCCGTTATTCATCTTCATCTGCTTATCTGCTTTCAATTTAAGTGCAGATAAAAGCTCTACATCACTATTTAAAATAGCGATACTCCAGCCACCGAAGTCGGCCTTGAACTTATCACCCAGTTGATAATAAAGCTGAAGCAATGAGGTTACATTACCTAAACGTTCACCATACGGTGGGTTAGATATTAGGAAACCAGATTCAGCTGGAACCTTAATATCTAATGCGTTTGCCACGCTGAAGTCGATTAAATCAAGCACGCCTGCATTTTCAGCATTGCGCTTCGCAAGCGCAACGAGTCTAGAATCGATGTCTGAGCCGTAGAACTTAATTTCGCAACGGGTTTTACCGATGGATGCGCGAGCACTTGCTTCGTTTAATAACTCTTCCCATACCTTTTTGTTGTGAGGTAACCAATGGTCAAAACCAAAACGCTCACGGTGAATACCAGGTGCAATATCACAAGCCATCATCGCCGCTTCGATTAAAATGGTACCACTACCACAGAAAGGATCGAGCAAATCTACTTGTGCCGCCTGCCAACCACTTCGGACCAGCATATTGGCTGCAAGGTTCTCTTTTAGTGGTGCTTCACCTGTAGTAGAGCGGTATCCACGCTTGTGTAGTGCAGGACCTGAGAAATTAATACCAATAGTGATCTCGCCACGTCTAAAGTGGGCATCAATTCTAAAGTCGGCATCAACTCTTTCAACGTTTGGACGAGAAAAATCATCATCGCGAAAACGATCTACAATCGCATCTTTAATTTTTAACGCACCAAACTGAGTGTTCTTAATAAAACCACCCAAGCCATGGAAGTCGATACTAAAAGTACTGCGATTTGAAAACTGCATCTGCCAATCGATACCGTAAGCGGCGTTATATAGCTGCTCAGGTGACTCGCATGGACCTTTATAAATGACAAAAATGATTCTGCTCGCCAAGCGTGACCATAGCGTAATACGATATCCCAGCTCTAGCGAAGCAGAAAAATAAACGCCCGCTACACTTTCTTTAATATTAGAAGCGCCAAGCTCAGCGAGTTCAAGTGATAACGCATATTCATAGCCCCGAGGAGCTGCAGCAAAAAAATTTAACATTGATTAAGTCGACACACAGTAAAAATTAGTTCGACATTATACCTGTTAGTACTACTAAATGATAAAAGTTATTGGCTAAAGCGAAATTTAATCCCTTAAGCAACTGATTGAGGCAACATATGCCTTGATTCGTTTCTTTCAAATCACCGGCAAAAAAACTGAAAGTTTGGCTTCTAGAAGTTGAGGTATTGCTCGGGTATCAAAGACTTGCCATATCATGTATCTCGCAGCACCTCATAAAGTTCCAAGTTTTATGCAGATACTTGCAAAATATCCAGCTGCCGTGCAATGCACACTTATAAGCAGCGCTGAGCTTGGCTTAATATAACTGACAGCAAGGCCTAACGTTGCCAGCCGCCACCACTAGAACACAGCTAAAAAGAAGGCCAGCCGTTTTGACACTCTCCAGAAATATCCAGAGATACATGATCGCCGAACCCGCAAGGGTATATTGTTAAAACATACGCCGCCAGCTCATTGGCCGCATAAGCCTTACCTCTATTAACACCAAGATGCGACACTTTGTAACCATTACCGGCATTTGATTGATCTATAGACTGAAATAGATAAAATCACACCAGCACCATAATTAACACATAAAAACAACAACAAACACACTTTCACTACATGCGTGGTGCGAGTTTTAAAAGTGAGTACTTTTATGAAAACAACACTTCCTCTACTACTTTGTCTTGGATTAACCGCTTGTGGCGGAAGCGATAGTAATGAAACAACTCCGCCTCCAGTACAAGTGCCTGAGCTACAAGCCGATGCCTGCTATATCATGTCTACAACGATGGGAGAGATGACATTTGCCATCGATTTAACCAATATGCCTATTACAGGGAATAATTTTAAAGATTACGTCGATAGTGATTACTACCCAGGAACACTATTTCACCGCAGCATAAACAACTTTGTGATCCAAGGTGGTGGCTTTAACACTGGCTTAGTCGCCAAACCGGGAAAAGAAGCAATTGTTAATGAAGCTCATGTTGGCATTAGCAATGTACGCGGCACGATTGCAATGGCGCGCACAAACGCACCGGACTCTGCCACGACTCAGTTCTTCGTTAACGTACTCGATAATCCACAACTTGATGCCTCTGCCTCAAATTATGGATATGCGGTATTTGGGAAAGTCATTGAAGGAATGGATGTGGTCGATCAAATAAGCATTGTAAAAACTGGAGCCAATGACGTACCTTTATCAGAAATCTTGATTAACTCAGTTATTGAAACGAGTTGTTCAAGTAATTAAGCAGTAATAATGAGGCGTTTAATTATGCTGCAAGCGCCTCATTAATATTATCGTCAGTTATGTTGGCTCATAATCATTAAGGGAACGGGCAAACAATTTTTGTTATTGGATGGCCAATAATCTATCTAATGGATTAACAGTCAACTGGATTCGACTTTTCATAAGCAAGGCACCGTGAAAGTCTCCTCGGCATAAAAATTCCCCAAAACTATCCAAGCTAATTTTCAAAGCAAACTAGTTATCAGACAAGCTAGTTATCAAGCCAAACTACTTACCAAGCCAAGCTAGTTATCTTGGCTAATTATTAAAGGCTGTAGAGAAAATCCTGCCAAAAAACAGCTTAAGTTCAAGAGTAAATAATGCTATGAATCGTTCTAAGCTGCGTTAACTTGTCTTTGAGTTGACATAGGTGAAAGCCTGTCATGCATCACTTTTATCGTGTCAAATTGATCAAGCTTTTTAGAGTCGGTTAATCGACATTCTGTCGACATAATCATCACCAATGAGGCTTGCAAACCAGACTCGATAACCATAGCAATGACAGTATGCTGACTCGTGGTTAACTGAAAGAGTTTACCCACTTCACTATAAGCACATTGATGTGAGACATTAAAAAACCAAGATTTAGGCATCTGAGGTTTCAGTAAGAAATGAGCAGCGGTAGCATTCAATGCAATTTGCACTAATAGTGCATCATTTAACGACATGGACTTTGATAAACGGTCGACCAAGTCAATATAGAACTTAGCGTGCTCTACGCTAAACTCCATTGTTTCTTTGGCATCAGGTATTAAGGATTTTAATTTATAAGGCGATAAAAATTCCATATCATCCCCTAACGAAACGCTTAATACTCCGTACGCTTCATTATATCCCCACTGCCAATCCCTTTTTGGCATTAATAACATAACGTTTACCTTTATTTAGATACAATTGAATAATAGATGATTATTTCACCAATATCAAAATAAATTTAATTCGAGATAATAATTAATAGTGGAATAAAAACGATCACTGAGATCCTTTACGGATCTTAATGATCGTTTTATGATCTAATAAATAATATTAGATCGAAGTCAGATTACTTAATTCGATATGCTTCTACAATATCTTTAATTAGTTTTGGTCCTTGATAAATAAATCCTGAATAAATCTGGACCATTTCAGCACCAGCATCTAATTTATCTAATGCATCTTCAGCCGCATTAATACCACCGACGCCAATAATCGGAAGTTTACCTTTCAAACAGTCAGCCAATTGCTTAATAACCATTGTTGACAATGAATTCAATGGCTTACCACTTAACCCACCAGCTTCATTAGCATTCAACAAACCGCTAACACCGTCACGAGTTAGCGTCGTATTGGTAGCAATAGCAGCGTCAAATTCACTCTTTATAAGTGCTTCAGCGATTTTTTCAATCTCTTCAATTGACAAGTCTGGTGCAATTTTTAAAGCAATGGGTACGTACTTACCATGTTTTTCAGCGAGTTCTTTTTGTTTTGCCTTTAGAGAGCCAAGCAGATCATCTAATAGATCGCCATATTGAAGCGATCGCAAACCAGGCGTATTTGGCGAAGAGATATTTACTGCAATATAAGCTGAATAAGCATACACCTTATCCATACAGATTAAGTAATCCTCTTTACCCAGCTCTACAGGTGTATCTTTGTTCTTGCCAATATTGACGCCGACCATCGCATTAGACTTAACTGCTTTGAGGTTTTCAACTAGGTTATCTACCCCTTTGTTATTAAAACCCATGCGATTAATAATCGCTTTAGCAGGCTTTAGTCTAAAGCAGCGTGGCTTATCATTACCTGGCTGTGGACGCGGTGTTACTGTGCCGACTTCAATATGGCCAAAACCCATAGCATGAAATGCATCAATACATTCACCGTCTTTATCCATGCCAGCGGCAAGACCTACTGGATTTGGAAATGTCAGTCCCATCATAGTGACAGGCGCTGGCTTGATATTTTGCGCATAAAAGCAATTTAAAGGCGTATTACCAGTAGATTTTAAACTGCCAATAGCGAAATTATGCGCCAGTTCTGGATCCATCTGAAACATGAACTTTTGTGCGATTTTATAAAACATGTTTTCTCCTAGACCGAAAAAAGCCCCGGCATTTGCCAGGGCTTCTGATTTAAATCAGATTACTTTTGACCTTCACAGTGAAGGATCAAAAGATTAAGTTCACGTAGGGCTACAGAGAACTTTGCAAACTCATGGCTTTGCGAAGTCTTGAAGTCAGCAAGCATATGGAACCAACGCTCCAATAGGCTTTGATTTGACTCAATCCATTCTGAAATGATCTTATTCGCATCACATGTTTCAGTACAAGTTCTTAAAACGACTGAACTTAATGAACGCTGCTGCCAATCAAGCTCTTCTCTAAAGGCCGCTCTTGCTAATGCTTGCCAATGGTTAGTCACAGGCTGCGCACTAATTTGCTCAAGGAACCAGTGTAAATCAACACTAGCACCAAGCTTAAAGTACGTTTCAGCAACTAATGGTACGGGCTTGTTTTCTAGAGCACAGATTTGTGCAATATCCAATGCAGAGAACAAGGTGCTGACATTAGCCACTACCATAGCGACATCTTCAGGTACACCTTCTTTGATCAATGCGTTCGATTCAGCTCGAATACCCTCAACCTCTTCATTAACCATATATTGGTGAACACTTGCTTTTAATTCATCAAATACAGGTTTAAAGAACTCAATTGTTTGTTCAATATTCAAGCTACGATTACGATGACGCAAGAACCAACGACTCGCACGACGGATATTACGGCGCAACTGATGCAGCATTTCACACTGTACAACGGCTGGAATAACACCATTTAAATCAGTAATAGATTTAGTTAAATCAGCTAAACCAAATACTTCGCGAGCCATAGTATAACAAATGGCAGCTTCTGCTACTGAGGCACCTGTCTCATCTTGCATACGTTGAACGAAATTAAGTCCCATATCATTAACCAATTCATTGGCTAAAGACGTGGCGATAATTTCACCGCGTAACGGATGCGCAGCCATGTTGTCGATATACTTCTCTTGCAGTTGCTTAGGGAAGTACTCAACTAAAAGCTGACTTAAGAAGCTATCTTCAGTAATTTCTGATGTTAGCAACTGCTCTTTTAGGACCATCTTAGCGTAAGCAACAAGTACAGATAACTCTGGACGAGTAAGAGACTTACCATTTACTAGGCGATCGGCAAGCTCATCTTCATTTGGCAAGAACTCAAGAGCCCTATCCAACTTACCTTCTTTCTCAAGATAGTGAATGAAGCGAACTTGCTCTTTTAGTTGCTCCGCACCTCGTACTTGTGTGACCGAAATCGTACGAGTTTGATCTTTACAGTCTTGCAGTACGATGCGGCTAACTTCATCAGTCATCTCTTCTAGCAAGCGATTTCGCTGTTTAAGCGTCATCTCACCGTCAGCGACTAAAGCGTTAAGCAAAATCTTAATGTTAACTTCATTATCAGAGCAATCGACACCACCTACGTTATCAACAAAATCAGTGTTCATACGGCCACCATTAGCGCAGTATTCAATACGGCCTAATTGGGTACACCCTAAGTTTCCACCTTCACCAATAATTTTAGCTTGAACTTCATTGCCGTTAACACGAATTGCGTCGTTAGCTCGATCGCCAACTTCAACATGCGATTCACTTGTCGCCTTAACGTATGTGCCAATACCGCCATTCCAAATAAGATCAACTTGCATCTTAAGTAGCTCTTTGAGTAACTCAAGTGGCGCCATTGACGCTTTTTGACTACCCAGCATTTTCTTCATTTCTGCAGACAACGGAATTGACTTAGCAGAACGCAAGAATATGCCGCCACCTTTAGAGATAAGCGCTTGGTTGTAATCTTCCCAGCTTGAACGAGGTAGCGCAAATAAACGCTCACGTTCAACATAGCTAGTCGCAGCATCAGGATTCGGATCGATAAAGATATGCATGTGGTTAAAGGCAGCAACTAAACGAGTGTGCTTAGATAACAACATGCCATTACCAAATACATCACCCGCCATATCGCCTACTGCTAAACAGGTGAAATCAGTCGTCTGACAATTAACCCCCATCTCGCGGAAATGGCGTTTAACCGATTCCCACGCACCACGTGCGGTAATACCCATTTTCTTATGGTCGTAGCCGTTACTGCCACCGGAGGCAAATGCATCACCTAACCAGAAGTTATATTCGATAGCGATTTCATTGGCGATATCAGAGAAGGTTGCCGTGCCCTTATCGGCCGCAACAACTAAATACGGATCGTCTTCATCGTGTCTAACCACATTTTCGGGGGCAACCACTTCACCATTGATGATGTTATCGCTGATATCAAGTAAGCCACGAATAAATAGACGATAGCACTCTTGTCCTTCTGCGAAGAAAGCTTCACGACCGCCATCCGTTGGCAATTGTTTACAAACAAAACCACCTTTTGCACCAACAGGAACAATAACCGTATTTTTTACCTGCTGCGCTTTAACCAGACCCAGTACTTCGGTACGGAAATCTTCACGTCTATCAGACCAACGTAGACCACCACGAGCCACTTTACCGCCACGAAGGTGCACACCTTCAACGCGTGGTGAATAGACAAAGATTTCATACTTAGGCAGAGGCTTAGGCATCTCAGGGATCAATGCTGGCTCAAACTTGAATGAAATGTATGCTTTAGGTAAACCCGTTTCAGCTAACTGATAGAAGTTAGTACGACTGGTCGCATTAATTAAATCGAGATAACGGCGAATGATACGGTCATCATCTAGGCTAGATACATCGTCAAGACGAATGTCTATCTGCTCTATAAACTTGTTTAGTGTCCGTGTTTTCAGCTTAGGATTAAACTTTCGTATGTACATTTTAACTAGCAGATCAGCAATTTGCGGATAGCTTGAGAATGTTTCTTCAATGTAAGCTTGGCTAAATGTAGAGTCGATTTGACGCATATATTTAGCATATGCACGCAGCACAGAAACTTCACGGCCAGTTAAACCGGTAGACAGTACTAAGCGGTTAAAGCCATCGTCTTCAAGCTCTTTCTTCCATACTTGAGACAAGGCAGTTTGGAAGCGTTCTTGACTGTCTGCTAAATCATCTGAGGCAACATTTTGGGTTGTCATCAAGAAATCTAAGATCCAGTAAGTCGCTCCATCAGCTGTTTTAACTTCGTACGGTCTCTCATTGATAACCCGTAAGCCGAAGTTTTCTAACATAGGCAACACATCAGAAAGATGGATAGGCTCATCTTTATGGAAAAGTTTTAAGCGAACTTTGCTGTTATTGAGAGCAGTCTCTTGCGGCTGATAAAACAGCATTCCCAACTTATGGTCATCATCAAGTTCTTCTAAGTGCTGAATATCAACCACTGATGAACTTGGTAACACATCTTCTTTATAACTACGTGGGAACGCGTCTACATAACGCTTAATTAGGCTATTACCTAACTCTTCACCTTGAGCGCTGTATACAGCGCTTGCAAGTTTATCTTCCCAAGAGCGAGCTGCTTCAGTCAAATTATTCTCTATCGCTGCCACATCGACGTCCATATTATTGTTGTCAACTTTGATGATGTAATGGGTTCTTGCCAAAGTAGACTCTGAGAAATAAGTTGTAAATTCAACGTCCTCTGAACTATTAAAGTGTTGAGCAAGGATGCGTTGAGTATCTTCACGTAATTTAGTGTTATATCTATCTTTTGAGACATAAACGAGACAAGAGAAGAACCGGCCGAAGCCATCCTTACGGACAAACAATTTAAGTTTGTCGCGATCTTGCATCTCTAAAACACCATGAGCAATTGAGGCTAACTGTTCAACACTTGCTTGAATAAGCTCATCACGTGGCAAGGTCTCAAGGATATGCATCAGTGCTTTATAGTCATGCGAACGTGGGGTAAGACCGGAGTTGTCGAGTACACGTTGAACTTTTTGAGCTAAAAGCGGAATTTCACGAGGACTGCGGTTATAAAGGTTAGATGCGTAAAGACCTATAAATCTGTCTTCACCAATCACATTACCTTGCTCATCAAAACGCTTTACACCGATATAATCAACATAAGCAGGACGGTGAACTCGGCTTTTCTCGCTACTCTTGGTTAATACTAATAAACTCTTATCAAGTGCTTCTTTACGGGCACTTTCAGAGAAATTAGACAGCAGTAAGCCTGTTTCTGTTTTAGCTTTGGCTGATTTAGTCATTAAACCTAAACTGGTCGACTTATCAGCGACTAACTCTAAATCACCCTCAACTTTATGCAAATCATAGCGACGATAACCAAGTAAGGTGAGGTGGTGATCATTTAGGTAAGATAAAAAGTTCTTCGCTTCGTTAAGCTCTTCTTTAGTGCCAGGGTACGGACGCTCGTCGAGCTCAGCAATTGTATCGCAAAGCTTAGTAGACATAGCTTGCCAGTCATTGACCGCGGCGCCTACGTCACCAATTACCGATTCAATCTCTTTAGTGAGTGCTTTAATGTCAGCGTCGCTACTTTGTCTATCGATTTCAATTAGAAATACAGCGACTTTATCAACATTACTTTGATCATCTGAGCTATAGCTTACATGCGTCACTGAGCCGTCTTTTCGCTCAATTGCCATCGGTGTATGCAACATCATATGTGCCGTAATACCGAGACGATTAATTGCCATGCCAACAGAATCAACAAGAAATGGCATGTCGGGTTGAATGATCTCAATAATTGAATGGCTTGACTGCCAACCATGCTTAGACTGGCTAGGGTTAAATACTCTAATATGACCTTCCCCGACGGCGGTCTTATTTAGTGCATTCCATTGACTCAAAACAGCACCATATAGGTCACTGTCATTACGCGCGTTGAGGTCATCTTTTGACATGTGCGCATAGAGGCAAGTAGCGAACTGTTCTACTTGTTTTGCTTGTGAATTGGGTACTTTAGCGTGAATTAGGTTGACTACATTTTCGAGCAGTACTGAAGGCATTGCATCTTTCAAGGCCATGTTGCTATTTCCTTAGGGGGCTATGGCAGCGCTTTTTAATTTTTATGGATGCTTATCAAACGGACCTGAGCTATTTCTGTGACCTAGGTCATAGCGCGAAGTTTATTACTAAATCCCCTATATTTCGAGAACTATTTTAGTGGTACATCCTCATCAATATTAACCTTGTACCGATTTTATTCACACTGATGACATAACAATCGTATATAACGTTTTTTTATGCATAAAAAAAGAGGAGCTAATGCTCCTCTTTAGTCGATTCTACTTGGGCTGCCGCCAAAACATCGCGGCGATGGCCGGTAGGATAATTATTGCCCCCAACATATTTACCAAAAACATAAATGTTAGCAATATTCCCATGTCCATTTGGAACTTAAGCGCCGAGAAGAACCAAGTACTCACACCTATTGCCAAAGTCAGGCCTGTGAAAATAACCGCACTCCCGCGTTCAACTAATGCTTCATAATATGCTTGCTGAACTGGCATGCCGTCTCTTAAACGAACCGCCATCGTCGATAAAATATAGATCCCGTAATCGACCCCGATACCAACACCGAGTGCAATAACAGGCAAAGTACTTACCGCAAGGCCAATATCGAGCTGAGTCATCAATGCCTGAGCTAATGTAGACACTACATATAGCGGTAAAATCACTGCTATCGTGGCACGTAATGAACGGAAGCTAATTAGGCAAAGAATAAAGACCGCGCCATAGACATATAACATCATAGGCAATTGCGCTTCAGCTACCGCTTCATTAGTTGCAGCCATCACACCAACAGGACCAGATGCTAACTTAAATTGGATCTTATCGTTATCCATCTGCTTTTTAAGCTGATTAACTTTATCAATAACAACTTCTATGGTTTCAGCTTTATGATCTTTAAGAAACAGATACACAGGCATTACCGAGCAGTCGCTATTAAGTAAACCTGAAGTTGTAGGAACCCGTCCAACGGCTTGTACCAAACTCGCAGTTGTACGCGGCAATACACTCCATTTAGGGTTACCTTCGTTAAAACCAGCATTAACACGCTTAGCGACAGATGCCAGGCTCGCTGTCGCCTCAACGCCTGGGGTATTACTCACTTGCCATTCAAAGTCATCAATTTGCGTCAATACCGAGTGATAAGTACACGCCTCAGGGAATGCTTCCACAATAATGGTCATGACATCGGTAGTAATTGAAAACTTATCAGTAATAAAAAACGTATCTTGATTATATCGAGAGTCTAAATGCAAAGCTGGCGCGCCACCTTGCAGATCACCAATCTTCATCTTGTTGGCCTGCTGTAGGCCCACTCCGTAAAGGATCCCTGTAATGATAAGCACCCAAACCGCATATTTTGGCGTGGCAAAATTTGATAGTGTTATCCAGATTTTACTCGGCTGTGCATTTTGCGCATCTTTGTTTGGCGTTACCGTAGTAAATGAAATAAGCAGCGGCAATAACATTAAGTTGGTTAAAATAATGACAGCGACACCAAGCGATGCAGAAATAGCCAACTCTCTGATAATTCCAATATCAATGGCCAGTAGTGTCATAAAACCAATGGTGTCTGATAGCAATGCGACACCACCTGGGATCAACAAGCTTCTAAAGGCTAATGCCGCCGCAGCTTTCGTCGTTTGCCCGTCTGTTACCCGCCTCCTCACCGCATTGATCATCTGCACACTGTGGCTGACACCAATCGCAAATACCAAGAATGGTATGAGTATCGACATTGGATCTAAACCAAAACCAACAACGGTTAATAAGCCTAATTGCCAAATAACCGCGATTAAACTACAAACAAGCGGTAAAATAGTCAGTGCAACCGATTTTGAAAAGAAGTACACCATGACTGCCGTCACTAGGATGGCTATTAAGAAAAACAGCAGCACACCTTTTGCGCCATCAGCCACGTCACCAGCCATCTTTGCAAAACCGATAATATGAATTTTTATGTCATCAGTTTCATACTGCTCACGTAACTCTTTTTCAAGTTGCGCGGCAAATGCTAAGGTATCAAGCGCCTCACCCGTCTGTGGGTCAAAATCCATTAATTGGGCGCTAACCATGGCCGCTGAATAATCTTCAGCAATTAAACGACCAACAATGCCTGCCTTTTCAATATTTCCACGAACAATTTTTAAGCCCTGCTCTGTGGTTGAGAAATCTGCAGGAATAACAGGCCCCCCAGCAAAACCATCTTCAACCACTTCAGTAAACCGAGTCGAGGGAGAAAACAGCGATTTAACCTGAGCTCTATCTACACCGGAAATAAAAAACAGTTGGTCATGTACGTTCTTTAACGCATCAAAAAAGTTAGCGTTAAAGATATCACCGCTAGTATCTTCGACTGCCACCATAATGCTATTAGCACCACCAAATTGCTTTTGGTGCTTAAGGTAGGTCTGCATATAACTATGATTAAGCGGGATATTCTTTACAAATGCCGCATCCATTTTTAGGTTACTTGCTTGTAAGCCTAAAAAGAGGGTTACGATAGCAAATAGAAATATGACAAAAGCTCTATGACGAAATAGATAAGATTCAAATCCATTAACTAATTTATCTAACATAGTAAGGTCCTATTTTTTTTGTTCTAATTTGATGAGACCTTTATTACCTGCGACCCATAAGTTTCCTTCTGAGTCTTCAGCAATAGCGACTAGATTTTCACCCTGTCGTTGCTCCACTAGCTGGCTTTCACCAGAGGCTGAAATATCGATAATGACTCCTGCATTACCAATAACCCGTAATGTGCCCTCGCCCAACTTAATACCTGCATTAATGGTGGAATCAACTGGAAGCGCTACTTTTCTCCAATCAATAAGAGTTAAGTCAGAGGTAAAAACATTGCCTCTAAGGCCCATTACATATGCAGTGTCATCGACAATAGCGGCGTTAAACAATGAACCTTCGTAGATAAAATCCTGTTTAATCCAGCTGCGACCTTGATCAACTGAGGTGGCAACTAAGCCAAGCTCGCCAACCATAATCAGCATATCGTCCGTTACCGGGATAATACGGTTAAAGTGCGGCAATAATGTACTTCGCTCAGATAAGTACAATGCTTCATCTTCGGCTTTAAGCTCTTCTAAATAGGCGACATCCTCCTCGAATAGTAATTCTTGATGATATTCGCTGTTCCAGCTGTTTCCACCATCTTCAGTACGGTAAAACAAACCGTACGCACCGACTGCGACACCTTGTTGCTCATTAAAGAATAAAATATCTAACAATGGCTTTTCTATCTCTGCTGACTGCATTTGCAACTGCCAAGATTGGCCTGCATCTTCGGTATGCAAAATTGTGGCGTCATGCCCTACCGCCCAACCTTTTTTGGGCGTGATGAAAAACGCTTTGGTTAATAAAGCTTGTGTGGGAGTCTCAACCTGTTTCCAGGCATCTTGATAAACAAAGGCATGGCCTCGCTCACCAACTGCAACTAAGGTATGTTGATTTTTTGTAATATCTAAAACGAGTGAGTCTGCGGCAAGAGGCTGTATTTGTTGTTCGAATGTTGCCTCTTGTGCTAGTAACGAAAAAGACAGAAAAAGGCTTAATACACTCAATATTGAGATTAATCGAAGCATGCTAAACGACATACAAACTTCCTTTAAATAGAGAGGGGCTTGCGCCCCTCTTTTATGGTGGATTAACGAATACCTGCACGGCGCAATGCAGCTGGAGTAAAGTTTGCTTCACTCAATTTTGCATCGAAGTCGTACATACGGCCTTCATTATCTAGACCCATAGCAATATAACGACGTGACTGAAGATCATGGAACACTTCCAATGTACTCCACTGAGTCGGCACTTCGTAATAGTTCAAGCCATGGGCTATTGCCACGCGATATAGCTCATCACGGTTATCGTAAAGATCGGCAACGGATACCTGCCATGAGTCTTCATCGATATAGAAAGTACGTGCCTTATAGATATGACGCATTCCTTCCTTAAGCGTTGCTTTTACGACCCACACACGGTGCTTTTCGTATCGCACGTGGTCAGGATTAATATGTCCAGGCGTAATGATTTGGTCATATTTAAGCTTATCCGAGTGCAACTTGTAGTCATTGTATGGAATAAACAGCTCTTGCTTACCTACTAACTCCCAGTTGTAGCGCACGGGCGAGCCGTTAAACATGTCAAAATCATCTGTTGTTCTCAGGCCGTCTGACACGGTACCAGGCGTATCAAAAGCAACATTTGGCGCCTTACGCACTCGACGTTGGCCGGTATTGTAGGTCCAGGCTTGGCGAGGCAATTTTTCCTGATCCATGGTTTCTTTAACTAACAATGCGGTACCCGCTAAACGTGCAGGCTGAGTAACAACTTGTTTAAAGAAAAACAGCGTATTATCTTTGGACAGCTTATCCAGTGTCATTTCTGGACGAGAGTATTGGAAACGAATTTCTTCTGCCGTTTCAACTAAGGTATAGCTACCCCCAGCAGTCGGTGCAGCCTGACTACGAGATGTTTTAATATCTACACCGCGAAAGCGAAGTACATGGTTCCAGATAACTTCTAAACCATTTTCAGGCATTGGGAACGGAATACCAATTGAGGCTCCCGTAATACCGTTGCCACCATCAATTAACTCTGCACGGGTTGCATTTTCTTTAGTCGCATCATAGACGAACTGCGGTACAGAAGCTGAGCGGCGAGTCTGATAGACATTCATCTTGAATGTCTCAGGATACAACTCAAACAACTTAATTTGACCATCAGAGAGAAACTCTTTGTACTGATCTTTATTTGCATTAGTAATAGTAAATTCTATTTTATCGCTTGGGAATGGATCTGGGTGATGCATTCCTTGGCTATATCCTGCTACAGGTTTAGTGATGCCACCGTCCCATGCAGGAATAGAACCATCTGCATTTGCCGCTTTTTCTCCGCCAAGTGGCGTCAACTCAGTGCCTAATTTAGCTGCATCTGCTTCAGAGACTTTAGCCAAAGCACTTGGAGCACTTAAAGCAAACATCACTGCTACAGGCAATATCGCAAGTTTATTCATTGTTATTGTCCTTGTGATTTAGATTGAATACTTAAGGTTGAACGAAACGTAATCTCGGTCAGCTAATGAATTTGTCGTGCCGACGCCACCAAAGAAGGTGTTATAAGAGATATCTGCGCCCCAACGACTTTGATAATCAAAGTTCACGCCTAATGCCACTGATTTTTTGCCTTCGGTAAACAGGAACATCGGATCTGGCGTAATACCATCAACGTCATGAGAGAAAATGATCCGAGGCGCAATATTTACCCCACCCAACACGTTGTTATAGTCCGCTTTCGCAACGAGGCGATAACCCCAAGCAAAGTCAGTAGGGAAAGGGTTCGTTTCAGGTCCGTTATGAAGTGCCTCAATGATCCCCGGCATATCTGGGTTACCACCTGAGCGCGCAGTACCAGGACCATTTAATCTAAGTTCATCATGGCTTGGCATATCATGGATCCACACGCCACCAACTTCAGCTAACATAGTAAGATTATCGGTGCCCAATGTCGGGCCAAATAGATGGGTAAATGTCGTCTGTGCTTGAGTGGTATCTAGGCGGATAAAGCCTTCTGCATATTCGCCTGGGCCGTAATTTTCAACTTGAGAAATACCGTCCAAATCTGGGCGCAAACCTGCATTCGCTAACTGCTGTGGCATTGCCGCAAATAGTAACTCTACATCATCAATTTGTAATGGTTCATCTAGGCGGTGAGCAATTTCTCCCGCAACAGAAGTGTCACCAAGCAGTGTATTAAAGCTCACACCCATTAATTGGATATCTTCAGGGTAAACAATCTGCGCCTTAGAGAATGTTTCTAACGCTAACAAGTCTTCGCGCGTCATGGCTTCGCCAGACTGTGCTTTGCCGCCTAGACGTTGTAAGTCGCGGCCAATAGCCTCTTCAGAGAAGTTAGCAGTAGTACCACTAATGAGTGGACGACGACTGTGGTAATTCATGTAATACAAACCGAATTCAGTCTCGCCCAATTCTGGTGCGTAGTAACCGAGCTTTATACCCCATTGACCATCATCACTTGCCGATGCAGGATCTTCAACTAACGTTGCTTTTGTTGGATAAGCCAGTGCAAGTTTAGCCAAATCTGCGGGATCAACAGCACCTGAGCCGACCATACCAACGAGGGTATTGTATTCAGACAACAAGAAGTCGAGATCCATATCTGGGTTTGCGTTAAAACCTAGCTGTGCATTTTGGTAATAGCCGCCATAGCCGGCGAAATCATTAGTTGATAAGAATGAGCCTGGTGTTGGTACCCAAACAGGCTCCCAATCATATTGGTAGAAACCTTCAACAGATAAATTGTCGGTCACCCCAAGAGAAACCCAAACCATACCTTGTGGTCTAAATGCTTCTTTAAGTTCTGCACCTGGTGCATTAAGAATATTTAAATCAACTGGATTGATGACACCAATTCCGTGTGCAATCAGTGTGCTTTCTCCCCAAGAGACAACCTGATTACCCACACGAATTGAAAGAGGATTTGCACCATCATTAAAGTCAAAGTCAGCATAAACAAACGCATCTAGTAGACGTATATCTTTACATTGTACTTCTGAAGCTTTTTTATCTTCACAAGGATCGTACTCTTTGCCTGTTAATGGATTGCTATAGCCATAATCTCCATCATTTGCCTTACGATCGTAAAAATACATACCACGAGCAAATACACCGAAATTCTTATACTTTAAAGAAAGCTCATGTAGTCCTTTAACAATCTCTGCAGTCGTATCACCTTGCGTATATAGCAGATCGGCTAAATCGCCATTACTAGAATAAGAACCTGGTTGCGCCCAAATCTCAGCGGCACTGTATTTAGTGTTACCGAATGCTGAATATCCAGACCAATCAAATTGTGGGTGATTCACCTTACCTATTTGATTATCCCAATCTCGACCTTCAACACGCCAACTAGCACCAGCAGTCCATGTCGAATCGAATGTTCCTTCTACTTCTCCCCAATTAAATGAGACCGCATTGGCCTGATTTGTTATGCCAAAACCGAGCGCCGCGACTATCCCCAAAGCAAGCGTCGACTTATTTAAGCCGTTTTTAACCTTTTTCATTTTAGCTTCTCTCCGTAACCTGCTGGATTCTTTTGTTATAGGAATTGTTAACCAACATGCTGTTAGCTTACAGGTAACACTATTGTTACAGCATTTTTACGAGGCGAGCAAGGTTGAAACATGGAAATCTTTAAAAGATTTCGTCACTTAAGGGAGGTAAGCAAGCAAGAATTTGTTGCTGTATTTAAATCAGTAATTGATGAAGTGGTATGCGTCTACTTTTAAGCTTATATACTATGTAATTACAATAACTTATAAGTTAGATAGCCAATAAAGAATTCATGTTTAAAGCAATCGACCGTTTGAAGTAATTACTCTAACTTTTAATAAGGCTAATTAGGTTTCCTTGGCTATCTACAGTCATAGTAAAATATGCCTTTATACCCTCACGAGTCAAAAAGGGCCGAAAATGCCTAGCGTTAATCCATAATGTTTGGCCATTAAGGTCGATGACTTCAACTTTATTTATCTCGCCTCGATAATAAGGTAAGAATGTTTGATAACTGATATTGAGTGGGAAATTAAATACTTTATTGGGTGCCACGGTGACATTCTCATTAACATAGGGGCTTAGACCTGCAGTAATCGTCTTAACAGGCTAAGACCCCATAACTTTATCGAAGATTAAACCAGTGCTTTAGTGACTTTCTCATATAGATCTTTCGAAAGTGCTTTAATTTCTAAGATTCGCTGCAGTTCGTTCTTCATCAATGCTTGTCTTTGATTATCAAACTTTTTGAATTGGATCAGCGGCGTAATAATCCTAGCTGCGACTTGCGGGTTAAGTTTATTTAACTTAATAATGGCATCGGCCAAAAATTGATAGCCCTGCCCGTCTTTTCGATGGAACTCAAGCGTATTGCCAGCTGCAAATGCGCCGATTAGAGAACGAACTCTATTCGGGTTATTAAAACTAAATGCTTGATGCTCAAATAAAGACTGCAACTTTTCGATGCAATCATGGCTATTTAAGGTCGCATGTAAAGCAAACCATTTATCCATGACCAAAGGAGTATCGATCCACTCTTGTTCAAATTTCCTCATCAATTCATTACGAATAGCTGACGACTCACAATTTAATGCCGATAGAGCGCCTAAACTGTCAGTCATATTATCAGCCGAATCGAACTGTGACTTAGCCACTTCGCCGTAACTTTTCTCTATTTTTAAAAGTAAGCTTAGGCAGATATTTTTTAATGAACGAGCTGCAGCCTCATCGATACTGCTTAACTCACGCACTTTAGCCAATAACTCATCTTCACCGTCTGACGCAATCTCAAGCACAACAAACTCTCTTGCTAATGCGAGGTTATCTAGGTCAACGGCACTTTTCTGTTCAATCAGTGAACCAGCGCTTGGCAGGGTTAGGATCTCAGCCATGAGTGCCTTATCAAGATCTTGTGCCAGGATGACCCCTTTAAAAGCATCAAGGATCCTTGGGTCGATAAACATTGCTTGCTTATGTTGTAATCGTTCAACATTTTGCCACACAGATTGACTAAATAGTGAAACTGATGCTTCCCATTTGGCGACTTCGCTAGTAGCAAAACGCATAATATGAACAAGTTGTTCAATGGAGTAATCAAAACTCAGTTTAACTGGCGCAGAAAAATTTTGCAGTAACGACGGTATAGGCTTTGAAGTCATGCCACTAAAAGTAAAGGTTTGTTGTTTATCAGTAAAATTCAGAACTTCGCTAATAACTGAATCACCATGAGCACTGATCATCTCCACATCAAATGGGATATGTAAGGGCTGCTTATCAGTTTGGCCAGGTGTATCAGGGGTCGACTGAGACAATGTTAGCTTGTAGCTGTTATTTGCAGCATCATAGTGCTCTTCGACTTCAACTTGCGGTGTGCCTGCTTGGCTATACCAGCGTTTAAACTGACTTAAATCAACTTGACTTGCATCTTGCATTGCTGACACAAAATCATCACAAGTCACAGCCTGTCCATCATGACGCTCAAAATATAAGGCCATGCCTTTTTGGAATGCCTGTTCGCCTAATAAGGTATGCATCATTCTAATAACTTCAGCACCTTTATTGTAAACAGTAACCGTATAAAAGTTATTCATCTCAATCACTGACTCGGGTCTGATAGCGTGTGCCATTGGCCCAGAGTCTTCTGCAAACTGTTGGTTCTTCATTACTTTAATGGCATGAATACGGTTTACCGCGCGAGAACCAAGATCAGAACTAAACTCTTGGTCTCTAAATACGGTTAAGCCCTCTTTCAAGCTTAACTGAAACCAGTCTCTGCAAGTTACCCGGTTACCAGTCCAGTTATGAAAGTACTCATGCCCTACAACAGACTCTATTCCATGGTAATCATCATCAGTCGCAGAAGCTTTATCCGCCAATACAAACTTAGTATTAAATACATTGAGTCCTTTATTTTCCATGGCACCCATATTGAAAAAATCGACCGCCACAATCATGTAAATATCTAAGTCATATTCTAAATTAAAGCGACTTTCGTCCCAAGCCATCGACTTTTTAAGTGATGCCATTGCATGGTGAGCTTTATTTAAATTACCTTTATCAACAAATACCTGCAACTTAACCTCACGATTACTACAGGTAGTAAAGCTGTCTTCCAACAGGTCAAAGTCACCTGCTACTAGCGCAAACAGATAAGCAGGCTTTGGGAAGGGATCATGCCACAGTGCGAAATGCCGACCATCTTCTGTGTCACCTGAATCGACCAAGTTTCCGTTACTCAATAAATAAGGGAAGGCCTGTTTATCTGCTTCAATACGCACAGTATAGATAGCCAATACATCTGGGCGGTCTAAAAAGTACGTTATACGCCTAAACCCTTCAGCCTCACACTGAGTACAGTATGCACCATCCGACATATATAAGCCTTCCAGACTGGTATTTGCCTCAGGATCTAACTTAGTCGTTATTTTTAATTCAAATTCATTAAGCTTGGTATCAACAATCAGCTCACCCGACTGCTGTTGAAAAGCAGTATCTTTCCCATCGACGGTAACACTTAGCAGCTCAATCTCATCACCGACGAGGACTAATGCCTCATTATGTTGTCCGTGACGAACAACCTGACTGGTCGCAATGATCTGTGTTTCTTTTCCTGCAAGTGAAAATGCTAAATCGATATGGCTGATCTTAAATTGTGGTTGTTGATAATCTTTGAGGAATTTTGCTTGGGGCTGTGACATGAATAAACCTCTAATTTATTAATTTTGAATTAAAAAAAACGCGCATAAAGCGCGTTTTTTTATTGAGTCGATTTTACTTTTTTTGATTCTTTGCCAATTTTTCAATATCCGCTAAATCTAGCGTGATAAAGGCTGTTTCATCTAAGAAAGCATCGGCTACTTCGACATCATCAGAAATATCATCCAATGACTTAACTTTTTCTTGGCCTTCTCTTACGAGTCGGTCGTTAGCACGATCAAGTTGTTTCTTGTCGTTTGCTTCTCGTTCAGCTAGACGTTCCGTCTTAACTAAAGAAACCGTTTTATCATCATGGTTTTCTTTAAACTCAGCAATATCTTGGAAAATATAACTAAATTCAACATCAGATTGAATACGATCTTTATGCTTACCGTCCAAGTTCTGAATAAGCTGCGGATAAATTTCACCAAGTGTACCGTATTGTGCTACTGGTACTTTGTCCCATGGTAATGCATTTTCTTCTTCAGCTTCACCATACTCGCCTGGCTCTAAAGCGCTCGGGAATGGAATATCTGGTGTAACACCCTTAAGCTGAGTACTTCCACCGTTGATGCGGTAAAACTTAGCAATCGTGTACTGCACATGCCCGATAGGCTTTTCGTACATATCATAGATACGACCAAGGCTCTTATGTTGCTGCACCGTACCTTTACCAAAGGTAGACTCGCCAACAATAAGTGCACGGTCATAATCTTGAAGTGCTGCAGCAAAAATTTCAGAAGCCGATGCACTGTATCTGTCAACCATCACGGTTAACGGACCATCATAAGTGACTCGTCCATCATTATCGCGATTTTGTGATACTCGACCGTTCGCATCTCGAATTTGAACCACTGGACCCTGTTCAATAAACAAGCCTGTTAACAACGTTGCTTCAGTTAATGCACCGCCGCCATTGCCACGAAGGTCAATAATAATACCTTCGACTTTAGCTTCTTTTAATTCGGCAAGTTCTTTAGAAACGTCTTTTGACAAATCCATATAAAAACCGGGTATTTGAATCACACCCACTTTACGATTTGCGTAAGGGCCGTCTGTTGGCTCAATCACTTTAGACGTTGCAGCTCTATCTTCTAAACGAATTTTATCGCGAACAATTGTCAATTCGAACGTTTTCGCGTTGGTGCCGCCTTTCTTTGGTAAAATCTCAAGAACAACCTTACTGCCCTTTGGACCTTTAATCAGTTCGACAACATCATCAAGACGCCAGCCGATGACATCAACGATCTCTTTGCCTTCTTGACCTACACCAATAATTCTATCTTCAGGTGATAATTTTTCGCTTGATGCTGCCGGGCCGCCTGCAACCAGGCTCTTGATCACTGTATAGTCATCATCGACTTGAAGCACTGCACCAATGCCTTCTAAGCTCAAATTCATTTCCATTTGGAAACGCTCAGCATTTCGTGGGGAAAGATAGCTTGTATGAGGTTCCACTGTGCGGGCGAATGCATTCATTACGCCTTGGAAGACATCTTCGCTATGGGTTTGGCTTAAACGTTTAATCGCATTGTTATAACGTTTCTCAAGGACTTCGACGATTTCATCCCAATTCTTACCAGTAAGAGAGAGGTTTAATGCATCGTATTTTACACGTTGACGCCAAAGCTCGTTTAACTCAGCTTCGGTTGTTGGCCAGTTTGCATCTTCGCGGTCGTATTCATAAACGTCATTAGCAACGTCAAATGCCATCTCTTCATCAAGCAAAGACAATGCATAAGCAAATCGCTCATAGCGACGCTTTTGAACAAGCTCAAACATCTTATAAGCTTGATTCAAATCACCACTTTTCAACATATCATCAAATTCAGATGAATAGCCTTTGAAACTATCGATATCAGACTGCAACAATACATTCTTGCGATAATCTAATTGCTTTAGATATCGATTAAATACCTGTTCAGAGAAGGCGTCATCCATATCAAAACGATGATAGTGGGAGCGAGTGAATAAACCTGTCACTCGTTTACTGGCAACCTTATGTTGCGGTTCCTGCTTAAGAGCGGGCAACTCGCTGAATTGAATAGTAGGGCTTACGGCCCACGCCGAGAATCCGACAAAAATACCGGCAATGGATACAGCCAGAGAAAGTTTTCGCATCAACAAGTTACTCCTTTAGGTGCTAATAAGCCATTACAGCAGTATATGTTCAGCTCTAACTTTGATGGTTAAACCAGAGTCTAACTGAACTTGAACATCTTCTTTTTTGATGTCCAAAATCACACCAGCTACTGGTGCCTTACCTAATTTGACATTAACACGCTGCTTTGGTTTCAGTTCAGCTAAAACCGCAGGTACTAAATTTTCTGCCACAACAGGCTCTTTTGCAGGTTTGCTGCTTTGAGCTTGCTTAGGACGTTTAGCAACTGGCTTCTTAACAGGCTTCTTAGCCGTTTTTGCAGCTGGGTTAGCACTCTTGGCCTGTGCAACTCTTTTCGCCTTAGCTTTGTCTTGGCTCTCTTTTAGTGTAGCTTGAGCATGATCAATGTGCTCTTGCTCTAATTCACCACAAGCATTACCGTCTAAATCAATACGCTGTACGCCTGCTTTCACGCACTTTAAGTAGCGCCAGCTACTCGTGTATCTTCTTAACGCGATTCTGAGCTGAGTTTTACTGACTTTAGAATCATCAGCTAACCTTTCCGCTAAATCTTGAAACAACCCAATTTTTAATGGCTTAGTTTCACCTTCAGCTATAAAGCATAAAGGAAATGTTTCGTACAAATACGCAAGAATAGCGTTGGTATCGGTCAACTTTTCTGTTGATTCCATCTTTACTTCCACAGTTTAAAAAAGGGACACCACCGTAGAGCTTTATCACTCGTATCAGTTAAGTGTCGTTTATATTTGTCTGATCTGCGCATAAACAACAAATGAAAAATCGTTAACATTTGTTTTTATACCTAAAATCAAACCTACCTTAGCAACAATAATACACAAACTCTAAGCATTCATATCTTGAATGTAAACGTGTTTGTTTTTTTCATTACTCAAACCGCTTATTATAGAGAGGCTTCAAATGATTGCGACCTCCAATTAGCGATAATTGGTCGTAGATTAACCAAATAGGCAAAATTCGAGACTTTTTACCAAAGTTTCGACCCCTTGTTGATCAATTTTACTGAACCTTGATAACGATGGGCTATCAATATCCAGCACACCGATAACAGATCCGTTTTGTCGTAAAGGTACAACCAATTCTGAGTTACTGGCACTATCACATGCAATGTGACCTGCAAACTGGTGAACATCATCAATTCGTTGTGTTGAATTTAATGCCACCGCGGTACCACAGACACCTTTACCGACTGGAATGCGAGAACAAGCTACCTTACCTTGAAACGGCCCTAATACTAATTGATCATTTTTCAATAGATAGAAGCCAACCCAATTAAGATCATCAAGGTTGTCATTGATAAAAGCTGAAAAATTTGCCAATGCTGCAATAGTGTCATCTTCATCTGTAAATAATGCCCGCACCTGACGTTCTAGCGTGCCGTAAAAAGCGTCTTCCATTAATACTATCCAACCGTTATATCTAAAACAAAAAAGCATACTTACAACATTCTAACAACAAACCTACCTGCATTAACAAGGAGTTTTATTTTTCTGCCTTGTCCTCAGCTTTTTTAGCTGTTTTCTTAACCGATGCTTTTTTCTCTAGTGATCCACCTTTAAGTAACACTTGCAGGTCATCTTTGTTCTCGGCCAAGAAAAAGCTTAACTTTTCAATATTAACCTCCTCCAAACCTAAGTCACTCTTACTTAAAAACGGGATTAGGTTATCAGCGATATCTAGCATCTTATCGTAGGCATCAGCCTCCTTCTTAGATGTAAAAGTCATCTTTTCAACCCCTTCTCTAACAACTACAAATTGAGTTACAACGGCCATATTCAACCTCACACTGTTTTTATATACAGTAGAGAGTCTCATAGATTGAACTTCTTATGCAAGTTTTCTTGAATATCTGATAAACTTATTCGGTTAATGGCTCTGTATTTTCAATCGCATACGTGAAAATACTCACCTTGCGTACTCGATTAACCGTTTATATCGCAAACTTGGATATTAAAAAAAGATGGCTATGGAAGCAGTAGATAATAGTATTACTTTGTGTCAGTCCTGCGACTTAGTCATTAGGAAGCGAGCACTGCCAACTGGCGTACGTGCTATCTGTCCAAGGTGCCACACCCCCCTTTACGATACGCCATACTGTTCTATCAACGGTATGTTAGCCCTGTGTTTAACGGCGGTTTTCTTTTTCGCACCTGCAAATTTATACCCGGTCTTAGAGCTTGAGTTTCTTGGAAGTATTAGGACAACTACAGTCATAGAGGGGGCGTTATCTGTTTACCAGCAAGGTTATTGGTTAGTGGGTATTGCGGTGTTGGTTTCTGCCGTTGTCGCTCCGGGGCTATTGTTATTATCCATTTTGTCTCAAACACTCATTATTAAGTTCGGGCTCAGTTCTGTCATACTGAGGACGACACTCAAACAATTACTAAAAATTCAAGGAATGCTCACCCAGCTCACCATGCTTGAAATCTATGTCATCAGCTTCCTCGTCGCGGCGTTCAACCTAGCAGATTTTGCCAGTGTCTCTTTTGGTTTTGGTACATTCTGTTTCACCATGTTATTTGTAATGACGTTATTTTTAATGCGCGAGTACGATTTAGAACATATGTGGAGCTTTCTTGATGAACACAAATGACTCTGCAACGCTTGGGAAAGATATCGGCTTAACCTCGTGTCCAACATGTCACAAGGTGACCTGCAGTAAGTCTGCAACATGTAGTCGTTGCGATGCTCCACTTAAGGTTAGAGATTATGACAGTGTCCAAAAAAGTTGGGCGCTGCTAATCACCGCAGCTATTTTGCTGATCCCTGCCAATATTTACCCCATTACAACGCTGACGAATCAGGGACGAGTGACCCAAGACACCATTTTTTCTGGGATCGCTCACCTCGTTAAAACGGACATGATCCCCATCGCAATCATTTTGTTTACTGCGAGTATTTTGGTACCGATCTTAAAAATTGTAGGCTTAACGATTTATTTATCTGCAATCAGTTTCAAACTCCCTATTTCGAAAAAGAAGTTAATGACTGGCTTTCATATTATTGAATGGATTGGTCGATGGTCGATGCTCGACTTATTTGTTATTTCACTTACTGTAGCTGTCGTTAATATGGGACAGTTACTCGACGCTAAGCCGGCTCCAGCAGCAACTGCATTCGCCTTAGTTATTTTACTCACGCAGCTCGCTGCAAAAGTTATAGATACCCGATTACTCTGGGATAGATTGGAAGCAAAAGATGACTCAAGTACAAACGCCTAAAGTCGTAAAGAAAAAGTTATTCTCACCGATTTGGTTATTACCCATTATTGCACTTGCATTAGGCGCGTGGCTTGGGGTGAAGAGCATACGCGAGTCGGGAATTGAAATTACGATTCATTTCCCAAGTGCCACAGGAATGGACATAGGTAAAACCTTAGTCAAGTACCAAGGGCTTACAGTGGGTAAAGTCGTTGATATGAGTATTGATGATGATCTTCAAGGCGTAAACGTCTCAGTTCTCATGGATTATCGTGCCGCACCATTTATCAACCAGGGGACCAAGTTTTGGTTGGTTAAACCTAAAGCAACAATCACCGGCATCGAAGGTCTAGATACCCTTTTTTCTGGTAATTACATTAGTATGTTACCCGGTGGCGGCGACTCAAGATCCTATTTTGAAGCAGAAACAACTGCCCCCGTCATCACACCCGGCGTAGAAGGACTAATTGTCCATATCACTTCTGACAAATTAGGTTCTCTTGATGTGGGTTCTCCTATCTTTTACAGACAGATCCCAGTAGGACAAGTAGTTGGTTATCATCTTGAAAGTGCGGAACAAATTCTAGTAACAGCATTTATTCAACAGCAATATGCTGAGCTAGTTAAAACCGACTCTCAATTTTGGAATGTCTCGGGGATCAGCATCGATGCCTCCTTATCTGGTGTAAAAGTCAGTAGCGAAAGTTTAGCCTCGATACTTGCTGGTGGCATTAGCTTTAGCTCCAATACCTTATCTGAACCCGTGGAAAATAAGCATGAATTCACGTTATATGACAGCCAAGATGACGCCTTAGGCGGATTGCAATTTAACCTACTCGCAAGTGGTACCGACGCCGTATCTCAAAATACCGCCATTGTTTATCGTGGGATCCAGATAGGCCAGGTAACTCATAAAGCATTAAGTGATGATGGCGTTGTGTTATCTGCAAGAATTGATAACGCCTATAAAGAGTTACTCACTGAAAGTGCTGATTTCTGGTTGGAAGGCGCCGATATATCTCTATCCGGTATAAAGCACCCTGAACGTTTAATCACAGGTAGTGTAATTAACTTCATTCCAGGTACAGGAGCTGCAAAACAACAATATACATTGTTAACACAGCAACCTGAGCCCACAAATACTGGTAAACTGCTCCTCACGCTGCACGCAAAAAGCAACCCAGGTATTAGCGCCGGTGCAGAAATTCGCTATAAGCAGATCAAGATTGGTCACGTACTATCCAGTCAGCTCAATAACACTTTTACTCAAGTAGAATATCAAGCTGAAATAGACGCTGACTTTGCGACGCTTATCAGCGCAAATAGCCACTTTATTGCAGAGTCTGCATTAACCATAGATGCGAGTCTCGATGGTGTTAAAGTCAGTACCCGTGATCTGACGACTTTGACTAGTGGCGCGTTAAGCTTAGTTAGAGGCACAAACAAAGCCTTGGCAAAGAGCGGCGACTCGCTGTATGTTTTTGGCAACAGCAAACAGGCTACGTCTTTTTTCAATAATCAAAAGCTTATAAAAAGAAGACTCTACAATCAAGATAGCGCAGATCTCACTGCTGGCTCTCCTATCTATTACAAGAAAATGCAAATAGGCCAGGTGTCTGGCGTAGAGTGGCAAGCCACAAATAATGACTTTGCAATTGATATCGCTATCGAACGTGACTTTAAAAGTTTACTCACTGATCAAACAATCTTTTGGCGTAACAGTGCAGTATCAATCAATGCCAGTTTAAGTGGCGTTGAGGTCGAAGTCGCGCCATTAATGGGAGCTTTAAAAGGCGGAATAAGCCTTGGCTTGCTTGAAGGTAATACCGTCGCAAACGGCACCGCGCTTTATGAAAGTAAGTTCCTTGCATTCAGCCAGGCGGTACCCATTCAGCTCACCTTCCCTGCGACCGTAAAATTAACCCGCAAAGCAGCCATTCGGTATTTAGGCCATAAAGTCGGTGAAATTGAGTCGGTAACCTTAGCCGCCAATTTAAAGCAGTTAAATGTTACTGCTTATTTATATGGTGAATATGCCACTAATTTTAATCAAAAAGATGCCTCGTATTCTGTTGTCGATGCGGATATTTCTTTAGCTGGGATTAAAGCGCCTGAAACCCTGATAACCGGTGCCTATATTGAAGTCTTCCCGGGACAAAGCAACATCAAGGCGACAACCTTTGTTGGACAAGTTGATACGCCATTTCATAATATCGATGGTGCGTTAACCTTTAATTTAAGTAATAGCACCTTAGGCTCGGTTAAGTCAGGAACAGCCATTTTCTTTAGAGGGATAAACATTGGCCAAGTCGATAGTTATGCTCTTTCAGATCAAGGCACTGGCGTTGTAATGCACGTTCATATTAAAAATAAGTATCAACATCTTGTAAACCAAACCAGTGTGTTTTGGGATCTCTCAGGCGTAAAAGTTGATCTTGGCCTATTCTCAGGCGCGCAAATCGAGACGGGTTCGTTGGAAACAATTTTAGCCGGTGGCATCGGGGTCGCAACACAAGAAACCACCACGGTAGCAAACACCATCAACAACGACCAAACATTTACGCTTCAGTCTGATTTTGATGCAAAATGGATGACTTGGTCACCAGTACAAACACCTAAAGCAGACTAACGATTCAGCTGCTAAGAAATATTAACTAACAGTTGATAACTTGGAAATGATAGTTAATAACGATTATCTAGCAACTGAATAGAAAAACGAGGCTATAAGGCCTCGTTTTTTTATGTCTGTCAGCATGTTTGCTAATGGGAAAATGCCATGTGATCGCCGAGCAATTATGTCATCTATTCGCCTTGAATTAGTTTGCCCAAAAACACTCTGAGTAGAACAACTACTTATTTTGATTGGTATCATCAACCATAAAAATGGTAGCAGACCAGTATCGCCGCGATGATCCCCGCTAAATCTGCAAATAAGCCACAAGCTAACGCGTGCCTGCCATTACGGATCCCAACAGCACCAAAATAAACGGCCAATACATAAAATGTCGTCTCGGTGCTGCCTTGCAATATTGCAGTTAAGCGACCAGCAAATGAATCCACTCCATAGTGCTGCATGGTTTCAAGCATCATAGCCCTCGCCCCTGAGCCACTAAAAGGTTTCATGATAGCTGTAGGCATGGCATCAACAAAGCGTACATCCCCTCCAGCAAAAGCGACTAAGCCTGCTATAAGCTGTAGCAAATAATCGAGCGCACCGGAAGCTCTGAGTAACGCAATAGCGAGTAACATCGCCAGTAAGTATGGGATTAGCTTTATGGACTGCGCAAAGCCCTCTTTCGCACCTTCTATAAATTCATCATAAACTGCAACCTTTCGGATACCAGCAACCAGTACAAAACTAAAAATAAGCAGCAATAAAATACCGTTACCAAGGCTGGTACTGATTTCACCAATAGCCGATACAGATAAGGTACTTAAATAAAATACCAAGCCGATAATGGAAGATAAAATGATACCGGCATAACCCAGTACCACAGTATTGAGTAAAGATAACCTTTGTACTATCGCGACTACCGTTAGACCTGCCAGTGTCGATGCCGTTGTTGCCAGTAAAATCGGCAGAAAAATATCAGCTGGTGCGACAGCTCCCTGCTGAGCACGATACAAAAATACTGTGACAGGCACTAAAGTTATAGAAGAGGTATTTAACACTAAGAACAGGATCTGGGCGTTAGTCGCAACGCTCTTATTAGGGTTTAAGGTTTGTAGATCTTGCATTGCCTTGAGGCCTAACGGCGTTGCAGCATTATCTAAACCCAGCATATTGGCAGTCAAATTCATGGTGACGCTACCAAAAGCCGGGTGCCCTCTAGGTACCTCTGGCATCAGTTTAGCGAGTAAAGGTTCAAACATTTTAGAGAATAAGCCAACGACCCCCGCCTTTTCGCCAACACGCATCAAGCCCATCCACAGTGATAATACACCGATTAAGCCCAATGCGATTTCAGCGGCTAATTTTGAACTCGAAAAAATGGCACTGACACTTTCTGAAAGTACTTGAGTATGGCCTGTTAGCACCTGCGCCAAAATAGCGAATAATGCGGTTGCAAAAAAGCCAAACCAGATCTTATTTAGCACTCAAGTTCCCTCTTATCATTTGGTAAATCTGTTATAATCCCGCTACTTTACCGCATTATCTTCGACATATGGCTCATTTTAATCAGAATTTTCTCGACAATATTGAACGTGATCTCCCTTCTCACCTTTCAATGGAAGACTTTATTGCTTACAGCAATAAACCGTTACGTCTCTCTATTCGGGTCAATACACTCAAAATTAGTACCGCAAGCTTTATTGACTTAATGTCAGAAAAAGGCTGGAGCTTTGAGCCTATTCCATGGTGTGACCAAGGTTTCTGGGTGACGATAGGCAGTGATATACAGTTAGGTAATACTGTCGAGCACTTACAAGGCTTATTTTACATTCAAGAAGCCAGCTCAATGCTACCGCCTACAGCGCTGTTTAACTCACATGCCAAAAATGAGAATGCTCTTGGCCTATTAGAGCAAACCTGTGTTTTAGACATGGCTTCAGCGCCGGGCTCCAAAACAACGCAAATAGCCGCACTGATGAACAACCAGGGGCTTTTAGTCGCTAATGAGTATTCAGCCAGCCGTGTAAAAGTCTTGCATGCTAACGTGGCGAGAATGGGCGTATCAAACTGTGCCCTCACCCATTTTGACGCTAGAGTTTTCGGTGAGTATCTATTTGAAACATTCGACGCAGTATTACTCGATGCCCCCTGCAGTGGCGAAGGCACAATACGTAAAGATCCAGACGCATTAAAAAACTGGGATAACAATGACAATAAAGGCATTGTAGTCACTCAGAAAGCGTTAATTGAATCCGCTTTTCTTGCATTAAAGGTTGGCGGAAGCTTAGTTTATTCCACTTGTGCATTGAGTCGTCAAGAAAACCAAGATGTTTGCCATCATTTAAAAAGTGTCTTTGGCGAGGCGGTTGAATTTGCCTCGTTAACTGCGCTATTTTCCGGCGCTGATAAAGCATGTACCGAAGAAGGATTTTTACATGTATGGCCGCAGATTTATGATAGTGAGGGCTTTTTTGTCGCAAAGATCCGCAAAGTATCAGCTGTAGAGCGCATCTTACCTGAACCTAAAAAGCAAAAGAACTTTCCATTTACAGCTGCAAAGACCAAGCAAATTGAAGAGTTAACGGCTTATTTTGAAGATTCATTTGCCATTACATTACCTACGAATGCAGAGATCATGGTACGTGATTTAGAGTTTTGGTTGTTCCCAAAAGCGGTTATGCCACTTATAGGTAAAATGCGATTTCAGCGAATAGGGATTAAGCTCGCGGACGCATTAAAGAAAGGCTATAAGGTTCGACACGAAGCGGTCTTGGCACTCTCATCACCCACTCGGTTTGAACTCAGCGACGAGCAAGCGAAAGAGTTCTTAATGGGCCGCGATATCAGTTTAGCCGAAAAAGTTAAACCTCAGGGAGAAGTGATTGTCAGTTATGCCGGTAACCCTCTTGGTGTAGCAAAGCACCTAGGCAATAAATTAAAAAACAATCTTCCCAGAGACTTAGTTAAAGATAAGATTGCGTTATATCAGTAATACCAGTCTCATCTATACATAAATAGTTACATTTGGGTGGCGAGCATTAAAAAATAACCACCCACAATCTGTAAGGCTGGTCTACACTCTATATCATTAGTCATTAGATAAATGCTGATTAGCCTTATTTTACCATTATGGTTATCAACGGTAGTGGTAATCAACAGTAGCGCACGGCTCCCAGTGAGCCATTCCCCTAGACCCAGAACAATTGGAATAGTTTTGGGTCTTTTTTTGCCTGTAATTTAGCCTAAACCTCAGCATTAAAGTATGCAGGCTAGTATTGGTTAGCGTCCAGCGAGTTTTGCAGCGTCTTTAAACAAATTAAAGAAATTATCCGTTGTATACTGTGCCAGTTCAGGGTATTTCTCACCTCTAAGCTCAGCGACAAATTCCGCGACATCACGTACAAATGCAGGTTGATTCTCTTTACCTCGATGAGGAACCGGTGCTAAATAAGGAGAGTCCGTCTCTACCAATAATCTGTCTTTTGGTACCTTGCGGATCACATTACGTAGATCGCCAGCATTTTTGAATGTAACAATACCTGAAACCGAGATGTAAAAGCCTAGATCTAAAGCTTGTTTCGCCATTTCCCAGCTTTCAGTAAAGCAGTGTAAGACACCACCAACAGAATCAGCATTGCCTCGCTTTAAAAAGTTAATAGTATCTTCACGGGCATCGCGAGTATGAATAATAAGAGGCTTATTAACCTTTACAGCCAGATCTATCTGCTGCTCAAAACAAGTTTGTTGCAGTGTTTTTGTCTCATTGGCATAAAAGTAATCGAGCCCTGTTTCGCCAATAGCAATGACTTTCTCATCACGGGCAAACTGCTCAACCTCTTCGATGTTTAGACCTTCTTGCACATCTAACGGGTGTACACCTGCAGACAAAAAAACCTCATCAAAGGCCGCCATTTTTTGCTTCATTTCGGTGAAGCCTTGCTGCCTGACATTCACACAAAGAAAATAAGCAATATCGCGGGCTTTTGCTGCGGTAATGATCTCTTGTAGTGAAGCCTGATCTGGCGCGGTTTTAAGACGGTCTAAATGACAATGTGAATCGATAAGCACAGTGAAAGTCCAACAAACAACAAAAAGGACAGCAAGTCTAACCAGCTACATAGTGCAGGTCAAATCTCCAGAGGCCAGTTCACGAGAAAGAAGCTGTTCGATATGATGTTTATGAAAATCAGGCTCGGATAAAATTTTTATGCCGACTCCTGCAGGACGCCCTCCCGATGCACCTAAAGGATTAATCCAGATCACCGAACCTTTGAAGTCGTGATGCTGTGAGCCACTCGGGAGTTGATAACGAACCATGATCTCTTGTCCAAGACTGAAGCGTTCAACACTAGCAACAAACATACCTATCGGTTTGATAAATGGCATATAAGCGCGGTAAAGCTGCTGTAAAGACTCAAATTTGACAACAAGATTCATCATAGATTTTTATTGGCTCATTAGCTGGTTATACTCAATTGTTAATCCTTCAAACAATGCCAACGAATTAACGTTTGGCATCACCGACAAGCGTGTTTCTAATTGCATCACTTTTGCTGCAAAATTTGCCAGCTTAGCTCTGAGCAAAGGGTCGATTTCTTGCTTTTTCACTAATATTCGATGCACCACTAAGTATAAAACGTTAAGCGCGTCAGAAATTTGCTTTTCATTAACATTTATTAAACTATCACACAGGTGTCCTGACGACAAACTTTGTATCCAGCCTTTTCTGTATGATACCAATGTCTTATCTCGGCCGCTCTCGACTGCCGAAAGGATAGCTAAGGGCCCTCCCACAACAGGTAAGCACCAGGTCAAATCTTCATTAGTCGATAACTCTTGCTGTAACCATTGCTTAACAATTGATTTGCTTGGCATTTCCAGATGAAGTCTCTGGCAACGACTACTAATCGTTGCGAGTAAGCGACTGGGTGAATTGGTTTGTAAAAACAAAATGGTATCTTTGCCGGGCTCTTCTAATGTTTTAAGCAATGCGTTCGCTGATGCCTGATTCAAACGTTCACTGTTTAAAATAACCGCAATCCGCCTTCCGCCCTGTTGTGGCGTTGTGGTTAGCTTTTGGCACAGCTCACGAATTTGATCTACCTTAATCTGTGCGCCATCTGCTTCAACTCGGTATAGATCAGGATGACTATTTGCCTCAACAAGTTGGCAAGGCTTACAGGAGCCACAGCTTCCAGTTCGGCCAACTTGTTTGCATAACGCAGCCTTGGCAAGCTCAAGCGTTAACGCTTCACCGCCGTAACCCACATCCATCGCAACCAGATAAGCATGGCCAACACGAGCCGTTTTCAATTGCTCTGAAAACGTTTCAATTGTATGTTGCAGCCAAGGGAGCTGTGTCATATTACCAACTCTGCTGCTGAAGAATGGCAATAATGTCCTTATGCACCTGAGCCATACTTTGGCTGGCATCGACAATTTTTATTGAATCATCGCTATCTGCAAATGATAAGAAAGTGGCACGAGCACGGTCAAAAAACTCAATTTCTTGCAGCTCAATACGATCAAGCTCACCCCGTCGAGCTGCGCGCTCAAGCCCTAACTTAGGGTCAATATCTAGGTAAAGGGTCAGGTCTGGTTTAAAACCTTTAAGCGTGGCATCACTGATAGCTGAGACTAATGGCATTAATCTTCTACCACCACCTTGATATGCAAGTGAAGACAAGTTGTGTCTATCACCTAATACCCACTCACCGTTAGCTAAAGCAGGTTTGATAACGTTTGCAACCAATTGTGCTCTTGCTGCGTAAAACAGCAAACACTCAGCTTCATCACATAAGGGATCGCTGTCATTGGCGACTTTAACTAAGTCACGCATCTGCTCAGCGAGTGGCGTTCCTCCCGGTTCACGAGTACAAACAGGAGCTTGCCCTATATGTTTTTCAATAAAATCTCTAACCAATGCGATTGCACTTGATTTACCCGCCCCCTCAAGCCCTTCAATCACGATAAACTTGGCGGAATGTTCAGTTTGTGTATTCATCGATTTCTCTGATATTTATTCACTGCTCGATTATGCTCTGTCAGTGTTTTAGAAAAAATATGGCTACCATCATTTCGTGATACGAAATAAAAATAATCAACGTCAGCGGGATGCGCGGCGGCTTGTATTGCTGCTAAACTGGGTGCAGCAATTGGCGTGGGTGGTAACCCATTAATTCTGTATGTATTAAATGCGGTCGTTTCACGCAGATCTTTACGAGTGATATTGCCAGCATATCTGTCGCCCATGCCGTAAATAACCGTTGGGTCCGTTTGCAATCGCATGCCTTTACGTAAACGATTGACAAATACTGCAGCTATCCAGGGGCGCTCGCTTGCTTTACCTGTTTCTTTCTCAATAATTGAGGCTAAGATGAGTAACTCATAAGCCGATTTTAACGGTAAGCCTTGCTGACGTCCTTGCCAGGCTTTTTCAAGCTCAAGCTTCATTTTCAAATAACTTTTATTGAGTAAGGCCTGATCAGTAGAGCCAGCTCGATAATGATAAGTGTCTGGGAAAAACTTCCCCTCAGGCAAACCGGAGTCATCACCATTGGCAACAAGTACCTGGTTAAACACATCTTGCTCTTGCTGCAACCTTGCTTGCTGTTCCAGTATGAGTAACCACTCTTTAACCGTTTGCCCCTCTAATAGGGTCACACCGAAAGACTTCTCTTTACCGCTAATGATTTTAGCCATCAGACTATTGAGGCTTTCGTTTGGTGTAACTTCATAAAGGCCTGAGCGAATGTGTGCTAACTCTGGTTTTAAACGTACAAGCCATTTAAGTTTCCAGCCTTCGTCGATTAACTGTTCAGTTTCCAAAACAGAGATAAATTGATTAAATGTGGTTCCCCGTTTAATCGTTAACTCTTGTACAGAGGTGGCTTTTATTGGTTGTTCACCATAGGCAAGTAGTGTTTGGTAGCACCAATATCCCGCCATGGCTGCGATAGTAACAAGAGTAAATCCGGTTGCGAAGACGCTGATTATAATTTTTTTCATAGTGTCAAACTGAGTTGTTCTCTTAAGCTTGGAGTCCAAGTTGCTGGTGTAAATGTAAAATCGTCAATCCTTACAATATCGACAAGTCCAAAAAGGCTATTAGTGATAAACGCATGCTTTACCTGGTTAAGCCTACTGTACTGGATATCTGTTACTTCTATTTTATGACCCATTTGTAAAAGCTGGTGCATGACTTGCTCTCGCATCATACCCGCCACTCCCGCATAACTCATTCGTGGTGTAACGAGCTTTTCATCGACAACAAAGAAGATGTTAGCCATCGATGACTCAATAATATTATCTTCAAAGTCAATGACTAACCAGTCATGTATTCCTTCAGGTAATTCAATTGACTTGATAAGCACTTGCTCTAGGCGATTGCAGTGTTTTATCCCCGCAAGTTTGGGCTGCTTACCCAATGACACAGGCGAAAGAGCTAGCCCTACCCCCTGCTGTTGCCACTTTTTATAGTGTGCAGGAAAATCACTCACAGACACAATTTCAGTTACGTTTAGCGGCTCAGAGCGATCAGTGTTATGAGCGCTATTTTGCGGAGTCGAAACACTGCAGGCATTAGCGGATTGATTCGACAACTCCGCAGTGATTATATCTGCTGCTAAATTCGGTCTATTTACAGGCGCACTATAACCTCGTCCGCCAATACCTCGAGTAAGTAAAAGTTTGATACAAGAGTGCGGATTGGCTTGCGCTAATGTGTGTAATTGCTGTTGAAGCGCAGGCGAAACTGCCCAGTGAAACCCTAAACGATAAGCGCCTTGAGTAAGACGCTCCATATGTGCGGTAAAAAACAGGATCTCACCTTGGTCTACTCGCATAGTCGCAAATAAACCGTCACCATAAGCTAATCCCCTATCAAGGGGATCAACATTTATGCCGGGCTGTCCATTTACCCAAACCTTAGGCATTAGCAAAGCAGGCTTCACTCTCTAGTTCTGTTAAACCCATGTTTCGCTAGAGTCCCTTATATTTAAAATTGCCTTATTTCGCGAGCAGGTGCTGTATACGTGCCTTGAGAATATCAGTTGCGATTCGGTTTTTACCACCACGAGGCACGATAATATCAGCGTACTGCTTAGATGGCTCAATAAACTGTAGGAACATTGGACGCACAGTCTCAGTATACTGTTGCATAACCGATTCCATCGTTCTTCCGCGCTCAGCGACATCACGAGATAAACGGCGCATAAAACAAATGTCTAGTGGTGTATCCATAAACACAGATGCGTCCATCTCTTTACGCAGAGCAGGATCGGTTAGCAACAAAATCCCTTCAAGAATAATGACCTTCTTAGGGGTAAGTGTCACTTTTTGTTCAGTACGAGTATGCTCTGTATAACTATAAACAGGTACATCAACTGCATGACCTGCTTTAAGCTCACGCAAATGCGTGCATAATAGTTCATGATCCAATGCTTTAGGATGGTCATAGTTAGTCAATACACGTTGATCCATCGACAGATGGCCTTGGTCGCGATAATACGCATCTTCTGCAATCACACCAATTTGATCTGTACCTAAATCACGGCAAAGTTCTTCGTAAATCGTTTTAGCGATAAGACTTTTACCTGACGCAGACGCGCCCGCGATACCAATTACAACACAATCTTTAGAATTCATTAAAATAGACCTTATTCGTCATCAGACATGCTAATTGATACTTTAGGCTGTGCTTGACATAAAGCAAGCTGTGCCCCGACCTTTCTAGCGATTTCACGATATATACCAGCGACTTGACTTGACTCATCAGCCACTACTGTTGGCGTACCTTTATCCATATCTTCACGGATATTCAATTGCAGCGGCAATTGACCAAGCAATGGCACATTGTAGCGAGTTGCCATTTTTTGGCCGCCTTCAGCACCAAATGGATGATCTTTATGACCACATTCAGGGCAAAGGTGGAAGCTCATGTTTTCAACAATACCCAGTACAGGAATGTTCACTTTCTGGAACATACTCACGCCTTTTTTAGCGTCCGCCAAGGCGATATCCTGAGGGGTCGTCACAATCACAGCACCACTCACTGGTACTTTTTGTGAAAGTGTTAATTGAATATCACCGGTTCCTGGTGGCATATCAATCACTAAGTAATCCAGCTCTGGCCACTCAGTTTCAGTCAGCAATTGTACTAATGCACCCGCCGCCATAGGACCACGCCATACCGCAGCTTGGTCGCCATCAAGCATAAAGCCAATAGACTGCGCTACAATGCCGTGAGCTATTGCCGACGTCATAATCTTGCCATCTGGCGATACAGGCTTGAAATCTTCAACACCTAACATCATAGGAATTGATGGGCCATAAATATCAGCATCTAAAATACCAACACTGGCACCTTCTGCAGCTAACGCTAGCGCTAGGTTAACGGCTGTAGTTGATTTACCCACACCGCCTTTGCCCGATGCCACAGCAATCACTTGCTTAATGTTTGGCAAAGGTTCAACTGCACTAATTGCTGAAACGGTTTCTGGTTGGAAGTCAATTTCACATTCAACTTCGTCAATTGCATCCAATACAGCTAACTCTTTAGTCACAGCCATAACGATATCACGGTACAGTGTCTGGCACGGGTACGCGTAACATAGGCCGAGCTGTAGTCGCTTACCTTCAATGGCAAGCTTGGTTACCATACCAGCGCTTAACAAACTCTTGTTCAAATACGTGTCTTGAAACGTATCTAGAATCGCTAATACCTGGCTGAGTAGATCATCATCAAGATGATAATTTGGATGAGTTGAAGACAAAATGCAGACCCCCTAAATATGATTTGCGCAATTGTACCAGATATTCTGGCAAACATTAGTCTAGATTTAATCCACTTGTGCGAGCTTTTGATGAAACTATCTATTGGATCGGTTAGTATCTATGCCATTCTAATTAGGTTCCCAGCGATTTTGAGAAAAGATGGCAAATTCACAACGTAAAATCCTCGTCACTAGTGCACTTCCGTATGCTAACGGTCCAATCCATTTGGGTCACATGCTTGAGTATATTCAAACCGATATTTGGTCACGTTTCCAAAAGCTACGTGGGCACGAATGTCACTACATCTGCGCTGACGATGCTCATGGCACGCCAATCATGCTTAAAGCACAACAGATGGGTATTGCACCAGAAGAGATGATTGCTCAAGTTCAAAAAGAGCATGAAAAGGATTTTGCTGACTTCAATATTCAATTTGACAACTTCCACAGCACTCACAGTGATGAAAACCGTGAGCTAGCGAGTCAAATTTATATCAAGTTACGCGACGCGGGTTATATTAAAACCAAAACCATTTCACAGTTATTTGACCCTGAAAAGTCAATGTTCCTGCCTGACCGTT
This sequence comes from Shewanella sp. 30m-14, assembly GCF_052977125.1. Lineage (NCBI taxonomy): Bacteria > Pseudomonadati > Pseudomonadota > Gammaproteobacteria > Alteromonadales > Shewanellaceae > Shewanella > Shewanella sp. 30m-14. The sequence goes on along the minus strand of NZ_JBRILW010000001.1, from coordinate 124,140 downwards.
TTGTAAAAGGCACTTGCCCACGTTGTAAGTCAGAAGATCAGTATGGCGACAACTGTGATAACTGCGGCGCCACTTACAGCACCACTGACTTGATCAATCCTAAGTCTGCTGTATCGGGTGCGACACCAATCATGAAAGACACTGAACACTTCTTCTTTGACCTGCCAGCATTTGAAGGCATGTTAAAAGAGTGGATCAACTCAGGCTCTCTACAACAAGAGATGGCCAATAAGCTGGGAGAGTGGTTTGAGCAAGGTCTGCAGCAGTGGGATATTTCTCGCGATGCACCTTACTTTGGCTTTGAGATCCCAGATGCACCCGGTAAATTCTTCTACGTTTGGTTAGATGCGCCAATCGGCTACATGGGTTCATTTAAAAACCTATGTGATAAGCGTGATGATCTAAACTTTGACGATTTCTGGAGCAAAGATTCTACAGCTGAAGTTTATCACTTCATCGGTAAAGATATCGTTTACTTCCACAGTCTCTTCTGGCCAGCCATGCTTGAAGGTGCAGGTCTGCGTAAGCCTACCAGTGTTTATGCACATGGTTATGTGACAGTAAACGGCGCTAAGATGTCAAAGTCTAAAGGTACCTTTATTAAGGCACGTACTTACCTTGATAACCTAGATCCAGAATATCTTCGTTACTACTACGCGGCTAAGCTTAGCAGCAGAATCGATGATTTAGACTTGAATCTAGAAGATTTTGCCCAGCGCGTAAACTCAGATTTAGTCGGCAAGTTGGTTAACCTGGCGTCACGTACCGCAGGCTTTATCAGTAAGCGTTTTGACGGCAAGCTCGCTAAAATTGCAGACACTAGCCTGACGACAAGTTTCTTAGCTAAGCAAGAAATCATTGCGAACTTCTATGAAACCCGTGAATACGGCAAAGCGATGCGTGAAATCATGGCACTTGCTGATATCGCTAACGCTTATGTCGCTGACTCAGCGCCATGGCAGTTAATTAAAGAAGAAGATAAGCAAGAAGAAGCACATCAGGTTTGCAGTAATGCACTTAACCTGTTCCGGATCTTGGTGACCTACCTTAAGCCTGTGCTACCTAAACTTGCTCAAGATGTTGAAGCCTTCTTACAGATGGAATTGACTTGGGACAATTTAGATGTCGATCTTGCTGATCACGAAATTGCTAAATTCAAAGCCTTGATGCAACGCGTTGAGATGAAGAGTATTGAAGCAATTATCGAAGCGTCAAAAGAAAACCTGCAAGTGACTGCAGAGCCTGAAGTGCAGCAAGAGATTAAGACTCCGCTTGAGCAAGATCCTATCGCTGAAGAGATAAGCTTTGATGATTTCGCTAAAATTGATCTGCGTATTGCGCGCATTGCAAAAGCTGAACACGTTAAAGAAGCCAACAAGCTCTTACGACTAGAGCTAGATTTAGGCGGTGAAACCAAGCAAGTCTTTGCCGGTATCAAGTCAGCTTACGCTCCAGAAGATCTAGAAGGTAAGCTTACTGTCATGGTCGCTAACCTTGCCCCACGTCAAATGCGCTTTGGTGTATCTGAAGGCATGGTATTGGCCGCAGGGCCTGGTGGCAAAGAGCTTTGGATCATGGAGCCACATGAAGGCGCGCAGCCTGGCATGAAAGTGAAGTAACCCCAATATCGGGTTTAGAGTCATTCAAAACAAAAAAAGCCGCTAATTAGCGGCTTTTTTATTATCAAATGTTTGTTATATTAAGCTGTTATACCGGATTCACGATATCAACAAAGTGATGCTTAACCCCAAACTGCTCTGCTAGATGTGCGCCTAACGCCTGAATACCATAAAGCTCGGTAGCATGATGGCCAGCAGCATAATACTGTACGCCCTGCTCTACTGCGCAGTGATAAGTGCGCTCAGACACTTCACCACTGATAAAGGCATCAATCCCCATACTTGCTGCAATATCAATATAATCCTGTGCGCCGCCGGTACACCAAGCCACAGTGCTAACCATGGCATCTTGGCAGCCTAAATGCTGGCATTGACGGTTTAGCTTATTAGAGATCTGTTGATTAAAGTCACTAGCCATTGTGGGCGTTGCCAGCTTTCCTCGCCAAATTAAACCTTGGGCTACATTGTCGATAACTTCAGCCTCCACGATCCCCAACACTTTTGCTAACTGGACATTATTGCCAATCTCAGGATGCGCATCTAACGGTAAGTGATAGCCAAATAAATTAATATCATTTGTCAGCAAGGCCTTAATACGCTTTTGTTTCATGCCTACAATCACTTCTGGTTCACTTTTCCAGAAAAATCCATGATGAACCAAAATAGCGTCCGCGTTCAACTCAATGGCAGCATCAATCAACGCCTGACAAGCTGTGACACCTGTTACTATGGTATTGATCTGTAGCTTACCTTCAACCTGCAATCCATTTGGTGCATAGTCTTTAAAGTTCGAAATTTGTAAAAAACTTGCCAAATATTGGCTTAATTCGGTCCGAGTCATAAATCCGCCAAGAATACTCAAAAATGCATTTTAACCTATTGTTACTACAAATATATAGTTGAAGCAGAAACACGCCATTTATAATCATTGCTCAAAAATCACACCGACTTAGCTCACCAATTAGGCTAAAGTGCTCAAAACATCATAGAAATTCAGCCAGATCCGGCTAAAATTGGACTTTACGGTACATTAAACGATAAAATCATTACAAACCTTCAAGTACACACAAAAATAAACAGGTTATTATTATGTCAAAACTGACCAAAGAAGAAGTTATCAGCTCACTTGAGACAGCACTAACTCAGCGTGATGGCCAAGCTGTTAAGATTGAACAGAAAGGTAGCTGGTACAAAATCGATGGCGGTAAATCTTTACGCTTTAGTGAGTTAGAAGCGATGTTAGCTGAAGTTGGCGGCAATAGTGCCCCTGTAGCAGCTAAAGTAGAAACAAAGACCGTTGCGGCTAAGCCAGCCGCTAAGAAAGCGACTGTGAAGAAAGCAACAGTGAAAAAAGCGGCTAAACCTGCAGCCAAAAACGGTGGTAAAACACCAAAAGAACTTTGGCGTGAAAAGCTAGCGGGTAAAGGTCAACTACCTCGCGGTTTCTAAGCTTCATTGATTAAGACTGATTGAAGAGGCAATCCCCCTTGCTAGCTTCGATTAATAAAAAACTCCGTCACTTTAGGGTAACGGAGTTTTTTATTATCTAATACGTTAAAACATTAGCAATTTTTAATTTTGTTTAAACGTTAACCCATAAACGCTAGTTGTGCCGCTAACCTCATTGCCAATCACTAACAGAGGCTGTGCTGTTGGACTGTTTTCTGCTCCAATAAACTTCATTCCTTCTGGACCTAAATCGCCCGCTAAGGTCGCATCGCCTACCACCTCACCTGTATCGGTATTAATTTCAAAATCGGCATCGAAATCTCGGTTAACAAGATAATCAACAAAGCTGACCTCGAAAGGGTTACTGATATCGTAAATCATAAAGCCACCATTGCGCTCAAGGCCTATAAAAGCGTAATACTTGCCAGCAATCTTGCCGATAGCTAACGCTTCAGGTTCTCCGGCTTTATCATCACTTCGACTATCACCTTTGTTCTCATCATTATTGTTATTAAACTGCTCACCAAGAACGGCGGCTGTGATTCTGGAAAAATCAGATGCTGAGTCAAAGACTTGCTCCCCTTGCTCATCCCAAATAGAAAATGAACGCGCACCATAACTAATGATTTGATCCATATCGCCATCATTGTCGCTATCGCCCATACTTGTGGTGACTTTTAAACGGCCAAGTTGAGTTTTATCTTGCGCGGCAATAAGCTGCGGGTGTGCAGGATCTAAGATTAAATCGTCTGCTCGTGCTTCTTCAGAAAAACCATCATAATCTCGTGCATCGCCTTCATTCGCAGTGACAACAAAATTAGCACCTTTCCATTGGTAGCTTTGAATAGTATCTGGCTGATACATGCCATAAACATCTTTATAGGCAACGAAGTTAACTCGATTATCCTTATCACTGGCATCAATTTTATTTTGCTCAATACCATAATCTTTAAGCCCGAGCGCCAATATTGAATCAATCGTTTTGCTCTTTAGATCAATCACTGCAATGGCATTATTCTCCTGTAATGACACATAAGCTTTAGTATTATCTTCACTCACTGCGATATATTCAGGCTCAAGATCTTGAGCGACGCTCGCCCCGGGTCCATTCACTTTAATTAATGGACTCAGTTCATCTTCTCTTAAAGCGCCAACATTAAACGCTGTAAAGCCCATTTCTGTCGCAGTAGGTTCAGGAGTGCCATCTTTGATTTCAATCACTGAAATGCTCCCTTCAGGATCGACACTGTACGCCGAGTTAGGCTCACCTTCGTTAGCCACTAACAGCAATGACCCATCTCGGTTAAAGACAACATTATCAGGCAAATAACCAACCTCAACCTGTTGGATCAATTCACTTTCACCACTATTGTCTAAACGATAAAACGCAATATAGCCGCGTCCCTGCCGACTATTACCTTTATCATCTGCGCGCTCTACCGCTACAGCAAGTAGATCACCATATACGCTTAAACTGTTTACACCCCCCAACCTTTGCAAGTTTAAATCCGCACTGACATCAATATCGGTAAGTTTATTGATGTTATTGAGCGCTAATGCCCCCGATCCAGTCACTGCATCATCTAAACTCAAACTTGCACCGTCTAAAACATCGACTTTTCCGCTTTTAGCGTTCACGACAAAGATCCGTTGTGAGTCCACATGGAAATCAACAATCTCTGCAGCACTTAACCCGTAAATATGACTCTGATAGCGGCCAATCAACTCTGCGGTCAGCCCCCCTTGAGAGCCATTGGTACTTTCCTTACAAAGATACTGAGTTTGAGTCGTATCAATCTCGCTGTCATCTAACATACCATTTGAATTTGAATCTAATCCTGTGGTCAGCATTTGTCCGCCTAATGGACATTGGTCATTGCCTAGTGCAAGTTCAGAGACTGACACGAGCGCATTCATTCCATCTTGGCCAGCCGCGCCCTGATCACCATCATCACTACAAGCGGTAACCCAACAAGCTGCAAGTAAAACAGGGAGCAGCTTAAATTGATTATTCATTATTATTCCTTTCATCCATCTTCAGGGTAAGAAAGCCGGCATTATCGACGACTTGTAAACACAAGCATTGTTTAAAGCCACCCAATTTAGGTCTAATAAAAGACGCTAAGATGACAGCTAAAAGACATTTTTAAGACAATCTTTAACGGACAATAAAGGTACTCGCTACAGAAAAGAGACACTGGAAAGACAAAGATGTTTGCTTACAAATTGCCTGGGCTAACGCGGAAAATAAAGCTCAACAAGGATTGATTATTAAGTTTAAAACGCTAATATAATGGCATCTGACACTTTAGTTATTCCTTACATTAAAGTGTTCCTTTCATTCGCTAAACCCGTTATTTACCTGTTTAGACCGCAATGTAAGTACCACCAGATCGAGTACATACACTTTTAGCGTTAAATTGAAATTTCTCCGCAAAGTCTTTTGCCATAAGCAAACAGTTTTCAGCTATTGAAATGATAGTTTTCGTTTTATTTACACAATTAAGCAACAAGATGTAGAGGTCCCGTTGAACAACTCAGCAAATAACCAGACGACGAATAAATATCCTTTTGGTGCCAGCCTAACGCTGTTGATCCCTATGCTATCGGCTATTGTCGCTATCACGCCACTCGCCATTGACATGTATCTCCCCGCAATGGCTACACTTGCATCGAGTTTTCATACTGACATTACCTTAGTACAGCAATCATTAAGCTTATATTTAGCAGGTTACGCCTTAGGCATGCTCTGTTTCGGCCCCCTAGCCGACAGGTTTGGCAGAAAAAAATTGGTCATTCTTGGTTTAACTGGCTTTATGCTCACAAGTTTAGGTCTTGCGTTCGTCACCACGATAGAAAGCTTTTTGGCTTTACGCTTTTTTCAGGCTTTTATCGGCGCTGCAGCCACGGTTGTTGTTCCGGGGTATATCAAAGAGCTGTATGGGAAAAACACCGCTAAAGGCATGTCTTATGTCAGCTTAATCATGATGTTAGCACCATTAATAGCCCCAAGCATTGGGAGCTTAATTCTAGAGTTTGGTGAGTGGCAGCTTATCTTTTTTATCCTGGCATTTTATGCACTAACCTTGCTTATTTTAGTAAGCCTAAAGCTGAATATGCCAAGCGATAAAGATCCTTCAAGTAGAAGTGAACAATCCTTTTTTGGTGCTTATGCCACCGTGTTTACTAAGAAGGGAGTTAAACTCAATATAGCCAGTGGCGTATTAACCTCATTTGCTTTTTTCTGCTACTTAACCGCATCACCATTTGTGTATATGGAAGTGTTTGGACTCGATAAATCAGTGTTTGCAATTTTGTTTAGTACTAACGTAGGCGCATTAATGCTAGCCAATGTGATTAATAGCAAAATCGTTGGACGTTATGGTTCAAAACGTATGCTCAAAGTAGCAACCTTTTTCGGCGCTATAGCAGGTACAGCTCTGCTAATAGTTAACCTATTAGGACTAAACTACCTGTTTACAGTGATGATGTTATTGCCCTTAATGGCTTGCCTAGGTGTGATGTCGGTTAACGCTGATGCGATTGTGCTGATGAAATTTCAAAAGGAAACAGGTACTGCAACAGCTGTAATTGGTACCTTAAGGTTTGGTTTTGGCGCGTTAGCAGGCCCCTTGTTAGCCCTATTTTATACAGGTACAGCAGTGCCGTTCTCAGCCTTAATGCTTTCGGCGGTGATACTAGTCGCTTGTTGTCAGTTTTTAAGCAGCCATGAGCCTATAGAGACTAATGAACAAGCATAAGGGAAATATCACTGATAAATCTCGTTATTAAAAGTGTATGCATTAAGCCTTGTATCCACAGCAAGGCTCAGTATTTAGTATTTTCTATATCAGCAACCTCATTTGCCATTCTCCTCAATAACGCCCAAAAACTCCACTTAGACTACCAAAGTTCAATAATCGTACTCTTAAATAACCGCCCTCATACCTAATCATCTTAAATAACCAAACTCAAAATAATTGCTCTGCCATCATTAATCGACCTCCTATCATTAACCTCCTCGCAGTAATGTTGCGAGCACTACCTCCCTATAAATACTCTATTTTTATTCACTATTTTTGCAGCGATAATGAAAATTCTTCAATTAGAACAGTTTTTCAATTAAATCACTTGTAATAAACCAAGGGTTTTATATGATGAAAATACATTCAGTTTGAATGTTTGCCGAGCAATTTAATACTGTAGTTAGTTTTCTAACAGCATTTTTCGGCATTTCACGAGTGAAGATTACCGTCTGAGCTTAACTATTAGAGCGATTACCGTCGCTGTATCGAGATACTGCATACCGTCGCGGTAACTTAAGAGGAAGTATTATGGAGAAGTTATCTGGCGCCAGTATGGTTGTCCGTTCTCTTATTGATGAAGGTGTAAAACATATTTTTGGCTATCCAGGCGGATCTGTTCTGGATATCTATGACGCTCTGCACGAAAAATCCAATATCGAACATATTCTAGTACGTCACGAACAAGCTGCAGTGCATATGGCTGATGGTTACGCCCGTGCAACTGGCGAGGTTGGTGTGGTACTTGTGACCTCCGGACCGGGTGCAACCAATACCATTACCGGCATCGCAACCGCGTATATGGACTCTATTCCATTAGTTGTTATTTCAGGCCAGGTACCCAGTAATCTTATTGGTAATGATGCATTCCAAGAATGCGACATGATTGGTATTTCACGCCCAGTGGTTAAACACAGCTTTTTGGTCACCGATCCAAGAGACATTCCAGCCATTATCAAAAAAGCGTTTTATATCGCCTCAAGTGGTCGCCCAGGACCGGTAGTAGTTGATGTTCCAAAAGACTGTATGAACCCGGCAATTTTGCATGATTATCAATATCCTGAAGATATCAGCATGCGCTCATATAACCCAACGACAACCGGACACAAAGGTCAAATTCGTCGTGGCCTACAAGCGCTACTTGAAGCTAAGAAGCCAGTACTTTATGTCGGTGGTGGTGCGGTAATTTCTGGTTGCGATGCACAAATTCTTGCTTTATCAGAAAAGCTTGGGATCCCAGTGGTAAGTACACTAATGGGTCTAGGCGCCTTTCCTGGAACCCACAAAAATAGTGTCGGCATGCTAGGTATGCATGGCTGCTATGAAGCCAATATGGCCATGCATAATAGCGACCTTATTTTTGGTATTGGTGTACGTTTTGATGATCGTACGACCAATAATGTTGAAAAGTACTGTCCAAATGCCAAAATTTTACATATTGATATTGACCCCTCTTCAATCTCAAAAACAATTCGGGTCGATATTCCTATTGTAGGCTCTGCCGAAAAAATCCTAGACGATATGCTCAAGCAGATCGAAACCAACGACTATGGTATTACCGATCCAGGTGCCAATGATGCGTGGTGGAGTGATATTGCCAAGTGGCGAGCTGTTGATAGCCTTAAATATTCAACGAATGACCAAAAGATCAAACCGCAACAGGTCATCGAAGCCGTGCATAAGCTAACTAACGGTGATGCCTATGTCGCATCAGATGTTGGCCAGCATCAAATGTTTGCCGCTCTTTATTACCCATTCAATAAGCCACGTCGCTGGATCAACTCTGGTGGCCTAGGAACTATGGGCTTTGGTCTACCTGCCGCGTTAGGCGTTAAACTCGCAATGCCAGATGAAACCGTTATCTGTGTTACCGGTGACGGCTCAATTCAGATGAATATTCAGGAGCTTTCTACCGCGCTACAATATGATATTCCGGTGATTATTATTAACCTAAACAATCACTTTTTGGGTATGGTTAAGCAGTGGCAGGATATGATCTATGCAGGCCGTCACTCACAGTCTTACATGGACTCAGTACCTGATTTTGCCAAGATTTCTGAAGCGTACGGCCATGTAGGAATGACGATTAGCAATCCAGCTGACTTGGAAGCAGGTCTTATAAAAGCACTCAGCATGAAAGACAAACTGGTGTTTATGGATATTCATGTCGATGAGACCGAGCACGTTCACCCAATGCAGATCCGTGGTGGTGCAATGAATGAAATGTGGCTAAGTAAAACGGAGAAAAGCTAATGCGTCGAATTATATGTGTATTACTTGAGAACCAATCCGGCGCCCTTTCACGCGTTGTAGGACTATTTTCACAGCGCGGATATAACATTGAGACCCTAACGGTCGCGCCAACAGAAGACAAAACCTTGTCAAGATTGACCGTTACTGTAAATGCTGACGAATATGTACTCGAGCAAATAGAGAAGCAGTTACATAAGCTTATTGATGTACTTAAAGTCTCTAACATTACCGAATCAGCACATGTTGAGCGTGAACTGGCATTGATAAAGGTAAAGGCGCACGGTGACAACCGTGAAGAAGTGAAACGATTAGCCGATATTTTCCGCGGCCAAATTGTTGATGTCACTCAAAGTCTTTATACTGTGCAATTAATTGGTACAACAGAAAAACTCGATGCTTGTATTGCGGCGCTAGCAGATGTGACCAAGGTGGTTGAGATCTCTCGCTCAGGTGTTGTCGGTCTTGCCCGCGGTGAAAAGGCGATGAAAGCATAGTCTGTGTTCATTTTTAGTGACTAAATGCATCATCCAATTTAGGACGCGCATCACCCAATAGTAAAAGGGAGCCAATTGGCTCCCTTTTTAAATTCAGTTATTGAATGTGACCTATTGAATAGGCTATATGAGTTCGCGCGATTACTCTGCGTCGAGTAATCTCGTGCTAGCGATTTCAATCTTTCTTGGTTTCATCGCTTCAGGGATCTCACGCTTCAGATCAATATTCAACAAGCCGTTCTCTAAGTTTGCGCCAACCACAGTAACATAGTCTGCTAGTTGGAAGGTACGCTCAAAACCGCGCTCAGCTATGCCTTGATAAAGGTACTTACGAGTTTCTTTCTCTTCAGCCTTTATGCCCTTCACTAACAGCTTGTCGCCTTCACTGGTAATATCAAGTTCTTGCATCGTAAAGCCCGCTACGGCCATAGTAATGCGGTAACGATGTTCATTTATCAATTCGATATTGTATGGAGGGTAACCGGAATTGCCTTTATTAGATGCCGCGTGTTCTGCAAGTTGAGCTAAGCGGTCAAATCCAATAGCGCTGCGGTATAGTGGGGTTAAGTCGTAGTTTCTCATGAGTATATCCTTGTATTAAGCAATATGAAAGTATGTTGGCCGACACGTGTCGCACCGATTGTGAAGCGCTAATTCGCGCTTCTTATTTAAATGTTGCCCCGAAGGCACAACTTTTAAATAGTTTGTTTAGGCCCTCATTGAGCGACCTTATTACTAATATGTGGATCGAATATTCCCTTTTCAAGGGTTAAATAAAAATTTTATTGGTTGGTAAAAAGCTACCGTCTCTCCAAGCACCCAAAATTAAAAAATCCAGTACGCACAAAGGCAAGTACTGGATTTTAGGAACTTATTAAACTTTAAAGCCACTAAATTTAGATTGTCTAATTTACCGACTAAGTAAAACTAAAGACTATAAGCGGTTATTTTGCACAGCTCTTAACTTCTGAACCACCACGGAAGAATTTAGGATGCCCACCATTTAGAGGTGCGTATTCAGCTACTTTAATGCTTGGATTCTTCTCGAAGTATTCACGAAGAACTGATGCATCACTACGTTGAGTATCTATGTAGTTAGCGTGAGCAGTCACTACTGGATAGTCATCGCCACCTTTTGCACTGAAGTTAATCAATGAGAAAGTGTAATTATCGGCTAGGTTAAACTCCCGTCCGCCTAGAGATGAAATATTAACGATATCAGCAGAAGTTGCATCAGGGTTAATTTCAATGGCATCACAAGCAACGTTCATTTCCATAGGGTATAGCTGAGCCATACCGCCACCTGTTTTCAGAGCAACGTTGGCAAGGTAATCTTGAACCTCTGCCCCCGTCATAGTGACAAAAGCAACATCATTAGCAAATGGTTGAACAGTTAGCACATCGCGGTATGAAATCGTACCTTCGGCAATAGAATCTCGGATCCCGCCAGAATTCATTACACCGAAATCGACAGAAGCGTCAAAGTTTGCGCTAACCCAATCCGCATAGGCACGCGTCAACAGCTGACCTAAGTTAGTTTGCTCTGCACGAACAACCGCACGATCACCTTCAAGCTTACCGTCTGTGCTTGAAATATCCACATCAAGTAACTCCTGGCCAAGATCTTGATAGTGTTGCAGCGCATCAATAACTAACTGGTCTTGTTCAATCTCTTCAGTAATGAAAACAAGCTCTTCTTGCTCATTTTCTTCTTTTAGGTTAATTGGGATCAACTTATAGCTAGCTAATGTCAATGCGCCATTGATGTATTCAAAGTCAGCACGACCAACATACTTGCCCCATTCGTGGGCTTGCATGATGTAAGTACCATTTTTCTGATCTGGTTTACACTCATCACCAGGTTTGAAGTCTGCATAACCATCACCTTCCATACAAACTGGATTTTGTGAATGGCCACCTATGATAGCTTGGAGTTTACCGTCAAATGGAGTGCCAGCTAAAGAACGAGCTAATTTAACGTCGCCAGGTGCTTCAGTGCCATGTTCACCATTTGCGTAATGACCCATATGGGTTAACGCAAATACCATATCGACTGTTTCATTAGCTTCAATTTCTGCCATAACAGTTTGAAGTTCAGCTTTAGGATCGGTGAAATGCAGGCTTTCTACGTTGTCAGGGCTTACAACCTTTGGTGTATCAACTGTAGTAAAACCAATGATCGCGACTTTTAGGCCGTTAATGTCAAACACTCGGTATGGTTCAAAATAACGCTCTTGCGTTGGGTTTCCTTCGCTATCTTTTTTATAGATGTTCGCAGCTAGCATTGGGAATTTAGCAATATTGGCCTGCATATCCAATACTGTTAGTGGGTTATCAAACTCGTGGTTACCAACAGCCATCGCATCATAACCTAGCATGCCCATACCGATAAAATCAGGTACCGCATCTTGCATATCTGATTCTGGTACGCCTGTATTAATATCCCCACCAGAAAGCAGGATAGTCTCGCCGCCCTCGCGCTCGACTTCATCACGAATATTGTCAATAGCAGTTTTACGTGCAGCCATACCGTATTCACCATCTTTGTTAGCCCAAAAACGGCCATGGTTATCATTGGTATGAATCACGGTAAAAATAGTACAAGCATCACCCGCTTCAGCACAGGCAGTTGAGATATACTTGTTGTCATCGTTATTATCACTACCACAAGCCGTTAACGCTGTAACAACAGCCGTCGCGACGAGTCCTTTTAGTAAAATCTTATTCATTACAATCAACCCCTTGATTATTTTTTATATTTTGTAATTTTATCGTTATCTAGCAAAAGGCATCATTTCCTTTTGCGCCAAGCCATCTTATCAAAGCTTAGGCGTAATTTGTGTCACAATTATTACACATCGTGATCTAAGCGACTCTTTTATATACAAATTATGACAGAGATAGTTCTAACCAAAAAACAAGGGGGATAGCAACAAGGGGAATAAACCAAGCGGGTAGAAATATTGGCAGTAAATAGTAAAATAAAGTCAAACAATACATAAGATTATGCATAAGGCGTAAATTATCGGATTATCCTCAATAGCGAACAGGCCTAACGATAAAACATCGACAAGACCTGCTCAAAAAAGCATCGAACAGATTTTATTTTGCGTTTGGTAGGACTTGCTGTAACCAAATAGAGATGTCACGTAACTGCTCAGGCAACACATTATGCGCCATTGGGTAGGTTTTCCATTGGGTGTTAAAACCTGCTTTATTCAACAATTCATGTGCTGTTGCGCCTGCAGTGACGGGAACGACATCGTCATCTATGCCGTGATGCTGAAGAATTGGCGTCTCTTGGTTTACACCTGAGATCCCATCTGGCAAAGAGTCACCACTGGGTAAATAACAAGACAGAGCCATGATCCCGGCTAATTTCAGGGGTAACCTCAAGCCAGTGTATAAACTCATTACGCCACCTTGGCTAAACCCAGCTAACACAATATTGTCTGTTGAAATGCCCAATGCGACCTGTTCTTCAATTAAACCGATGATCGCTTGTTCACTCTGTTTTACACCAACCATGTCAGCCCGATCATGCAAATCCATACTCTTAATGTCATACCAGGCACGCATGACATAACCACCGTTAATTGTCACCGCTTGCTCTGGTGCATGGGGAAAAACAAACCGTATACAATGATCATTACCTAATCCCAGCGCGGGGACAACAGGAGCAAATCCTGCACCTGAATCTCCTAAGCCATGTAACCAAATGACACAGGCTTTGGCTTCTCGGGTGGGTTCAATGGTAATACGCTCAAGTTTGGAGTCTGACATAGTGTCCCTTTGCAATTAGAATTGTTAAATAGGCAGTGATAATACCAGCCTACAATCCGTTAGCCTATAGTGACTCTGACCCAAGTTTACAACTCAAGCTGATAAAATCATAAACCATAAAGCCTTAATTATGTTCACAGTTTTAGAATGGTTAATCCTATTTTATCGACTTTATTTATCACTATTTAGCACATAAGCTTGTTAGGTGAATAATCAAAAATAAGGCAGTATTCAAGATGGGTCTTCTTCAAAACGGACGATGGGTAGATCAATGGTACTCAACTAAAGATAACGATGGCCAATTTCAGCGCCAGGAGTCAAGCTTTCGTCACTGGATCACCGCCGATGAACAGACTATTGATTCAAGGCTTGTCCCCTTTAAAGCCGAAAAGAATCGTTATCATTTATACGTATCACTGGCCTGCCCCTGGGCACATAGAACGCTCATTTTTCGTAAACTGAAAGGTCTTGAAGACATCATCAGTCTGAGCATTGTTGAACCGCATATGCTCAGTAACGGCTGGGAATTTGCTGGTGATAAACAAAGTCAGCTTGCCCTGCATATTGATGGTGCAGACAAAGACACACTTAATCAAACCGACTACCTTTACCAGATCTACCAAAAGGCCCAAGCCAACTATAATGGTCGCGTTACCGTGCCCGTATTATGGGACAAACAGAACCAAACGATTGTCAGTAACGAATCATCAGAAATAATACGCATGTTAAACAGCGAGTTTGATCATTTAACGGGTAACACTAAAGATTTTTACCCTGCACATCTGCGTCAACAAATTAATGAGCTCAATGACTTTATTTACCCGGCAATTAATAACGGCGTTTACCGTGCAGGTTTTGCTACCACGCAAACGGCTTACAATGAGGCTTATAACGATCTGTTTAATGCACTAGATAAAATTGAATTGTTACTCGAAAACAAACGCTATTTAACCGGCTCAGAGCTCACCGAAGCCGATATCAGGCTGTTTACCACGCTCATTAGGTTCGATGCTGTTTATGTTGGCCATTTTAAAACCAATAAAACACGCATTGTTGATTACCCCAACCTTCAGGGATATTTAAAAGACATCTATCAGCTACCAAAAATAGCTGAAACCGTTAATTTTGAGCATATTAAACAACATTATTACTTTAGCCATGACACGATAAACCCAAGCCGAATTGTGCCCAACGGGCCTGAATTGGATTTAATGTCTGCTCATGGTCGAGGCTAATATCGAAACGATAATAAATTACAAAAGAGTCATGTAAAGCTCAACGGAACTGGCGAATGAGTTTATTCGCCGATCCCCAGCTCCTGCATTATTTGTTGCAATTGCTCAGTTGAATCTAATTTGATATTCCACCGCACTGCGCCAGCATCAGCAACAAGTATCAAAGCATCCTGGTGAAATTTAATGTCATCAACCATAGCATATAGCTGACAGCCATTTTCTAAACGCACTTGAATTTCAAAAGGTGAAACAACCAATTTCCCAGCGCTAAAGTGAATAATCATAAGGGGTAGCATCTCTAAAAACTACAGGTTTAAAACAATATGTTTTAAACTACACGGTTTAAAATAACAAAAAAGCCCAACCAATGTTGGGCTCAGAACGGCTGATTGCGATTGCGCCAGCTTCTAGCTTAGTGGTGGTGACCACCTTTACCGTGGGCATGACCATGAGCAATCTCTTCATTGGTCGCATCACGTACGTCGATCACTTCAAGATCGAAAGTCAATTCACGGCCTGCTAGTGGGTGGTTAACATCCACAGTTGCCATGAACTTGCCCACTTTAATAATAGTGACTTGACGTTGACCTTCATCGGTATTGATCAGTGCACGCATACCTGGCTTCCATACCGACGCACCTTGAAGGTGCTTAACAGAAACACGCTGCTCAGCATCGTCATTTCGCTCACCATAAGTTTCACTCGCAGGCAGCGTTACAGAGAATTTAGCACCAACGTCTTTACCGGTCAGAGCATCTTCAACACCAGGCATCATGTTGTCATGGCCATGAAGGTATGCAATAGGGTCTAAACCTTCATTGGTTTCTAATACTTCGCCCTGCGAATCACGTAATGTGTAGTTAAACTGCACGACTGAATCATCTTTAATGCTCATGGTATTCCTTAACTCTAATTTTGTGGCCGCAGCTTAGCAAAACTCGCCTTAAGCCTCTAGTGTTATCTAACTAGATAAAATAAAGATGCATTCGTTTTGAATACATCTTTGTCAAAATTAAATAAATTCACTCACTTTGAACTGGGGTTACTTTACTTAGTTTTGGCTTACTTAATCGGTATCTGACTTAACTGATAACTGACTTAACGGATAATTTACTTAACCTTCAGCGCCTTAAAAGTCGCTTCATCAGGATAACCATCGGCGACAAGCCCTTGACTCTTTTGGTAAGCCTGCAGCCCTTTTACAGACTTAGCGCCCAATATGCCATCAGGCTTACCAACATCATAACCTAAACTATTAAGTTGAACTTGTAGCTCTTTAACGCGAGATCGACTTAAGCTTGGCATCTTAGGTGGTGCAACCTTTAACGCTACGGCACCATTAATTCTATCAGCAAGATGGCCTACCGCTATCGCATAAAATGTCGAACGATTCCAGCGCATAATCACATCAAAATTGTCGTAGCCGAGAAATGCAGGGCCGGTATGACCTGATGGTAAATAAAGTGCAGCTTGCATGTCGGGTGTACTCAGCGGCGAGCCGTTAGTTTGAGTAATACCCAGTTCGGCCCATCGAACAAGAGGCTGCGCTTCAGCCTTACCCAAATGGGCATAAGAGAAGTTGGCTGGCAAGGTGACTTCCCTCCCCCAACGCTCATTGCGCTTCCAACCAAGATTTTGTAAAAAGTTAGCAGCTGAGGTCAACGCATCTTCGGTGCTATTCCACAGGTCAGCTTTACCATCCCCATTACCGTCAACCGCATATTTTGCATAAGCAGAAGGCATAAATTGTGTATGACCCATAGCACCAGCCCACGAGCCGACCATGTCTGTTTCAGCAAAGTTATAGCGCTCTTTAAGCTTTAGCGCCTGCATTAACTCGGTAGTGAAATACTGACTACGTCTAGGATCGCAGGCTAGTGTTGCTAAAGAATCAAGAACTGACATCTTGCCTTTATAGGAGCCAAAATTCGTTTCTAGCCCCCAAAATGCTAAAAGATATTGAGGCGGAATGCCGTACTCTTTTGCCAGTTTATCTAACAAGACCTTATGTTCTTGATAGAGCTTGCGACCTTGCTCCACACGCCAATCGGTAACACGTTTAGTAAAGTAGTTCTCAAACGACTGGCTAAACTCTGGTTGTTTTTGATCAAGCTCTATGACTCTTGGCACGTATTTAACGTTTGCCAACGTCGTATCGATAGTGTGTTGTGATATACCTTGAGCTTTTGCGGTTTGTTGTAGCTCAGCAACACAGCTTGCCCAATTAGGCTGTTCAGACGTTGCGTATACAGCTGAACTTGTAAGTAGAAGCGCTGTAGCCAGGGGGATTGATTTAAACAATAGAAGACTCCCAAAATGAATGACTGTAACGTACAAAATGACGTGGCTTGATTAAACTTACCTTAAACTCGCTTCATCTTGGCTGAAATTCATTCAAGCATTGAGCCTTGAGTGACTTCTTAAGAGTTTTCGCGAGGTTTTAGCAAGCCTTGTAAAATAGCATACTATGCTAGCAGCATAATATAGACTAAATTCACGCTAATATTACGCCGAAATGACGAATGTGTAGCAAATGCTTAAATTGCGACCTAAAGTCGCTGATATAAGATACTGTTGCTATATTCAGCTAGAGATAATTACCTTAAATGACTTGCTAAAATGCTAAGCCAGTTGCAGACTAATACACATTGAAATATGGCTTATTTACACCTAACCAAACAAGAGATTAATCATGACTGAAATGACTCCAGCAGTAGAAAGTTTCATCAATAACGTAAAACAATCCCAGGTTGTTTGGGGCCTTCAAGATGAAACCGGTGAAGGTTGGGTAGTCTGTGACTCGTCTGAATACGAAGCCACTGATGTGATGCCTTTATGGTCTGAAGAAGCTCAAGCCAAAAGTCACTGCACTGACGAATGGGAAGGTTACCAAGCAGTAGCCATCACTCTTGAAGAGTTTTTAGAATTCTGGGTGAGTGATTTAAATGACGATGGTGTATTAATTGGCGTTGACTGGATTGCCGATCAAGACTGTCAAGAAGTCGACCCAATCGTATTGGCTACATCGCTAGTCGATGTTGAAAAAGAGTAATAAACAACCTCTTTTTGTACTGACCAAGTTATTGCTACATCAAAGCGCACAATCTAATCCATTGTGCGCTTTGTTTTATCATGAAGGAAAATATCCCGTGTCGCAGATAACCCCATTAATCGATATCCCGTTTGATCGCAGACATCATTGCTGGTTTTGTGGCGAGCCAAGCAATCAAGAGTGGGGCTATCTAAAAGAAACCTATACTCCGCACCCTTCCCTAACAGTTCCTTGCTGTAGCGAATGCTTAAGGCTGGCTAAACAGCATAAGCTCACCTCTATTTGGGACTGTAAAATGGCCGTTAAAGACGAGTTAATGCGGATCTATGAGAAGCACTTAGCCATTGGGGTCAATTGGACCAAGCAAGAACTTGAAGAGTCAGAGTTTGAAGATAAAGTCTTTGGTGGCTTTAAAAAGAGCGGCTGGATGATGTATGAAATCGCCCGAGACAGAGTCAATTATAGCGGCTGGCCGTTAAGTTTAAACGGTGTAGTAATTGATGACTACGGCTATGATGCCTCATTTAGTTTCGATGGCGTTAATTATCGCTCAGTAAGCCAGGCCATCGCATTTTATGCCAAACAATTCACCTTAGATAAACGGTTTTTAGAAGATGTTGTCGCCATCGTGGGTAAAGAGAGATTCGGTTTTGCCGTTCGTATCGCACAAATTAATATCGCCGCCGTACCAGAGCTAAAAAAGCAAGTATTGGGCGACTTAAGAGAAGAGCACGCAGACTAACAAGCAAACTTGTTAATCTTAGTGCTCGATTGCACTAGCTGAAACTAGCCCATTAATGTCTCTCTTAATTTATCCTGTACCACTTCTACGAGTAAGTCCGGTTGAAATTTTGAAATAAATCGATTACAACCGACTTTCTCGACCATCGCATTATTAAAGCTACCACTCAATGAGGTATTTAACGTAATAAACAAGTCTGCCATACGTTTATCGCTGCGCACTTCATGAGTGAGCTTATATCCATCCATTTCGGGCATTTCAGCATCGGTGATCAGCATTAAAATGTGATCGGTTATCACTTTGCCTTCGTCACACCATTTTTTTAGCTGATTGAGTGCCACAAGGCCATCAGTGGCCTCAATGACTTCAATCCCTAGCTGCTCAAGCGTCTCACGTACCTGCCTTCTTGCCGTAGCAGAGTCATCGGCAATCAATACTTTACGCCCGCTCATTGACGGCAACAGCTGCTCATCGAGCACACCATCCGATAATCTAATGTCGTAATGTATAATCTCAGCAAGCACTTTTTCAACATCGATTATTGACACCAACTCTTGCTTATCTTGGTACTCAATTCGCGTTATTGCAGTTAAATAATTATCTCGTCCAACCGTTTTTGGTGGCGGTATAATATCCCCCCAAGTCAGATTAACGATATGCTCGACTTTATCCACTAAAAAGCCTTGTACCGAGCGGTTATACTCAGTAACGATAAGATTACTCTCAGGCTGTATGACTGACGGACGAAACCCTATCGCCTTACGTAAATCAATAACGGGTATAGATAGACCTCGAAGGTTCGCGACGCCAATAATACTACTGTGGCTACCAGGCATTGCACTTAGAGGTGGTACTTTAACGACTTCCTTGACCTTAAAAACGTTAATGGCAAACAGCTGAGTCGCACTTATTCGAAATAATAATAACTCGAGACGATTTTCACCGACCAGCTTGGTTCGTTGATCGACACTTGCCAACATTTGAGCCATGAGCATCCCTTAATCTATAATTCTTTGCCTATGATTATAATGATTTATACGCTTAAATCATTTGTCTATGCCACAGAAAAGCGATCTAAATATCAACATCATCAGACAAACTGATAACGCTGCTAAGTTATTTATGTTTAAAGCGCAGAAAGTCTGCTAAAAAATTGATCGAAGAAATGGGTAATGCCGTATAGGACATTAGTTTCCTAAGGCATCAATTATCATGAAATTACCACTTTTCCCTCTCCAAATATGTATTTTACCCGGTGGCTTTACTCAGCTACGAATTTTCGAACCTAGATACCTACGGCTCGTTAAAGAATCATTGCTAGATAACTCTGGGTTCGGTGCTTGTATGTTAGACATTGATAACAAAACCTTGCTCCCCTTGGGAACCCTTTGCAAAATAGTGGACTTCGAAACCTTAGAGGGGGGGTTACTAGGGGTAACCATAAAAGGCATTAAGCGCTTTGAGCTCGGCACTTATGTCATAGAGGCTGACGGACTAAAAAAAGGACAGGCTACCTTGCTGCCTTCATGGCACTCGCAGCCTGTAGAAGAGCAACAAAAAAAGTACACGACAATATTAAAAGAGATATTAACTGAATATCCAGAACATTTGCGACATTATAAAAATGAAAATTTTAACGACCTAACATGGGTCTGCCAGAGATGGCTCGAGATTTTGCCACTGCCTCTAGCGGACAAACAGTACTGTATTGCAGCCAAGGATCACCTGTTAGCCTTATCAATGATAAACGATGTCATAAAATAAATTGATCCTATTTTTAATCCTTTCCGTATCTATCTAAAACATCTTGTTCGGCAACTATTGATTAACAACTAACTAATAGTGCCCTTTTCATAACAGAGTGAGAATAATGCAAAATATTCAATCACAACGTTACCAAAGTGGTTATGATAAAGCTTATGTTCAGCAAACTAAGCAAACTATGCATAATACCAACCCAGACGCTCTGCTAGCTCAGCTCACAGAACATCTCGTTAACGTTGCCACTGATCGTGACAAGCAAGCCTATGCGCACTTATTTAGTTATTTTGCGCCCAAGATTTTAAACTTTGGCAGCCAAAAGCTTTCAACCCAAGGTCTTGCCATGGATTTAGTGCAAGAAACAATGACAACCGTATGGACCAAAGCGCACCTCTTTAACGCTGAGAAAGGTTCAATTACCACCTGGGTATTTACTATCATGCGAAATCGCTGCTTTGATATGTTGCGTAAAGTTCAACACAACAAAGAAGACACTTTTGCAGATGATATTTGGCCTGTATTTGACTCTGCTGAAGCCTGCGAGCATGAAGATCACATACTTACTGCCAAGTTATTAAAACACGTAGACGACTTACCACCTCTTCAAAGACAAGTGGTCAAGGGAATATATTTACAAGAGCTAAGCCAACAAGAACTTGCGAGTAAATTGAGCGTACCGTTAGGAACGGTAAAGTCACGACTTAGGTTAGGCCTCGTCAAGCTGAAAGGTATCTTGGAGAAACACTATGATTAAATTCCACCCCAAAGATGAAATGTTGATCTTGCATGCACAGGGACAACTACATTTAGGCTTAGCAACCGCCGTTTCGGCTCATTGTGAACTATGTGCTGTGTGTAATAAAAAACTAAAAAACTACACCGAACAACAAGCTCAAATGAGTTTAGCTTCGTCTGCAAACTCTGAAGCTGGAGCTTTTGCATCGATGGATTTTAGCGACATGCTAAATCAAATTACAAGATTAGCCCCAGTCATAGATGTCACAACCAAAACAAGTAATGATTCAAAAACCGTCGTTGAAGTTAAGGGGGTTAAATTTGCACTACCGCGCGCTTTTAAGCAACAAGCGGGGAAATCATGGAGTGGATTTGGCAAGATAAGCCGTATGCGACTCGATGCTGATGAAGGCAGTGCTAGAGCAAGTTTATTGCATATCGATGCAGACGGTGAGATCCCTGAACACACCCATACAGGTCAGGAGATAACTTTGCTTCTTGAGGGGACTTTTGAAGATGAGTTTAGTCAATATGTACCTGGTGATTTTATTGAGTTAGATGCTAACCATCAACACTCGCCTAAATCAATGACAGGCTGTTTATGCTACACGGTTGTCGATGCTCCGCTGCATTTTACTAAAGGTATTAGCAAAATACTCAATCCAATTGGAGAGCTCATTTATTAATGATGCTTACTGTCAATCAGCAATAAAAAAGGTCACTTTAAGTGACCTTTTTTATTGCGCGAGCATCACAGTGCAGAGCGGGACCATTGTTTAAAAATAGCTTAGATATAGCTTAGATAAGTTTAGAAAAATAGTGTAGAACCTTAAGCTAACCCTGAGCCGCAGCAACAGGTACCACAGGCACTATTCTTGAGCCATGTTCAGCGACAATATTCATAATGCCAAAATGAAGTTCTTCTGAAACTAACTGAAACTCGGCAAAGTCAGTGGTGCCAATATAAGCAAATACATTTAATTGCAAACCATACAAGCCAAAACCTTTAAACGTAACCCTGAGCGGGCTCTCCTCTACTTTCTCATGTTGCTCAAGCAAGGTACGGATATCATCAATAATATTATGGATCTGCTCGGTTGTGGTGCGATAATCCAAACGGATATCTGTTTTTAGTCTTATTTTTTCTCGCTCAGAGATATTCTCGATATCCATTTCAGATAATCGAGCATTCGGCACATTAATCACCGAGCGTTCAATCGTCCGTATTCGAGTGCACCTGAGCCCTATCTCTTCAACCGTGCCAGTAATACTGCCAAACCGTCCTATGTTACCCACCTTAATGGGCGCAGAGGAATACAAGGTGATAGTACCGATAAAGTTTTCAATCGTCTGTTTAGACGCTAACGCAACGGCAATACCACCAATGCCTAAACCAGCAAGAATAGTTGAAGCATCAAAGCCTAAATGTTCAAGCCAAATAAGCACCGATAGCATTACGAGGATCACTCGAGTGAAATTGGCAAGCGGCCTTAATAATGACGCCGTTTCACTATTACCACGGTTAATCCATCGAAGCCGTAAGCTATTTTGAACCACGTCAGTCAGAGACCAGATAAACCAGATGACCGCAATAAGCAGCAAAACGCCTGTATTGACTATCTCAATAACATTTGCAGAAAGTGTTGTGTGCGACATCCAGCCTCTAACAAGCAGTAATGCAGCTAACAACCTAAATGGACCAACGACTAGAGAAGCAACATCCTCTTTGTACTGATAACCGCTGCGTAAAATAAACTTTTTAGCAATCCATGTAATCGGAGTGACCACCAGCAAGGCTAGTATCAAATAACAAACCAGTAATGCCCACTCCCACAGGTTCAGCTTAAACAGGTGCCCCTCGGGAATATGTGTTACAAACCACTCAACGACAGGGCCATAACCGAGTTCACTATAAAGCAACGGCACTTTTGCAACCGTGGCATTAGACACTTTCCAAATAGAACCAAGCTGCTTACTTGGTACCTTTTGCAACAAGAGCGTTATCTCACTGCCTTTAATCTCTACTCTGCCAAAGGCATCACGATAATTTGGCAGTTGGTCTCCACTTCTACCATTTGGGGTATCGTTTATCTCTTGCAGGTTAACCCAAAGATTTCGTTCAATGATGGCTATCAGCTGCTTGGCATATTCAGGCCCCTGCTCGGCATTCATTCCATCAGGTAAGTATCGTAAGTCCAAATACTTAGCCGCTTTATCATAATTTTGCTCAAATGCGGCTTCGAAAAATCCTGCCAGCGTCCCCCTTGGGGTATCTCGAAATAAGCTGTCTTTATAATCGTATAACTCTTCTTTGGCAGGTAGTGTCTGGGGATCCTTGGCTGGTTGCTGCGCAGCCGTGATAACGCCCGTACTATGTGCAACAAAAGGAGTGATAAGTGCGATAAATAAGACTAAAACTGAGGTAAACCGTAACATGAAGACTCCATTAGAAGGACGATTCCTTGCGCTAGCAGAACAAGTGCTACACACCTTAGCAAACTTTAACCCACTGTTAACACTCAATTGAGTGTAAAAAAAGCAGAAATTGTTCAATTAAAGGCTTGACATTAAAACCACACTGAATATAATTCGCTCAGTTTTTCAGATAGACCCTTTTAGATAGAAATCACCGCCTTTTTGTAAAATCCACGACTCGTCGTTTGATCCCCACATAAGCGTTATCTCAACTGGTTAAAATCATCTTTATTACAGTCATGCTACTGTCATAACATTATGCTTAACTGCTAAGCAGCTTGTTTATATGTGAAATTTGTGACATCGCAAACACATTCACATACATAATTAAACGCAAGCGACTTGTATAAGCATTAAAAGATGAGTAATCTCGAATAGAACTTAAAATTCATCTTTCGCAAAAATGCTAAGGATATCTTATTGTTAAAAAGCACTACCTGGATTAGGTAGCTTAAAATAAAAGGAGTGTGGCATATGTCATACCAAGTAAATGGACATGAAATTACAGTTAACTTTCCAGTTGATTCTATTTCAGTCAACAAAACATCAATCGCCTTTACTGACAGTCAAGGCAAAAATAGACAAACATTTTCTAAGCGTACTGAAGCGCTTCAATTTATGAAATGGTTATTGTCTAGCAATAAATAAGCTAAAATAGTAAAAAACGACTCTTCGATACACCTCCTCTCACTCGTATCGAATGTTTGTCTTCATAGGCAAACGAATAGGACTGACACATCTACTCAGCTATTTAGTCACATTCATTTGGTTTAGGCTTTACCTAACTGCTTTACTTAACTGAAAGGTATCTAGCCTAACCAAATGGAATAATCTCTTCCTAACTCATATTCCAAAGCGTCTGTTACCGCTAAATCTTTAAATCTTACCAGTCATATTTACGTTTATATCTCAGAAGCTGTATTTACGTTTATATCTGGGGAGCATAGTTGCATTACCGAGTAACCCGCCTTGGTGAATATAAAGCATTGGTAAGCACGGCTCTGTATCAAGTAGTTTTTCAACACACATCCAGCCAAGTGGATCGTAAAGTAGTTCAAACTCAATACCTGACTCTGACACCTTGTTATACATATCGTAAAAAGGCTTATACAGCTTACCAAAATGATATTTTTTGCCTATATCAACAATCCTAGGGTGTAATTGCTCATTACTCACCAGAAGCCTAAACTGCTGTTTTAGATAATCGTTATCACCGACACAGGCGCACGTTAATACTTCGATGTGTGGCGCATATAACGCCATATATTCACTTAAAAATACCGCCGTTGTGCCCGTTCCCGAGGGGAGAAACACTCGTAACTCACTTAGCTGCTCACTCGCACACCAATCAACCACTTCTTGTGCCAATTTATGTACCCCATAGCGTGCATATTCACAGCGCCCTCCTTCAGGAACAAACAGTAGTTCATCATGATGGGGTAAAACATGTTGCTCAATATACTCAATACAGCTCAAATCTTGCCTATCCGACAACGTTGACACATCAATGACATTCGCACCGTTAGCGATGGCCGCGGCATAGTTACCAACCGTCGAGCTCAATACCTGTTCCGCAATATGGTCGACATAAAAATCGAGCCTTAATCCCTTAATTTTGGCTAATGCCGACATCGAATACAGAGAATTGGCTACAGGCGAGCCATGGCCGACTAAACCAGACTTACCTGGAAATTCATTATCAAGAAAATAGGCAAATTTACGCGCTTTATTTCCAGAAAATGCCTCACTTAACAGATCGTCACGTTTCACATAAACATGATTGCCATTAAAAGAGATGGTTTCTACCGGTGTGTTAGCTAACAAAGAAGTACTCACTCAGATCCCTGACGGTTAATTAATAATTTTTCCCAGTCTATTCTAATCCTTTGCCCCATTTGAGGTAAGAGAATTAATAACCTATCCACAGGGTTAAAAGTAGCAACAACTCAATTTTTGCTCATAGCCGCAAAGTAAGCCTGCTGAAGACTCAATGTAAAAATCACTAATTATTAGTCAAAAGGCTTACCGATACTTTCTACTCGCTAGCAAATTACAATTAAAAACACTTAAATACAATGCCTTACATGTTGGCACGAAAATCGCTTAGATAAAAACATACCCTAAAGAGGGAATGAAAATTAAGGAGCCGTTAATGGCAGTACTACGTTTAGTGTTTAATATTGCTTGGTTTGTTTTAGGTGGTTTTGTTATGGGTCTAGCATGGTGGTTTGTAGGGCTACTGTGTTTTATCAGTATTATCGGCATTCCCTTCGGTAGAGCCTGCTTTGTAATAGGTGAAATGACATTCTGGCCATTTGGACAAGATTCAATCAATAGACGCACACTAACGGGCAGTGAAGATATAGGTACCGGCGCATTTGGCATGGTGGGTAATATTATCTGGTTCCTATTTTTTGGGATCTGGCTAGCTATCGGGCACATTGCTCATGCATTAGCTTGTGCGGTCACGATTATCGGGATCCCATTTGCTTTGCAACATCTCAAATTAGCGATATTGAGTTTAACCCCTATCGGCCAAACCGTAGTGGCAAAGGCCTAATGATCTTGTTAAGTAATAGGTATTGCAGCAAGGTTTTTGTGGCGAGTCGAAACTCAAATCTATCTTGAATGCTTATCTTGTGTAATCAGTTAACTAATGAAAAAAGTTAACTAAGCTTGCTCAATAATATTGAGCAAGCTTTTACGCATTCAAGGCGAACCTGTCAGGCTTTGATTTCGCTCAATATCATTCATCATGTAGGAGCTAACTGCTCAGCGATGTGGCCCAAAAGTCGCTGATTTCATTTGTTCTCATTGATAGTTTGATAAAGAAGACTTTTAATAAAGACAGTTTTTAATAAATAAGTATTTTAATAAAGACGATTTGGGGAGAAAAAGACTTGAGGTTTCATACCGGTTAACTCAGATAAATAACATCACTGAACCATATTTTTTTCTAGAATAGCCTTCACATCAATTTTGCTAAGACCTTGATTAAATCGCTCACGCCACTTACGCCCCGCTTCATTATTTTTAAATGCGATAAATAACTCTTTATAGGTCAAAAGCTTCTTATTAAATTGCAGTTTATGCTTTAGCGCCTTCATATTCGGTTGCGCCAAAATATACTGCAGAACATGCTCATCAATTATCGCACCGTCGATTCGACCAGTAACCACCTTGTTCACATTATGTTGATCCGATGCCACCGCCTCAAAAGGCTGCACTCCTTGTGCCATCATCCCATCCAGTTCTGGAGTATTGACATAACCTTCAACCACTCCGATAGTATAGTGATTCAAGTCGCTCTGCTGCGTCCAGCTGATAGGATGGGACTTTTGCTCTACTAAACCTAAGCCACTTCGCCCCATAGACTCAGAAAAAACAAACTTATCTGTTGGATATGCATATTCAGGAAGGTAACCAAGGTACTTAGAATTATTACGTGATGCCATTCTCACCGCTCGACTCCATGGGTAGAAATCTACAACAACATTATGGCCTACCGCTTTTAGCGCCGCTCGAGTCACAGCAATACATGCGCCTTGATGTTTTAATTGCCCTCCCGAGAAAGGGGGCCAATGAACAGAAGTCAAATACAGGGTATCGGCATAAGCTCCACCGGCACAGCATAAAGCCAATAGGCACACAGCAGCTTTAGCCTGCCTTTTAAAAAAGCCTGCCCAAGCCGTGCTCTTGTATCTCAAAACGCAAAGACTCGTTTTCACACCTTGCCTTTTCTATATTCAACGCCACACACCTGTACTCAAAGCTGCTGTTCAAAGCTACTTTTCAAAGCTAAGAGTCCGATGACCGCGTTTTTAAACCTATCCAAGATTTTAGTCAATCCCCACAATAACGCCAAAAATCTAGCCTTCCAGGCTAAAATAGGCCCTATCTAGCACAGCCTCTATCAAAATAGACCCTATCTCAAACAGCGTCAGTCTAAAACAGCGTCAGTCGTATTGAAATCAGCGCCGTCGCAGATGCGATAGAAAGGTTTTAATGGGGAATTAAAATAAAAAGCCGTAAAACAGTGGTGAAGGTTAAACGGTTTTAGCTGTTATTAGGGTCGCCCGAAAATTAAAATCAACACAATCAGATGAAGAACTACCAAACCTACCTAACATTAGGTAGTCTGTCTGCGACCAACCTCTCAAATTATCAATCCAAATCAACGATAGTCCTAATCGAAACAAAGCGTTACCTTATTTTATAAAACTACATTATTATCGTCTCTTAAATTAACCCTATAAATTGTAATGTTTAATTGAGGCTAAAATGAATAAGCTTAGTTTGCTCTCTATCGCTCTTCTTTCTACTTTGTCTGTTAGCTCAAATGCATCTAGTGAGCCCATTGAAATCATTCCTGCGGCGGTTATTACTAACCCTGAAAAAGTTGAGCTCGGTAAGATGTTATTCTTCGAACCAAGATTATCTAAATCAGGCTTTATTTCATGTAATTCATGCCACAACTTATCTACTGGCGGCGTTGATGCGTTACCAACATCAATTGGTCACAACTGGCAAGAAGGTCCAATCAACTCGCCTACTGTTCTAAACGCCGAATATGGACTAGCACAATTTTGGGATGGCAGAGCGAAAGATCTTAAAGAGCAAGCTGCGGGCCCAATCGCTAACCCTAAAGAGATGGGCTTTACCCATGAACTTGCAGTCGATACCGTACGCTCTATGCCTGCATACCAAGCACGCTTTGAAACCGTCTATGACTCAAAAACTATCAGCATGGATATGATCACCGATGCGATAGCAGAATTTGAAAAAACCTTAGTCACGCCAAACGCGCCATTCGATCTATACCTTCAGGGTGATAAAGACGCGATTAGCGAGCAAGCAAAAGCCGGTTACCAGTTATTTAAAGATAAAGGCTGTGTAAGCTGTCACAACGGTCCTGCTGTTGGCGGCACTATGTATATGAAAATGGGTCTTGTTAAACCATTCCATACCGATAACCCAGCTGAAGGCAGAAAGGCTGTAACAGGCAAAGAAGCTGATAAGTTTGTATTTAAGGTGCCAACACTACGTAATATCGAACTTACCTACCCGTACTTCCACGATGGCAGTGTTTGGGAACTTGAAGAAGCAGTTAACACCATGGCTGATATTCAACTAGGTCAAAAGCTGTCTGATAAAGAAGTTAAAGAGATGGTGGCATTCTTAAATTCACTGACAGGTGAGCAGCCACAAATCGTGCTACCTATTTTACCGCCATCGAATAAAAACACCCCAAGGCCTGTGCCTTTCGAGGGCTAATTTCTCCCTTGTTCTGTTAAGAGCAACAAGAGTAACTAAAATAACAAGAGCCGCTTAATGCGGCTTTTTTAATATCTTGATTTATCCTTTTAGCAATTGGAATTACACCGCTGCTTGATAATTCAAACTTTGGAAACGTTCTACAATGGCAATTAATACGCCTTGGCAACGCATATTACTTAAAATACCAGGACTAAAGCTATCGATACGCGCCATTGCCGTTAACAATAGCTGGCATTCGTAAAATGATGCGTCAGCAATACACTCTGGCCTGTCGACCATATAGCTGTTTTGATACCACTCAGCCCAATCAAATGACGTTAACAAGATACCGTCGGCTTCGAGATCTGCCACAAACTCTTGTAAACGCAGATCGGAAACATAGTGAACACCGAGTTTTAGATCCGTTGCATACTTGGAATATAGGCTCGCTAGGTAACCTTGCAAAATTGAGCTCTTCATTTAAACCTCCAACTAACATAGCTATTTGCATAAATTTTTACATAAATGTTTGCATAGCTACTTGCATGGCATTACGTTAAATACCAGCCCGAAAGGCGATGTCTTTAACGTTGCATATGCTGTACCAAGTTCGATGAAGGTTATTCTAATCTAAGTAAACTGAACCCAAACTTAACGTCACACCACAACAAAACCGCTTAAATGCCACTTAAATACCAAAATAAATCAATAACTTAATCTGTAGCAAACCTAACCTGCATGTACTAGCGAATGAGTTCGATAGCCAATAAAGCTTTTTACTGCAGCCAAATACAAACGTGTGTTGAGTGCAAAACGCTACCGATAATCTGCATTTATCTATTCATTCTGCAATCAGGTCAGTTAACGTGATCCCAATCATTAGATGTGATGTTTTTCACAAGCAAACTCTTCCATAATCAGGTCGGTAAATAAGCGCCCTGCTCGGCCAAGCGGTCGCTCCATGGTCGACACTAGCTGAGGAGTAAAGCTGTAACGATTGCCACCGCTAAAATCCACTTCTACCAGTTCACCGCTTTTAAGCTCCGATTCAATCAAAAAGTCAGGCATCCAGCCAAAACCTAAGCCCATTAACAGTGCATTTTTTTTCATAATAAACCCTGAGAGATAAAACACTTTATCGCCACCAAACTGCAGTTCATCTCGATAGTGTTTATCTGATGAGGAGTCTTCAATGGTTAATTCTACGTGCTGTTGTAGCTCAAACAGACTCAGTTTTTTCTCATTTGCCAATAGATGGTCTGCAGCAACAACTAAAACACTAGTAATATCAGGTAAGGCTTGCGGCCGATAATTTGGCCCCGTTCGATAATCTTTCACCAACATTAAATCGGCACTGTCGCGCTCAAACCTATCTTGAACACCGCCTAGAAACTCCATGTTGAGCTGGACTTTGGTAGGGATCTGTAACTCAGCAAGACGTTTTAACGCGCGCATAATAGGTTTCATTGGCAAAGCGCCGTCGATAACAATCTCAAGTTTAGGCTCCCAGCCTTCACTAAAGCGACTCGCTAAATGCTCAATATTGGCAAGGTACTGCAGTAACCTTTGCCCTTCAGCCAAGATAACTTTGCCCTCAGGTGTTAATTCTGCTCGATACTGGTCGCGACAAAAAAGATTTACGCCAAGGTGTTGCTCAAGCTTTTTAACCTGGTAACTCACTGCAGACTGAGCCTTATGTAAACGCTCTGCAGCCTTAGCAAAGCTGCCCTCTTCGACTAAAACCTGCAGTACTTTAAACGCATCAACATCGATTCGCATATTGCTTCCTTTGCGTAAATCAAAATATACCATCTAATATTTAGATAGTGTTGAGCCAATTATTATTCTTTTTTTTGTTTGTTTAAGCAACTAAATTGAAGCTAGATCACATTATCAATAAGTGCGTGAGCACACTGAAGGAAAAGCAACTATGCCATTTTATGTGAAGCAAGGAACTATTCCCGCTAAGCGACATATCACATTCAAAAAAGACAATGGAGAACTCTACCGTGAAGAGTTGTTCTCCACTCATGGCTTTTCCAATATCTACTCGAATAAGTATCACCACAATATGCCGACCAAGGCGCTTGCTGTTAGCCCTTACATGCTATCTCATGGCGAAGACTGGCAAGACTCATTAGTACAGAACTATAAACTCGACACAAAGTTAGCAGACTGCTGTGGTAATTTTTTTAATAGCCGCAATAAAATCTTCTTTAATAATGATGTGGCCATGTACACGGCAAATGTTACTGAAGATACCTGCGAGTTTTATCGTAATGCCTATGCAGACGAAGTGGTATTTGTTCATGAAGGTGAAGGTACACTCTATAGTGAGTATGGCGCGCTTAGCGTTAAAAAGTGGGACTACCTAGTGATCCCTCGCGGCACAACTTATCAGTTAAAATTCGATGATTACAGCAATGTAAGACTGTTTGTTATTGAGTCATCAACCATGGTTGAGGTGCCAAAGCATTTTCGTAACGAATACGGCCAGATGCTTGAATCGGCTCCCTACTGTGAGCGCGATATCCGCACGCCCGAGTTACAAGAAGCCATCGTAGAGCAAGGCGACTTCCCGTTAGTGTGTAAATTTGGTGATAAGTATCAACTGACATCACTTGAATGGCACCCATTTGATTTAGTCGGCTGGGACGGCTGTGTGTACCCATGGGCCTTTAATATCCAGGAATACGCCCCTAAAGTGGGTAAAATCCACCTGCCACCATCGGACCACCTCGTATTTACCGCGCACAACTTTGTTATCTGCAATTTTGTACCACGCCCGTACGACTTTCACCCGCAGTCTATACCTGCACCTTACTATCACAGCAATATCGACAGTGATGAAGTGCTCTATTACGTCGATGGCGACTTTATGAGCCGTACAGGCATTGAAGCGGGTTATATGACACTACACCAAAAAGGCGTGCCTCACGGACCTCAACCAGGCCGTACTGAAGCCTCTATTGGTAAAACCGAAACCTACGAATACGCAGTGATGGTCGATACCTTCGCCCCACTCAAACTAACGGAACATGTAAAGCATTGCATGAGCAACGACTACAACCGTTCTTGGATTGAAAGCTAACGCGATAGTTCATGAATTAAGGCCACCAATAGAGTGGCTGGTATGTAGCATCAAATTGACAGAGGACATTACAATGGCAAGCGAACAAAACCCACTAGGCTTACTCGGCATCGAATTCACCGAGTTTGCCACACCTGAACAAGACTATATGCATCAGGTCTTTATTGATTTCGGTTTTTCATTGCTGAAAAAGTCAAAATCTAAAGAGATTTTGTACTACAAACAAAATGACATTAACTTTCTGTTGAATACCGAACGTAAAGGTTTTTCTGCCGAGTTTGCTAAAAGCCATGGCCCAGCAATTTGCTCAATGGGCTGGCGCGTTGAAGACGCCCAATTAGCTTTTGAAGGTGCGGTTGCTCGTGGCGCTAAACCTGCTGACGATGCAGCCAAAGACATGCCTTATCCCGCAATTTACGGCATTGGCGATAGCCTTATCTATTTCATCGACACCTTTGGTGAAACCGACAATATCTATGCCACCGATTTTGAGGATTTGGACGAACAAGTCATTGTTCAGGAGAAAGGCTTTATCGAAGTCGACCACCTCACCAATAATGTCTACAAAGGCACCATGGAGCACTGGTCAAATTTCTATAAAGACATTTTTGGTTTTACTGAAGTACGCTACTTCGACATTAAAGGCTCACAAACAGCGCTTATCTCTTATGCTCTGCGTTCGCCAGATGGCAGTTTCTGTATTCCAATCAATGAAGGTAAAGGCAGCGACAAGAACCAGATTGATGAGTATCTACGTGAATACGATGGCCCGGGTGTACAACACCTTGCCTTTAGAAGCCGTGATATTGTGGGCTCACTCGACGCGATGGAAGGCTCCTCTATTCAGACCTTAGATATCATTCCTGAATATTACGATACCATCTTTGAAAAATTGCCTCAGGTTACCGAGGATCGTGAACGAATTAAGCATCATCAGATTTTAGTCGACGGTGACGAAGACGGTTATCTACTGCAAATTTTCACTAAAAACCTATTTGGGCCAATTTTTATCGAGATCATCCAGCGTAAAAACAATTTAGGATTTGGTGAAGGCAACTTTACCGCACTGTTTGAGTCGATAGAGCGTGACCAAAAACGCCGTGGCGTGCTGTAAATAGAAGAATGATTTAGCACTCGTCTCACCATCAAAGACGCTAAGAGTACGCACAAAGGTAACTGCTCAAGCCGTTTAAGCGCTTGAGCTTTACCTCCGTGTTCTTCGTGAAAGCGAAGCGCTACGGGGTGAGATTAATGCTTTTAAAAAAGTTATGCTTATACGATACTTTCAGCGTTCGCTAACTCGTTTCTGGACAAAAGTCAGTTGGAGCTTACAGCTCGACTAGCCCTTACAGCGATATCAAACTTCGTTTGATTACAAAGCCCCAAAAGACTCGATATATTTTGGTTAAGAGTGGCATCCAACAAAAGTGGTTCCAATGGCCTGCGGCCAGCGCATGTGCAGACACTTCTGAGACTCGCTGCAAGCACGTCCATGTGAGCTCAACGAAAACATCCATGTTTTCGACGGTCTCAGCTGTATCTACACCGAGTTGGAACAGCATAATCTTTAATGTTTAGAGTTACGGCTAAAGCTCTAGCTCGTTTTTGGACAGAAATACGTTAGTGCTAAGACTCTAAATCTGGGTATTTGGATTAGGAAATGTAAGTCACCAGATATTAACGCCGCTGCTAAGCGGAAAAGAATAGTTGGATATAATCGTGAAGCGATGGCCAACTATTCTTTTCCGATTAAGCAACGTGTATATTTTTATTTTTCATACAACAGCATATTATGTTTCTCATGCTCACTTAATGATGCAACTTGAAAAAGGAAATGTTGACATTCCTCATCAGATTTATTGATGACGTCTCTAAATAGGTTTAGGTTTTCAAGTTGCTTATTACTTAGCTTGTTTCTTATGGTTTTTATCTCTTCAAGGCTTGCAGATTCAATATAACTAAAATATTTATTGCACAACCCCGCTATTACGTCTGAAAACTGAATTGATAGAGAACCTTTTGAATCGACAAAACTATAATTGAGTTGTATTAATTTATTATCACCAGCTCTTTTAAGAACCTCAAATTTTTCTTCAATTACACTTTCAATATCAAAATTATGAACCGAATTCCCAAAACTAACTCCTCGATTGTGATAAAAAGTTTCAAAACCATTTAACAGTAAGTCTTCATCTAAATCATAAGTCAGTTCGAGTTTAGGAATGTCTCTACACATCTGAAATAGCTCAGACAAATCTCTAAATTCTCTTTTTGTCTGTTCATCAATACCTGTATGGATAAACCGACTATATCTCAAGTTTTCTTTAAGAAGAGCGTTTATCTCACTTATGAGTTTTCGTTCAAATCCTGATTTAATTTTGGGGTAACCATACCTTTTAACCAAATTTAAAAACTTATTTTTTTCTAGTTTGATCAACCTGTAAAGAGCATCTTTGTAATAATCTAAATAGTTCCGAGCGTTTATTGAGTGATCAAATGAACTAGGATTTTTTTCTACAGCATAAGAAAATGCGTCATCAATTAAGTCAACAAAAGACCAGTATTCCATATTAAGATTGAAGTAGTGAATAAAGCAGTCGCTCTTCAAAATCCAATTCAGAAAAATAGTGATTTTTTCAGACTTCAAAACTTTCTCGAATGTCCCTTTACCAATGTGCTTGAACTTTATTTCTTTGATATTATCTTGGAGGGTCAAATCTCTTACTAATTGGGTAAAATCAACTTCAGAGCCATTTGGTTTATGAACTATCCCAGCTAATATAAAGTTCATAGATATTTTTTGGTTTGAATCATTGTCAATATTATAATTATCGTCATTAATTAGTAATGATCTAACATTATTTGATTCATCGTAATGAAAAACATAGTTTCTCTCAACTGTATCAAATGTTCCTTTTGAAGAGTCCACAGGCATTCCTTTCAATAGACAAAAATATAACGCCGCATTAAGCGGACTAAAATGGTTGATTACAATGTGTAGCGAAGCTTGGCTTAACCAATTGTTTTAATAAGATTTAAAAACTTTGTTAGGTTTTCAATTTCTGATTGAGACAATGACTCAAGGTGTTTAATAAGCGCTCTTTTTTTCTTTTTATCCGCAGTATCACCTTCAGGGGCAAATGCTAAAAGCAGATCTGTAAATCCAACATTTCTAATTTCGATTTGTTCTGTTTTATCAGATAAGCATTCTGGAACTTCGATTCTATATGGATCGCAAATTATTAACTTTGTACCAGATAACTTTAGCCAATCACAAAAGACCAAATTCACATGCTCATCTCCGAAGCCATAACCAATGACAATAAGCTCACGAATAGACTTAATTCTGGTCTTAAACTCTTCAAACAATTCTCTAGGTGCAATTTGTTCAAATTTATCTGAAAATTTGTGTCCACCTGAAAGTAGGGATCGCCTTAGAAATTGCTGCTCACCGGAATCATCCGTAACAAAAAGCTCATTAACGCATCGAGTGCCAGACTTTTGGCTTTCCTCCAAACTAAGCCTTTCGATATTTCGAACTGCTCTAACGTAAGATCCAAACTCGGAATCTCCGACAGACTTCAGATATTTACCTTTATCTTCTATTGCAAAAATATCAAATGATCCGTGTAATTTAATAAGATTAACGCCATACTCGTTTTGATCATGGAAATCTAAACAGTGCTGCTGGAGTTCCAATTTTGTAACAACTTTGAAAGAGCCAAATCGACTATATCCATGTTCACGATCAGCGTAGAAGCCATCTTTCAACGGAATTTCATAGAAGGAGCATAACTCCTCTACGATTAAATCATGGTTGAGTGAATAGATATCCAAACTGCCAAATTGTTTAATGATCTCTTTCAGACCAAAATAGTCATCAAATCTCAAGTGCATTCTAGGATCACATTTTTCCTGTAACTCAAAGAGCAATAACTGGATGCATTCTGTTGTTTGCTTAATTAAACCATCAACAATTCCTTGCTCATTTCCAACCTTAGATAGTTTCCATTTCTCTAGCTCGCTTACCATTTGCTCATAGTGCATATCTTTGTTGCCTATGATAGCCACAAACCGATCTTTAATTTCCTTATTATTTGAAAAATCGAATAGATCTGTATTAATTCTCTTTAAAATATTCTCGCTAAATGTGGCTGTAAATGGCCAAACAAGTGGCATCCCACACTCTACTGAGGCTCCTGCACCTAGAAAAAATGCTAACACTCGGTATGTACTCCTTGGAAATCTAACGTCTTAGTATTTATGCGTTTCGCTGTTTGCAGGGCATAAATCGCTTGTTGGACTTGGCTGATGCCTAATCCAGATTATTTGGTATGTTTTATGCCATAGGGAAGTGTTTCATTACCGTTCTAACCGTACACGTAAACGCCTGGCTCGTTCCTTAAATGCCCTATCTCCACCTTCTAATATGTCGCAAACACCTCTCCTGATGTCCTTATTTTCTAAACCGCCAGCTATATATGTTATCGGAGGTAACTCTCCAACTTGTTGAGCTCCTACCTCAGCAATAATAATCTGGTCGGCATCTGTATTTATAACCAAATTTGCATTATGCGTCACCATGATTACTTGCCGCTTACTTTTAGCTTTTATAAAAAGAGGAACAAGCTCATCATTGACAGACTTAGGGTCAAGATTCTCTTCGGGCTGATCGATGATTAAAGGGCGATCATCATCTTCATCTAGCGCTAAATACAAAAGTAAGAGAACAATTCCTCTGGTTCCAGGAGAAAGCTTACGAATATCTGTATTATCATAGACAATTTCATATTTAACACTGATATGTTCAGTACCATAGAGCCAGTGAGCAAACTGTTTGAGCCAGTTTTGGTACTCTACTTTTTGATTTGAAGCATATGGAGCATGAGCGAACAACGTTTTCATATTTTCATTCAAAAAACTTGATATCGCTTGCTGTACCTCAATTGCAGTTCCAGATTCCCAAACTCTTTTTAATTTATTAGTAGCAAGTGCTTTCAGTGAACCTTTACCATTAAAACTCCCTGACTTTCGTAGGTCTAAGAGATTATCTTCTGCAAAACCAGCCCACATGTCTATATCAACCACCCTTTTGACATTGAAACCTAATTTTTTCAGGGTGCCAGTCGTATTCTCTATTCTTTCCATAAGTGGTGCATATAGCTTTGCTAACTCATTTTGTTCAGAAATGATTGCTTCAAATATTCTAAAATATGCAACATCGCGATCTTCCTGCAATGCTTTCCATCTTGCCTTTGCACCTTTTGCATCATCAAGCTTTACTACTATTGATTTAACCTCTGCAGTCACTTTTCTGATTCTTGTAGTGAGAGCTTTGAAATTTTTTGCGACTGCTTCATCTTCACAAAAGAGCTTCTCTAGTCTTCCCACCTCTGCAGAAAGTACATTTAGAGTAAGCGAGTTTAAATCCATGCCTTCAGCTATTGGTGGTATTTGTTGATTATCAATCTCGGCTTCAGGGCCTTCAAGTCGAGTTATCTTCTTTTTAACGTTTGATATATAAAGCGACAAGTCAGAATCTACATTCCCTTTATAAATAAGAAGAAACTCATCCCACTCTTCGGGATTAAGTCCACTTCTTTCATACTTTTCTTTGATAGCCCTAAGGTTTTCTGGAGCTAAATGGTCGCGTGTACTTGCAACCTCATCCTGAAGAGATTCTAAGGCTCTTAAGGAAGCTTTCAGGTCATTTACAACTTCTCTCTTTCTTTCAGCTACTTCACTAATATTTTTATGATGTGCTTTTTCGGCTTCGGTTACTTTTTCAACTAACTTACCTTTATCAAAATTGTAACCTTCAAGTGTTTTTCTTTTTTGACGTTCAGCTAGTTCCAAATTAGATATTTCTTTATCCTTCTCAATTTCATTTGCGATCCTATCTGACAAATCAGCAATAGAATTGACTTCTCGTTCGCGAACCTTTTGAAAACGGCTGGTTTTAATACTCCTAAACTCAGGAAAGCTTACTGCACCGTCACGATCTTCCCATGGATAAGATTCTAGAATCACCCTTTCAATTTCCTCGATCAACCCATCTGAAACCCCTTTTGAAGAACACAGGTCTTCCACGAATTGTTGAGAAAGGTATCTAGCTCGGGGATATGAACAACTAGTTTGCGCATCTTTTCCATTTAAAAATCTAGTATTTTCATCAGAGCCAGCCCAAGTGGTAGTTATTTGTGCATCAGCTAGGAGCGGTCTCGCTCGAGTTAAAAAGGATGCACTTGAGTTTTCATCAGCAGCCCACGCATCGAGAGGAATAGAGTCTGAACCCGCTGCAATCATATCTGCTAAAGCTGTTTTGCCAGATCCTCTTGCACCGACTATGGCTACGAGCCCCGGGTTCAATGGTATATCTGCCGTTTTTAACCAAGGAGCATTTACAATAGATACGCTGGAAATTACTTGAGATGGACTTGCTGACACAGGTGGTTCACTACCAACATATGCTCGACCTTCAGGGTCAATACATGCTTGACGTAGTGAATCAAATATCAGCTCTCCTTTTACCCATGAATACCGTTCCTCTGCTGGAACACCCAGGTTCTTGAACCCATGGGAGTCACTGCCATGAAGGCATGGTTTGAGTCCGCTATACTGCTGTCGAATTTCTCTCGGAGATAGTTTTTTCTTTCCAAGCCAAAAATCTCTCTGAGCGGCACTACTAGAGAAGATAATATGTGAAAAACTCTCTATTTCCCTTCTTATAGTGGCATCAGCGCTTTCTCGAACACCGGAAGTTCCATCAGACTGGGCACCAGCAACAGCTAATAGAATGTTATTCTTTGCCCAATCACTCTTTGCATAATTCGTCTTAAGGGAAGAAAAATTTACTTTAAATTGGGTTGCTCCATGCTCAAGCGCCTTTCGGTTATCTTTAATATTGGGATCACACAGCTTCCCAAGTCGGGTAAGGTCATTCGCTGTGCATGAAAATGTATCTTGATGTGCTTCAAAAGTTAACCGTGACAAAAATCTACTTAGCTGTTCAACATGATCTGTATCATCAGGGCAAACGAGGAGATGTATATTAACAAACCCTGATTTTGCTGATATATCAAGTCTCAACTCCACGTTTGGAAATATAAGATCAACATCAGGTAATCTGCCACCCCTTTTATATTCAACAATTTTTTCATACTTGTCAGTCAAGTAGTAATCGGTTATTGCCAGAACTCTAACTCTAGGAGATATCTTCTCAAGTCCGTCTAGATAATTCCCCCATGGGTCGTTTCCCTTAAACTGATTATTGAAAACAGTTTCAGGTGTATGTATATGCGGTTCCCATCGATTCCACTCTGAACCTCGATTAATCATTTCGCCCCCAGCAAAGATTTCTAATAGTCAGAAACCTAATTTAATATTAATAAGTTACATTAAAAATGTCGCACTTAGTTCTACTAAAAAGCAACCATACTGTCTATGTAAAAGTTAGGATTACCATTAAATAGTTCGCTTTCCTAGCTTCATTAAATCGACTGAAGCGCAAGCTAGTTTTCGTAGTGATAGTGCAAGGGTTATTGTGACCTTTGTCCGCTACAGGTTGGATTATTAGATAGTTTTTGCTCATTCATTATTTTTTCTATCGTTAACCCTAGAATAAAATCGGTGATTAATATTTTGCTTTAACAAGCTTTGGGGCATTTCCAAGCTAGTACTCAAACCTATACGGCCCAAATGAAGGCACCAATTACCAGTGTAGATGCGGCTGAGGCCGTCGAAAACAGGGACGTTTTCGTTGAGCTCACAAGGACGTGCTCGCAGCGAGCCTCAGCAGTATCTGCACATTCCCCCGCTGGAGGCGATTAGTTCCACCTTTACGCAAAGGCAAACACGTTTTGGGGCATTTTCAATTTAGAAATCGAACCACCATGGCTAAATGAAGGCGCCAATTATCAAGTGTAGATACGGCCGTGACCGTCCATGTTTTGGTGAGAGGTAACGGAGTTATCAAGTTTTCGAACGAGAGGCAGGATGCCGAACTGGCTTTTTAGCAGGGATGCTATTCGTCATGGCCGAGCTTCCAAGGATGGACTTGTTGCGTGTCACGGCAGTGTCTGCACATAAGGTCGTTCCTTCACATCTGACCCATAGGGAT
Organism: Shewanella sp. 30m-14; assembly: GCF_052977125.1. Taxonomy (NCBI): domain Bacteria; kingdom Pseudomonadati; phylum Pseudomonadota; class Gammaproteobacteria; order Alteromonadales; family Shewanellaceae; genus Shewanella; species Shewanella sp. 30m-14. The sequence goes on along the minus strand of NZ_JBRILW010000001.1, from coordinate 84,273 downwards.
ATGGGAAATGTCATTATGATGTAGGGAACATCATTGACCATGTGATCACGATATTCGGACGTCCTGTCCAGCACCCGCTGCAGGCGATTGATAACTCTAAAGCTACGATCCAGAATTCGCTATTTGGTAACACAAACCAAAAAATCTCAGTTCTAAAGATCTTTGTTTTGGGCGCTGACAGATTGAATTCAAAAGAGCCAGCTAATGCTGGCTAAACCGTACGTGCTTAGGAGCGCTATTTTATATGACTAAAAACTAGCTCACCGACTGGTTTTTATGCTCTCAGCTCTACCCTAACTCGCGTTTATTCTCTACACTGTGCCACCTTTTTCTATCCATGCTCGATTAATCTCGATTTGAATTAAATAATGCCAGATTTAACTTTATTAGCCGTGTTTTTACCGACCTTCTTTTTTGTCTCCATTACCCCGGGAATGTGCATGACTCTTGCCATGACTTTAGGTATGAGTATTGGCTTTCGCCGCACGCTATGGATGATGCTTGGTGAGCTCGTTGGCGTCGCCTTGGTGGCCGTCGCTGCAGTCATGGGCGTTGCCAGCATCATGCTTAACTATCCTGAGCTGTTTTCAATTCTTAAATGGGCTGGCGGACTCTATTTGGTCTACATCGGCATTAATATGTGGCGTTCAAGGGGAAAGATGGCGATTGTTGAAGGTCAACAAACATCTAGCGTCAGTAACCTTGAACTTATCTCTCAAGGCTTTTTCACCGCAATCGCTAATCCTAAGGGCTGGGCGTTTATGGTGTCATTATTGCCGCCATTTATTAGTGTTGAGCGTGAAGTCGCGCCGCAACTTTTGGCGCTAGTCAGCATTATTCTATTTACCGAATTAACCAGTATGATGGCTTACGCCGCAGGTGGAAAAAGCTTAAGAATATTCTTAAGCCGCGGTGATAACATAAAATGGATGAACCGTATTGCAGGTAGCCTGATGATAGGTGTGGGCCTCTGGTTAGCGCTTGGCTAATGCTTAGTTGGTATTAGTTAGCGCTTAGCTGGTGTGAGTTCATGATTAGTTGGCGCTGAGTTCATGCTTAGTTCGCCATTAGCAATAGCAGACTCAGCCATAGCCATAGCCGTCGCATTCAATTGTGATAAAACAGAGCCTCGTTAGGCTCTGTTTTTGTATGGCAGTTTTGACTTAAGTTGCTGCATATAAATCTTTGTATTCTCAGCTTCTTGACGAGTAAAACTGTCAATTGCCAGTCTAAACTCATCATGGCAGATTTCATGATTTGAGAAAGTCTCCACCGGCTCAAACCCTCTTGGGACTTTATGCTCTCCCTGAGCTCCCGCATCAAATACCTGTAGCTTATTGGCAATACAATACGCTATTCCTTGGTAATAGCAGGTTTCAAAATGTAAGCCGTCTACTTCAACTAAACAGCCCCAATAACGGCCATATAAATGAGTCTCTGTTTTAAAGTACAGTGCAGACGCAATACACTCTCTATCTTGATTACGAACCACTAAAAGCACGATTGACTCGGGCATGGTCTTAGCTAACGCCTCAAAAAATGCCAGGTTAAGATAACCATAATGCCCAGAACGTTTAGCATAAGTTTGCTGATAACAGCGATAAAACATCTTCCACAGATCGGCAGAAATTTGTTCTCCTTCAATAAACTCAAAGCTCAGGCCTAAAGGCGAGAGCTTTTGTCGTTCTTTATTAATGTCTTTTCGCTTACGCGACGTAAGTGACTGTAAAAAAGCTTGAAAGTCATCGTACTCGCGATTAAACCAATGAAACTGAGTGCCTAAACGCTGTAAGTTGTCCTGCTTTGAAAAATCAGTAAACTGTGATTGAGGTAGAAACAAACAATGCCAGCCAGAAAAACCATACTCAGATAAGCAGTTATTCAGAGTCTGGTTAATAAGCTGCCAGAGGGCTTGCTGAGCCTCAATACTAGCGTCTTTAGCGACTCCGAGGCGCATTCCTGTTACTGGCGTAAACGGAATGGCTGATACTAACTTGGGATAATAGGGCAACTGGTGGCGTTCATACGCCTCTGCCCAGGCCCAATCAAAAACGTATTCACCATAAGAATGGCTTTTAATATATAAAGGCATCACCGCTATAACGCGGCGACTCTCATCCGTTGTCGTCTCCCTAATGATTACATGTAACGGGGTCCAGCCACTTTGACTGCCAACACAGCCGCTTGACTCAAGCGCTGCCAAGTATTGATGCTGATTAAATGGATTACTATCGTGCATGAGCGCATTCCAAGTGTTGGCAGGCACCTTGTCGATAGCATCGATGAGATCAACCTCATACAGGGCGGTCCCCTCCTCACTTGTCGCTGCAGCATGTTTATCCAAACTCATCTCCCTTTGCCGTTACTGTTATGGTTAATATGGCTATTACTGTTACATTTGCCCATCGTTTAAGCTAACCACGTTGCCTCAGTAGTTTTACTTATGGTGTAAACATACAATATCGTGGGCTTACTATTTTGACTTACTATTTTGGACTTACTATTGTGAAATTATAGTGCGCACTTAATAGTGTAAGCTAACAGCGCAGTACCCATTAACCAAAGATCTGCAAACATATAATAACCCGCCTCATTGCTTTGTTAATCCGCTCATAATACAAACTCGCTAGGATTTTTCCCATCGACTTGCATTTAACACCAATAAACGTCACATTGCTGTCACGATATTTGAACCACACAGGTTTCAATCAACAACATTTAGCGCCACTTCTGTGACGACTACGACTCACTCGTTTCCTTGCTTTTATAACCGTTAATCATCATATTTGGGCAATAACAATAAATACAAAGGATTGAAAATGCGCGCTTTTAAGACTCTAGCTGACAAGACCCTAGCCCTTAAAACCTCAGACTTTAAAACTTCTTACCCTAAAATATCTGGCTTTAAAGTATTAGCCTTCACCATTTCGATGGCTATCCCCTTGACTACTCTAACGCTTGCTGCATGTTTCCCATTACAAGCAACAGCTAAAGAAACATCGATTTATAGCCATATGGCGACCGCTCAACCTATTTGGGCACAGCATGGCATGGTATCGAGTCAGGAGGCGCTTGCGACTCAGGCGGGGGTTGAAATTTTAAAACAAGGCGGCAACGCGGTTGATGCCGCGGTGGCTGTTGGTTTTAGCTTGGCTGTAACACTGCCAAGAGCGGGTAACATCGGTGGCGGTGGCTTTATGCTAGTTCACCTAAGCGAGCCTAATAAAACCATCGCTATCGATTATCGCGAAATGGCGCCCGCTAAAGCCCATCGTGATACTTTCCTCGATGAACAAGGTAACCCAGTGAATAAGTTAAGCCGTGAACACGGTTTAGCTGTCGGCGTACCGGGCACAGTGATGGGCATGGAGCTTGCATTAGAAAAATACGGCACCATGACCATGAAACAGGTGACTCAAACTGCGATTAACCTGGCTAAAGACGGAATTAAAGTCACCCCAGATCTGCATGCCTCTTTATCTGGCCTTAAACGCCGCATCGCCCAATGGCCGAGTTCTTCCGAGATTTTTTACAAAGCCGATGGCAGTGACTACCAAACCGGAGAACTATTAAAGCAGCCAGAATTAGCGCACTCACTGTCACTGATTGCTAAATCAGGCAGTAAAGGGTTTTATCAAGGCGAGACTGCTGAAAAGCTGGTTCACGCCATCCAATCTGCCGGCGGGATCATGACCTTAGGCGATCTTAAACACTATAAGGTTATTGAGCGTGAGCCCGTTGTCGGTGAATACCGAGGTTATCAAGTAGTCTCTATGCCACCGCCTTCATCGGGCGGCATTCACATTATCGAAATGCTCAATATGCTAGAAGGCTACCCCATAAAAGAGCTTGGCCTTAACACGGCAGCCACCTTGCATTTGATGACTGAGGCGATGAAACGCGCCTATGCCGACCGCAGCGAATACTTAGGCGACCCTGATTTTTATGATGTGCCTGTTAACGCATTAGTGAGTAAGGATTACGCTAAGCAATTAGCCAAGCAAATCTCATTAGATAAGGCTACGCCAAGCACTGACATTAAGCCCGGCAAACTTGCCCCCTATGAGAGCAATCAAACCACACATTACTCTGTGGTGGATAAATGGGGCAATGCTGTATCAAACACTTATACCCTCAACTTTAGCTATGGCTCAGGCCTAGTAGCTAAAGGCACGGGGATTTTACTCAATAATGAAATGGATGACTTTTCGGCTAAACCGGGCGTGCCTAACGGCTATGGTCTGGTTGGCGGTGAAGCGAATGCGGTAGAGGCAAACAAGCGTCCTTTAAGCTCGATGAGCCCAACCATTGTGATGAAAGATGGCAAACCTTATATCGTCACTGGTAGCCCAGGGGGATCACGCATTATTACCACTACGATGCAGATCATCATGAATGTGATTGACCACGATTTAAATATTGCCGAGGCCACCAATGCGCCGCGCGTTCATCACCAATGGCTGCCAGATGTGCTGCGGGTTGAGCATACGCTCAATCGAGATACACAGACCTTACTTAAAGCCAAAGGTCATGAGGTCAAAGTGAATAATGCCATGGGTTCGACGCAATCGATTATGGTTACTGAACAAGGTATTTTTGGCGCGAGCGACCCTCGCCGAGCTGGTAGCGAGACCGCTGGCTATTAACGTCATTGCAATAGGCGTTTAGACTAAGCCGTTTAATACAAAACCGGCCCTTAGCATAGTGCATAGCTAAGGGCCTTTTTGTGGATAGAGCAAAACCGCACTATTGATTCAGCAGCTTATGAATCAGCAGCTTAAAAGCGATTACTCAGTCACAGTATTTGGCTTAATAACGCTCTAGGATGCTTAGCAAGAATCGAAATAACATTTTAATAAACCTTCATTTTGCGGAGCCTAACAATGAGCCCTACTCTACACAACCAACACTCCCATAAAGTTACCCCGATTATTCTTGACTGCGATCCTGGCCATGATGATGCCATTTCATTAATTTTAGCAATGAGCAGCAATAAGCTTAATCCTTTAGCGGTAACCACCAGCGCAGGCAATCAAACTCCCGATAAAACCTTAAACAACGCGCTGCGTATTTTAACCTTACTTGAGCGTCACGATATCCCCGTTGCCGCAGGCGCACCTAAGCCGTTAGCTCGTGAGCTGATTATTGCCGACAATGTGCATGGTGAAAGTGGCTTAGATGGCCCAAAACTGCCCGATCCAGCTTTTGCACCGCAATCGATATCAGGCATTGAGCTGATGGCGCAAAAAGTACGTGAAAGTGACGAAGCGGTAACGCTAGTGCCATCTGGGCCGTTAACCAATATCGCACTGTTTTTAGCGACCTACCCTGAACTTCATTGCAAGGTAGAGCGGATCGTGTTGATGGGCGGCGCTGCCGAAGCGGGTAACTGGACACCAGCAGCTGAGTTCAATATCTTTGTTGATCCAGAAGCCGCCGACATGGTGTTTAAGTCTGGTATTCCTATCACCATGTGTGGCCTTGATATAACTCACCAAGCACAAATTATGGATGAAGATATTGAGCGTATTCGTAAAATACCTAACCCTGTAGCCAAGTGCGTTGCAGAGTTGCTCGACTTCTTTATGATCTACCACAGAGATCCTAAGTGGGGCTTTGAGGGCGCTCCACTACACGACCCTTGTACTATCGCTTGGCTACTTAAACCTGAGCTATTCACCTCATACGACTGCTGGGTTGGCGTAGAGACTAAGGGCGAATACACCCAAGGCATGACGGTAGTGGATCGTTACCAATTGACCAATAATCCTCACAATACTCAAGTGTTATGTAAACTCGATCGACAAGGTTTTGTTGATTTAATCGTTGAATGCTTAAACGCATATAACTAATGATTTTTAGCTAATGAGCTGCAGCTAGCCTGTTATCGCTAACGCTGTACTGATAGCGCTATATTGATAGCGCTATATTGATAGCACTAAATTGATAGCACTAGATTGATAGCACTAGATTGATAGCACTAGATTGATAGCACTAGATTGATAGCACTAGATTGATAGCACTAGATTTATGGTTATAACTTCATAAGCGTTTATTTATAAAAATGAAAAGGCCACTTTCTGCAGCAGAAAGTGGCCTTTTAGCATTAAAACTTATCGCTATTTAGCTAGAGAATGACGATTAGTCTTCGCTAGTTTCAATTAGATTATTAATCGCTTTTGAGATCAGATCTTTCTTCATCTGCGTTTTAGCCACTTTTTGGTTAAACCAAAAGCTCATCGGCTGCTCAAAACCAATACCGTGCATATAGTTGTAAATCGCTTTACGCAGCCCCTCGCCGAGCATTTCATGATCTGTGCCCGTTGGATCTGTAAAGTCGACATCGTTTTCAGCAAATAAAATCTCAGGGCGCTCGCAAAGCGTAATACCAAACTGCTCAGGATTAATACCGATAGGACTATGGATAGTCGCCACAAAACGGTGCCAGTATGCAGACTGAAAACACCCCTGACTCATCATCTGACGTACCATTTCCAGCGAATCAACCGTTTCTTGCTCCGTTTGAGTCGGAAAACCGTACATCAAATAAGCGTGAACCAATATGCCGGCATCACTAAAGGCTTTGGTGACTTGGGCAACGCGCTCAACGCTCACGCCTTTTTTCATCAGTTTCAACAGACGATCTGACGCCACCTCAAGGCCACCACTCACTGCGATACAGCCAGAATCAGCGAGTAACTGGCAACGCGCTTGGCTAAAGGTTCTCTCAAAACGAATGTTGCCCCACCAGCTGATCACGACATTGCGCTCAATTAAACGCTTAGCGAGTGTAAACAAAAGCTTTGGCGGTAGCGCTTCATCGACAAAGTGGAAACCTGTTTCACCAGTTTCTTCAATCAATTGCTCTATTCTATCCACCAACACATCGGCGCTAGCGGCATCAAAACGGTCGATATAATCTAAGCTGACATCACAAAAGCTACATTTACGCCAGTAACAGCCGTGGGCGATGGTAAGTTTATTCCAGCGTCCGTCGCTCCAAATGCGGTGCATTGGGTTAAGCATTTCACACAAAGATAGATATTCACCTAATGGCAGGCCGTCATACACAGGTGCACCCACATCGGTTTGCGGAATATCGTGCAGCTCAGTGTTTTCGTTAAAGTGTACGTAAGGCTCGCCATTTTCATCCTCAGCAAGGAAATAGGTACGCACCAAATCATCAATCTCACGCTGTCCTTGGAAATATTCAAGCAAGGTAATAAATGGACGCTCGCCATCATCAAGACAGATAAAATCAACAAACTCAAACACACGGGGATCTTTAAGCGCACGTAGCTCGGTGTTGATAAAACCGCCGCCCATTACAATAGGAAGCTCTGGATTGATGGCTTTACAGGTTTGTGCAATACGCAGCGCGCCCAACATATTGCCAGGGAAAGGCACGGTTAATGCGACCACATTAGGCTGGGTTTCTTCTAAATATTGCTCGACTAACTGTTCTAGAATTTCTGAGCTAAAACTTGGCTCGTCCATCAAGGTATCGTAAAGGTTATCAAAGCTTGGGTTGGCCGCAGCAAGCTTCTCGCCATAACGGCTGACTTCAAAGTAAGGATCAACCCCTTGAGTGATAACGTTCGATAAGTCGTTAATAAACAGCGTGGCTAAATATTTGGCTTTATCTTGTACACCAAGATTACCAAAAGCCGCTTGCAACACATCGCCAGATACCGCTTCCATCTGGGCAATCGTGTCAAACGCAGGGCCTTCAGGTAAAAAGCGGCGCGAGTTAATACGCAGTGCAAGACTGGGATCTTTGCCTTGTAAAAAGCGAATAGCAGGTTCAACGGCAAGGTGATAGCGGTCATACTCGGCCAGAAAATTGAAAATAACATCAGGCAGCTCATCATCTTCAAAATGCTCGTAGTTTTCTTCCACATGCTGACGAATAACCTCCAGCGCAGGCGCTGTCATCATCTCTAGGAAAAGCTCAATAGCAGGATCTCGCTGCACCGCCTCATAACCTCGAGAGCGTAAAAAACCCGTTAAATACGCTGTTGCCGGATAAGGCGTATTGAGCTGGGTCATAGGTGGAGTCATTAGAAGAACGGTCATAGCCTGCCTTTAAATAGTAAAACTTGAATACTCTGTTAGAAACTGAACGGTTTGATACAACAGTCCATTGGAAAACGTACCAGTGACGACGGGACAGTGATAAGTCCGTAAAGTTGGCCTATGAAAGCCATCAATGAAAACGGTCACTAAGCTTCCGTTACACCCGCCACTAAATAGCTTCAGTAAATGCCATCAGTTTATAAAGAGTGTGGCAGCAAAAAACGCAGCCAAAAAAATAATGAGGGATTCTAGCAAATGTACTAAATAAAAACCCGAAAATTAGCAGATGATAGCTTGATTTAGCAGCTGCACTTTAGGCATTGCCTAAAAAGTGCTTACCTTTGAGTAAAAAGCTCAGCGACGCGGCAGCAGGGATAATCGAATGATGTGCTCAGATGGTCACAGATGAACCTTACCTCATAATGACACTCCCAACTCCCTATGGGTCAGACCTGAAGAAACGAGCTTATGTGCAGACGTTACAGAGGCTCGCTGCAAACGTCAAAACACTGAAAAATACTCGCTTTACATCAATAGGTTACATTGATATGTTGAGTGCAAATCAATCAGCGGTTAATATTTATCCGAGACGCAGGATAATAAGCTGTTCGATGTTTTCAAGGAGGATTCATCATGTTATTCGAGAAGTTAATCACAACGAGAATTAACTGTGACACCCATGATTATTAGCTGGATTTTCAACCGCCCGGTAATAAATTATCACTTGTCGTCTGTTCCCTTACAGATATCATTCTTTATCAGCTGAGTACTTTACCGCTATGAGCAAAATTAAAAACATCACTCGCATTTTTTTGGTATGTATAGTTTCTACATTTTTATCGATTTTATTAATAGAGAGCGTAGGTGTTGATGCGACTCAAGCAAATATATTTTCTTGGGGTAAATTTTCATTTCCAGTATTCATTTTACTTATGGTTTGTATTGACTCAGCTCAAGCATCAATCTTAAAGCTTATGAATTTGACGACTAATTCATCTACATTCTCCAAGACTAGCGGTAACCGTTAACTTATTTGCTGCACTTCAGGTGATAAATAGCGACTTTAGATTGTTTCCTCGTAAGACATTGACACTGGGGGCCTAAACGATAAAACAGTTCGACTAAGCTCAATCCTTAGCAACATCGATACCTTACTTAACTACTGAATCAACAGCACAAAGTGATATAAATCACACTCTTTGCGCTCAGCTAATGAGAAAATAGCGCCTTTCATAGCCTAATCCGTTCTAGCCAAATTCATATGCAATCCACAACCTCACAAAACGCTGCCTCTACATTTAAAGGCAACGCACTTGCTGCTTTCTCGTTTCTATTATGGGGCTTGATGCCGCTCTATTATCATTTTTTGCCAAATGCCAATATTAATGAATTATTGGCGTTTAGGATCTTGTTCTCAGTCCCTTTTATGATAGTGGTATTCCTACTTATGGGTCGCAAGATGCCTTCTATTTCACAGCTTAAAGCCGACAAAAAGTCTGTGCTGCTGTGTGGGTTGGCATCACTGATTATGTGCGTCTCTTGGTACAGCTTTACCTGGGCTATCACCCATGGACAAGTGCTTGCAGCCAGCTTAGGTTTTTTTATTAACCCACTTTTTGCTATCGGCTTGGGTGTACTGTTTCTTGGAGATAAATTAACTGCAGCACAAAAAATGGCGGTATTTTTGGGGTTCTGCGGTATCAGCTATATGGTCTATAGCTATGGAGAACTTCCATGGCTTGCACTCAGTATGGGCAGTTTCTTTGCACTCTACGGCTTGTGCAAAAAATTTATTCGCTTTGACTCACTGACCTCTGTCACTGTTGAAGCCGCTCTATTAATGCCATTTGCCGCGATCTATTTAGTCTGGTTGTGGAGTTCAGATCAAAGTGTGGCAATATCTTCTGCGTTATCAGGACAGACATCGGTATTGCTGCTGTATATTGGCTCAGCTCCTGTAACGTTAATGCCTCTAGTCTTCTTTGCGCTGGCCATCAGGGCGACAAGCTTGTCAATGATAGGGCTAATGCAATATATCGAACCTAGCTTACAATTCCTTATTGCTGTTATTTTATTTAATGAAGTTTTTGATCAGGTTAAAGCGGTGAGTTTCGCCTTGATATGGACCGGACTACTGCTATGTTCACTTGAAGCTCTACCTGCGCTAAGACACAAGTATCGAGCCAGCAAACATCCAAGTTAGTGATACACGTTAGGGTGAACCGTAGCGATTAGCACTACGGTTCACCCACCAGCTTGTACCATCTTAATCTAAATCACAGGAACGATGGGCTAAAGCCCAAGCTACACAAAGCAGCATTATCCGTCTTAGCCCTAACCGTTTAAACTTTTCCTCGAACCTAGGTCCTAGAACCTAAGACCTAAGACCTAGAACCTATGACCTGCTCTTCCTTCTTTTAAATCATATCTTTCTCTGTACGCTTTGCTCCCAAAACTGCTTCGACAAATTATGGGTCTTGGTCGATAGCCTCGACACCTGCTCGCCTCGCTCTGTAGCATCCATTGTTTGCTCCAAGCTCTCTAACGACAGCTCACTTATCACCTGTATCGAGTGGCTAATATCATTGGCTACGGTTGTTTGCTGCGTCATTGCACAGGCATTTTCGTCACTCATTAGATTCATCTTAATGATAGACTCACGCAGCGTTTCAAAAGACTCATCGACTTGCTTGGCAAGCTCCACTGACTGCTCAGCCTTACGTTGCCCTGCAGCCATTGTTATACCCGCCCTTTCAGTGCTGTCTCTAAATTTACTCACAATCGCTTCAATATGCGATGTCGACTCGCTAGTTCGGCTTGAAAGTTGACGCACTTCATCGGCAACAACGGCAAAGCCTCGTCCCGACTCTCCAGCTCTTGCGGCCTCAATGGCTGCATTTAATGCCAACAGGTTTGTTTGCTCGGCAATACCACGAATCACATCCAATACCTTATTGATATCTTGGCTATCTTGCTCTATCGATGCGACTACTGAAGCAAAGTTACCCACCTCATCTTTAAGTTGATTGATAGAGTCAATAACGCGCACGAGTAACTCATGGCCTTTTTCAGCCGACTGGTTACTCATCGACATTTCACGAGCCGCATTATGAATGTTTTGGCTCACCTCATTAAAGCTAGCGCTCATCTCTTCCATTGCGGTTGCTGCTTGGCTCGTTTGTTGGCTCTGGCTATCTGCACGCTGGCGAGTATTGGCGATCGTGTCGTTTAAGCTGCCGCTAAGAGACTCTATTGAACCCGCAGAATCGGCCATACGTCCAACCACACCACCGGTTTCGGTGAGTAGAAATTGCAGGGCAAAACTCACCTTACCTATTTCATCTTGTCGCCCAGTAAACACCCCTGTTGCTAATGGGTCGTCTACCGTTTTGGTTGCCTGTGCCACCAAGTGGTTAAAGGGTTTTAAGATCAGCTTAAGTCCAACAACTGCAGCCGAGCCCACCACAAGAGCCGCCATTATTGGTGAATAGCTAGCAAGTAGCACTGCACACAAAACAGACAACATTAACCATGCGTATAGTTTTACGCCAAAACCTAACAGCGGTTTACGTAATGCTTGAGGTGTTTTTCCCGCTTGAATCCCCTGATAGATCCCTTCGGCACGGCTTATTTGCTCTGGCGTGGCTTTACGGCGCACCGATTGGTACTCGTGAATTTTGCCATTTTCATAGACGGGGGCGATATATGCATTCACCCAGTAATGGTCACCGTTTTTGGTGCGATTTTTAACAATACCGACCCATGGCTTACCTTGTTTAATTCGCTCCCAAAGTGATTTAAATGCTGCCTCTGGCATATCAGGATGGCGAACGACATTATGGGGCTGGCGTTGCAACTCATCGAAACTGTAGCCACTGACCTTGATAAAGCCTTCATTCGCGTATTTTATATTGCCATCGAGATTGGTGGTCGATAGCAAAATGCAGTTATCGGTGAGGTTTTTTTCTGTTTGGGTCACAGGTTGGTTATTTCGCATTGTTATCAGTCTTATCGCGTAAAAAAACGTACGCCATTCTTGCAAATATTTACAAGGAAAGGATTGATTACTATCACGAAAATACTGTTAGGCTCAATTTACTTTCTGTAAGTAAGCCCATAAGCGGCCTATTACGGGTTAGCCGCTTAGCTTATCAGCCTATTCCAGCTAAGCCCTATATTTGGTATACGAGAGTCAGTTTTTCTCAAGTTACTCGATTGCTTTTTTCTCATCAAACTCACATAGCACAGTATAAATAAGCCTAATAACGTGTAAAAAATCGCTAAACGCACGATTTGTTACAAACAACACCTATTTTCAATAGATTTACCACATTGAGTCGTGATACTTAAAGGGGTTAACGTCAATGCAATACAATTGACAAAAAACGATAACAAGCATACTCGGGGATATAAATATGAAGGGATTAACCCTCAAACCAATCGTTTCTGCCGTCGCACTCGCATTAGCACTGAGTGCATGTGGCGCTTCAAATACAAACACTAATACCAGCGCTGAAATACAAGTCGCTCCTAATGTTGTTGCACAGCAAATCATTGACAATAACGCCAGCAACCCATTTTTCAAGCCGTATGATACCTATTTAGGTATTCCTGATTTTGACAAAATTAAACCTGAACATTATTTACCTGCATTTAAGGCGGGGATTGCACAACACCAGGCTGAAATTCAGGCCATTATTGATAACCCTGAAGCGCCAACCTTTGCTAACACGATTGAAGCAATGGAGTTCTCTGGTAACTTAACCACTAAAGTGGCTAGCGTGTTTTACAACCTAACGGGCGCAGACACTAACGAGCAACTGCAAGCCATCTCTAAAGACGTTTCGCCAATGCTGTCATCTGCTAGCGACGATATCTTGCTTAATGATGCCCTCTTTCAAAAAGTAAAAGCGGTTTATAACCAACGCGACAGCTTGTCTCTTAATGTTGCTCAAGCAAAACTGTTAGAAGACACATACAAGTCATTTACCCGTGGCGGCGCTAACTTGAGCGAAGCGGATAAGACTCAGCTTCGGGCGCTTAACGAACAGATTGGCAAACTTAGCCTAGAGTTTGGCGATAACCTACTTGCTGAAACCAACGCATTTGAGTTAGTCATTGATAACAAAGCTGACTTAGCCGGCCTACCTGATGACGTGATTAATACTGCTGCGCAAACTGCAACTAAACGTGGTCACGAAGGTAAGTGGGTATTTACCACGTCACGTCCATCTATTACCCCGTTTCTTACCTATGCCGACAATCGCGATCTGCGTGAAGCCCTCTACAAGGGGTATGTAGAGCGTGGTAATAACAACAATGCTAATGACAACAAGAAAATCTTAGCCGAGATGGCAGCACTTCGCGCCGAACGTGCTCAACTGATGGGATATAAGACCCATGCACACTTTGTGCTTGAAGAGCGCACCGCAAAGACACCTGAAAATGTGTATGAGCTACTTAACAAAGTATGGCCAGCGGCATTGTCACAAGCAGAAGCTGAAGTGGCTGACATGCAAGCGCTTATCAACGACGAAGGCGGTGACTTTAAGCTAGCGGCCTGGGACTGGTGGTATTATTCAGATAAGATCCGCGTGGCTAAATATAGCTTTAATGAGCAACAAACCCGTCCTTACTTCTCATTAGAAAATACCCTTAAAGGTGTGTTCTATACCGCTAACCGCTTATTCGGGATCACGGTAAAAGAGCGTACCGATCTACCTAAGTACAATGATGAAGTACGCACTTGGGAAGTGTTTGATAAAAATGGCGAGCTATTGGCTATCTTTATGGGCGACTATTTTGTTCGCGATAGCAAACGTGGCGGCGCTTGGATGAACTCTTATCGTCAACAGTACAACATGGATGGCACTGACTCTACGCCAATCATCGTCAACGTGCTTAACTACCCTCGCCCAGCGGGTGATGAGCCTGCATTGTTAACATTCGATGAAGCTAGCACGCTATTTCATGAATTTGGTCATGCGCTGCACGGTATGCTCTCAAACGTTGAGTATCGTTCACAAGCAGGTACCTCTGTGCCACGTGACTATGTTGAGTTCCCATCACAGGTGATGGAAAACTGGATGACGCAACCTGAAGTGCTTGCGCAATTTGCAACACACTACAAAACAGGCGAAGTGATCCCGCAAGAGCTCGTAAAGAAAATTCAAGCCGCAAGCAAGTTCAACCAAGGCTTTGCCACCGTTGAATATATGGCTGCGACTAAGCTTGACTTAGATTGGCACACAGTGACTGACTTCACGCCAAAAGATGCGGCTAAGTTTGAAGCCGATTCGCTAAACAATATGGGACTTATCACTGAAATAGCACCACGCTATCGCAGTACTTATTTCTCACACATCTTCTCTGGCGGCTACTCTGCTGGCTACTATAGCTATATCTGGTCTGATATTTTAGGCGCCGATGCGTTTGAGGCCTTTAAAGAGAATGGTATTTTCGATAAAGCCACTGCCGATGCATTTAGAAATAACATTCTTTCTCAAGGTGGCAGCGAGGATCCGATGCAACTGTACAAGCAGTTCCGTGGTAAAGAAGCGGGCATTGACCCACTGCTACGCAGCCGTGGTTTTTTAGCTAAGTAACGCGTTAATGCTCAATAAAAAGACACGTATTTAGCGTGTCTTTTTTTGTGCCATAAAAATGTCGTTCGCCATTATTTACGCCAGCTACAACATCTAAGAATACTCGGAAAAATAGACATTTACACCACCCTTAAACCAACTAACCAGTAGAACATAGCGCAACAAATTGATACAAGCGAAACCCAGTCAAGATCACAAATCTCTCATCAATTATCTTTATACTCTGACCCCGCTAATAGTGAGTTATGCCAAAAATAAACCTATTAGTTTTTTGGGAAGGAGCACTCCTTCTCGGGGTCTAAACAAATATAAGAGTTATGGATATGTTAAATAAGAAAGTGCTAGCCGTTGTTATCGCTTCATCACTGGGACTCACTGGCTGTGATTGGCTCGATAATGATGATGACAATAATAAAGACAATACCATCAGCGTTCGCCTGATGGAGACGACTGACATCCACACCAACGTGATGCCGTACAATTACTTTGTCAGCGAAGAAGTCAACGAAACTAAGTTACCTGAATGGGGCTTAGCACGTACATCTTTGGTTATCGAAGCAACGCGTGATGAAGTTCAAAACAGCATGCTGTTTGATAATGGTGATTTAATCCAAGGTAGCCCAATGGGCGACTATATGGCGTCGCTGGGTACTGAGCACGTTAAAGAAAATACTCACCCTGTTTACAAAGCAATGAATGAATTGCAATACGATGCCGCTAACTTGGGTAACCATGAGTTTAACTACGGCCTAGAGTTCCTTGATGAGTCACTTAAAGGTTCAGACTTCCCTTATGTGAGTGCTAACGTATGGAAAGTTGATAACTCGCTAGAGAAAGTAAGCAATGCTGCACAAGAGTGTGAAGTTCGCATTACTGAAGAGTTCTACGACCAAGCTGAGCATAAGTATGAGCCATATGTGATCTTAGATCGTGAATTTAAGAGCAGTAACGGCGAGTCTTACTTAATTAAAGTGGGTGTAATTGGCTTTACCCCGCCAAACATTATGGGCTGGGATGCATCATTACTAAAATGTAATGTGATGGTGTCTGACATCAAGAAAACTGCTGAACATTATGTGCCTAAGATGAAAGCTGAAGGCGCAGACATTATTGTTGCGATTCCTCACTCAGGTCTAAATGACAATGACAATGAGTTTGCTGAAAACGCAACATTACACCTTGCCTATGTCGATAATATTGATGCAATCATGTTTGGCCACGATCACCGTGAATTCCCAAATACAACGGGTGAATACGGTGAAATCGAAGGTGTCGATGCTAAGCTTGGTCTAATTAATGGTGTTCCAGCTGTTATGCCTGGTTTCTGGGGCGCTAAGTTAGGTGTTATCGACTTAACCCTAACAACTAAAGATAACGGCGAAAGCTGGAGCGTTGACCATACTCAGTCAACTTCAGAGCTTCGTTCACTAGTACCAAACAGCTCTGACCCAATCATCGAAGACTTAGTGGCTAAAGAGCACCAAGGCACGATTGATTACATGTCTACATCTATTGCTTCAATCGATGTGAACATGAACAGTTTCTTCCCACAAGTGGTACCTGATTTATCTATTCAGGTTGTTAACGAAGCGCAACTGCACCAGTTAATGAAGTGGAAAGCTGAAGGTGAGTTTAAAGATGCTGCTGACGACGCTATCTTCTTGTCAGTTTCTGCACCTTTCAAGTCTGGCCGTAACGGTCCACAAGACTTTACCAACATCCAAGAAGGCGAGCTAACTAACGCATCTGTTGCTGATATCTATGTATTTGATAACAATACACCAGCTGTATTGAAGATGACGGGTTCTGATATGAAGAACTGGATTGAGTGGGTTAACTCAAACGCATACAACAGCCTACCTTTAGCAGCTGATGAACGCTTCCTAAATGAATCATTCCCAGGCTATAACTTTGACGTATTCTTTGGTGGTTTCAGCCAAGCTGGTGAAGGCCTACTGAAGTACACTGTAAACGTAGAAAACGAATCAAAGTACATCAAGATTAATGGCTTTGAGTATGAGACTACCACTAGTGAGCAGATTGACAGCCTAACTTATAACGGCGTTGAAATTGCTGATGATGCAGAAATCTATGTCATTACTAACAACTACCGCGCGTCTAACGTGAAAATGCCAGGTGTTGATAAAGCCGTTCTAGTTAAAGAAGAAGCGGCATTTAATAACCGTGAGTTAGTGCAATACTATCTAGAAGACTCGCTAGCAGACAACCAAGGTGATGCATCATTGGCATTCCCGAATGCTGAAGTGTTTAAGCTTGTAGCACCAGAAGCACAAGCAAAAGGTGGCGTTTGGTTTGCATCTGCAACACTAGATGAAGCGTTCCGCTGTGTAGACAACGGCATCACTGGTCTTTCTACAGAAAAAGAACAAGAAACTAAAGCGGGTACTGAAGGCTTTACTAAGTTCCACTTTAACTTTGACTACAGCGGTGAGTTCAACTGCGCGGCTAAAGCCAAGTAGTTAACACAAAGTAGCTAACACAAAGTGAATAAGGCGCCTTTAAAGTAGGTTAAATTAAAACTTAAATAAAAGCTCTAATAAACTAAAAACCCTACTTAGCGATAAGTAGGGTTTTTTATACTCAATAACTGGGCGCTTCTTTTAGACTGAAACAAATGCTTAAGCTTTTAACTTAAGCCAGTCACTAGTTTGCGGGAAAAAACAATTGGTAGACCCAGCGTGCACCATAAAACCCTGCTGGAATGCCTGCGATAATTGCAACCATTAACGCAAAAAACTTCAGTCTCTTATGATTCAAGTCAGATAAAAGCGCTTCAATATCAGAATCATGCATCGATTCTTGAGACCTTACCTTATTAGGCTCCATGTCTATTCGACTCCTTGTCCTATTCATCACTTATTATGTAACAGTGTAAACCATATTAAGTTAACTGCAGATATAGATTTTAGTATAAGAATGTTTCTAAACATTCCATACGGAGTCAAACATCCATTGGTGTGTCTGGTCTAAAAAAGATAATGCAACGGCTAAAATAAGTGCGAATGCAAAGTTGGGCAGCCAAGCTAATGCGTCAGTTCATACGTTTGCTAATACTTTAACGAACGACTGCGAATACGTTTACTAATACTTCAACGAACGACTGCGAATACGTTTACTAATACTTCAACGAACGACTGCTAACACGCAATAAGCACGCTTTATTTAGCGGGCGCAACGTGAAACCGGCACTGTTTATTGACTTTGTTCAAGCTTATACCCTCTGCTTGCAAGAGCTTTTGGGTCAATGTCTGTATTCGTGCAGTCTCACCGCTGCGGATCGCCCTATCCAATAAGCTTTGTGACTCAAATATAAAGCTTATCATCAAGCTGTCTGGCATTTTTGCAAAATTAACTTGGTGAGTCACCCACATAAACCCTGCAACTTGCTCCTTAGCGGCCTCACAAACCTGAGTCAGGATAATGCGAATAGTGTTATCAATTTTTTTATCGGTTTTTCTCAACGCAGTCTCCTTTCCCGCTTTAACGATTACTGACCTTGATTAATCGCTATCAGTTTCTTAATAAAGGCTTTTAGAGCGTCTTTAGAGCCGAAGCTAAAGGCTAACCCGTAGTGAATACCATTCACGCTCTTTTGCACTCGTTTAGGAAATCGCGTCATCTCAGAGTAATGACAATATTGGTCTTTGACATTCACGCCTTCAATCGCGCTAAAGTCAGCTTTAAACACTTCATAAGCGGGACGGATCACCAGTTGTGCTTGCTTGCCATCCACATACAGATAAAACGGTTCTTTCAACTTAGGAAGCATGTACTCGGTAACTTTCTTGATTGAAAAATTAGTTCTGCACTCAAGTTCACTCAAGAGTGAAACGATCTCATTTTGTTCTATAGCCAAAATAATGCCTGTTAACCTCAAAATTGTGCTTAGATATTAACGCTTTTTATCTACAACGCCTAAGGGTTATTGCGGGGGATATTGCGTGTTAACAGCATGATTTATTGAGTAGAGCGCTTTCTTAAGCAAATCATTGAATTTAGTTAATAGACGCGGTAAAACAGTAAGCCTAATTCGATAACAAAGCATCAACAGTGAGCTCATTACCTTACTCTCAATCTTGTGAAAACAATAAAACAGCTATAGGTGCAGTGTTAGAGCATAGCTTTAGCCAAGCCAGTCAAGTACTCGAAATTGGTAGTGGCACGGGGCAGCATGCAGTCTACTTTGCCAAGCTCTTGCCCCATGTCACCTGGCAAACCAGCGATCAACTCTGTTATCACGCGGGGATCAATGCCTGGTTAACCCAAGAGCCAAGCGACAATTTACACGCTCCCTTGGTACTTGATGTCACAGAAAATTGGCCAATAGATAAACTCGAAAATGGCCAGATTGATGCGGTGTTTACCGCTAATACCTTGCATATTATGGCTAAGTCTATGGTCGAAGATTTATTTGACGGACTAGGGAAGCATTTGGCGCTTAACGGACAATTTTGCGTTTATGGCCCGTTTAACTATCACAGACAATACAGCAGCGACAGTAATCGCAACTTCGATCAGTGGTTGTTTGAGCAAAACCCACAAAGCGCAATTCGAGATATTGAGTGGATTATTGAACTCGCAGCAAAACAGGGGCTAGTGTTAATCACTGATTACCCCATGCCTGCTAATAACCGTCTGCTGCATTTTGAAAAGCAAAGCTAACGCGTTAATAAGCTTTAAGCCACCAGCTTTGTCGCTAATATCTGGCGAAGTTCGCACAAAGAGCCCACTTGATAATGCGGGTTAATACCGTCAGGCTTCTCTGCTCCATTGCTATTAAGCCAACAGGTATGAAGACCCGCATTAATGCCGCCTAAGATATCTGAATGCGGGTTATCACCCACCATCAGTACAGAGTCCTTATCGGGATTGCCCATCAACTGCAATGCATGATTAAAGATCCCCACATCCGGTTTAGCTACGCCAACCTCTTCAGAGATCACCAAAGGCGAAAAACGATCAGCTAAGCCCACTTTTTCTAAACGTATGGTTTGTAATTGGGTAAATCCATTGGTAATAATCCCCATATTGACGCGCCCCGTTAGCGAGTCAATTAACGCTTGAGCACCTGGTAGCAGCTGACAAATTTCAGCCATTGCAGCAAGAAAATCATTATTGAGTCTTTGTGTTGAAACGGTGAGCTTGTCTGCCCATGATTCAAAACGAATATTCTGCAACTCTTGAGCGGTTAACTTACCGTCTTGATAGTCAACCCAAAGCGGTTGATTTACCGTTTGATACTGAAGGAAGTCTTGACGGGTAAAATCCACATCAAAACGGGAGAACATTAATTGTAAGCCTTGAAAAGCATCAAAGTGAAACAAGGTCTCGTCTGCGTCAAAAAGTACCCATTTATACTGCATGTTTATCCTATTAAATGAATACAGCCATCGCTGCTAAATACTGTTGTGAATACTGCAATCAATTGTGAATATTGCAATCAATTGAAAAGTGCAGTCGGTAAAGTGCGGCAAGATTAGCGCAGTAGAGGTGCTGTTGTCTAATCGCAGTCACTATCGCAATCACAATCTCAGTTACTATCTCAGTTACAATCTCAGTCACTATCTCAATCTCTATCGCAAGCCCAATAAAAGGTGATCGACTTAGCGTATTTTTTGACAAACTAATGTACGGCGAAGGGATGAGGATTGGTTATACCAATCAGTATAAAGATTTGGTCGCTCAGCGAGAGTTTAGCGGCACTGAGACAAGGCAACGAGTGAAGAGCATAGTAATTCTACGTTTAAGCTCCCTCTTGTTCCATAAGATTCACAGTATCAGAGCCGCTAAAACTCGCCATTCAGGAGCGTTTTTGGCTGCCTACTTCTGCGTTGAACAACTTCACAAGGGAGCAACCATTCTTTCAGTTATTCGCCTTGAATTAGTTTGCCAAAAAACGTTCTGAGTAGATCAACTTATTATACTGATTGGTATTATTGTGAGGTTATTCAATCTAGACCTTGATGGCTGGAAACACTCCTTCCCGCTATGGCAGTCAGGAGTGATCCGTTAAAGCCATTTTACGCGTTAAAAAGCACTGTCATCAAAGGCCATAATACCTTCACTTGCCGCTTGAATCTGCTTACGTAAGCTCCGAGTCTGCACTGCCCAGTAGTTCATATAAAATTGCGCTGTGCTCAACTTATCTTGATAAAATATACTTTCATCAGTACCACTGGCTAAAGCTTGCAACGCCTTATCGGCTGTTCGAGTCCACATCCATGCTAACGCTGTTATACCCAATATTTGCATATAAGCCATAGACGCCGCGCCAATTATATCGGGATTTTTTGGCGCATTCGCGGCTATGTAGCCCGTGGCTTTTTCAAGATCGCCCGCTGCATCCATCAAGCCGGTAATATAAGGCTTCATCGCATCATTAGACATATTGTGCTGAATAAGGCCTTTAACCTGCTCAGACCATGCCTGCAAGGTGGCGCCTTTATCTGATAGTATTTTTCGCCCGACAAGATCAAGCGCCTGCACACCATTGGTGCCTTCATAGATCATCGCAATACGGCTATCACGCACAAACTGCTCCATGCCCCATTCGTGAATATAACCGTGCCCGCCAAAGACTTGTTGAGCGTCAACACACGCCTTAAAACCTTGGTCAGTAACAAAACCTTTCACTATTGGAGTAAACAATGCCGCAAGCTTTGACGCCGCTTTAGCTTGCTCTGGGTCTTGGTGTCTCTCGGCTTCATCAAGCCAAAGTGCTTGCTGCCCCATCAATGCTCGAGTGCCTTCGTTAAAGGCTTTTTGTGACAATAACATTCGACGTACATCACCATGCACCAAGATAGAGTCTGCTGCCTGTTCTGGCTGGTTAGGGCCACTTAATGCTCGCCCTTGAATACGATCTTTGGCATAAGCTAATGCATTTTGATAAGCGATTTCAGATACGCCCAAACCTTGTACACCGACTCCGAGTCTTGCCTGATTCATCATGGTGAACATAGCGCGAAGCCCTTGGTGCGGCTCGCCGACGAGTTCACCAATAGCGCCATCAAAATTCATTACACAGGTCGAGTTACCATGGATCCCCATTTTATGCTCTAAACTGGCGGCGCAAAGGCTATTGTTCTCACCTAGGCTACCGTCATCATTAATTAGCACTTTTGGCACCACAAACAAGGAGATCCCTTTAACCCCCTCAGGAGCATCGGGAAGCCTGGCTAATACCAGATGCACAATATTGTCGGTTAAATCATGATCGCCAGATGAGATAAATATCTTTTCACCAGTGATCGAGTAGCTATCATTGCCAACAGGCAACGCTTTAGTTCGCAGCAGTGCTAAGTCAGTACCAGCATGGGATTCAGTTAGATTCATGGTGCCGGTCCATTCACCACTGACTAGTTTTTCTAAATATTTAGCTTTTAACGCCTCACTACCATGAGCATGTATCGCAGCATAAGCCCCATGAGTAAGGCCTGGGTACATAGCAAATGCCATATTGGTAGCCGTTTTCATTTCAGTGGCGAAAACGCCAACCACCTCGGGTAAACCTTGGCCACCATACTCAGGATCACAGGTGAGAGTTGCCCAACCGTTGTCAACATATTGCTGATAAGCATCAATAAAGCCTTTAGGTGTGACCACTTTACCATCAACTAAGCGGCAACCTTCCACATCCCCACTGCCATTTAATGGAAGCATAATATCGGTGGTAAAGTCTGCGACGCCTTGCAGAACGGCATCAATCAATTCCGGGTCAAATTCATCAAAGCCAGTTAGGTTTTCTTGTTGATAAACATTGAGAAGTTCGCCAAGAACAAACTGATAGTCACGTATTGGCGCTTGATAAATAGGCATAATGTCGTCCCTTTCATCTCTTATTAATAGTTATGAGTAATGGTCAGTGCTCTGACCACCATAACTAAGTTTGCACAAAAACTCAGCAATAATCTGACTTTGTTTGTACAAGAGAACAGCATTACCGTAAATACAGTCAAAAGAAGGCTTATCTCTAAATTGAAAAACGGGTAAGCTGAATCAATTATTCGTGCTAACGCTATGAAAGGACAACTCCCCATGGGTTCGGTCACCACCAAAAAACATGCTAACGGACTAGAATATGTCGACGTCAATACGCCTTTGTGTAAGGCCAGGATTTTTATGCAAGGGGCGCAAATTGATTACTTTGAGCCTGTAGGCAAAAAGCCATTACTTTGGGTGTCTAGCGCCGACGACTATGAACCTGGTAATGGTATTAGGGGCGGTATTCCAGTGTGTTGGCCTTGGTTTGGTATGAGTGATAACCCAGACTTTCCACAGCACGGGTTTGCTCGTACCCGCATCTGGTCTCTGGAGTCAGTTAAGATGCGAAATCAACTCGTTGATTTAAAGTTCACCTTGAAAATTAGCGAGGAGGATAAACAGTTTTGGCCTCACGATACTGACGTAACGATGCTGTTTACCCTAAGCGACACGCTCAGTGTCAGTCTCAT
Organism: Shewanella sp. 30m-14; assembly: GCF_052977125.1. NCBI lineage: Bacteria > Pseudomonadati > Pseudomonadota > Gammaproteobacteria > Alteromonadales > Shewanellaceae > Shewanella > Shewanella sp. 30m-14. Next base: position 61,118 of record NZ_JBRILW010000001.1, on the reverse strand, counting down.
CAACACCAACCATAGTGATTATGATGTCAGTCTAACTCAGGCGTTGCACAGCTATTTTCCAATCAGCGATATTCACCAATTAAAAGCGACAGGCTTTAGTGCGTCTAAGTATATTGAATTTGCTAAAGGCCCCTTCCCACAAGAAGGTGATAGCGTTGATTTTACCCGTGAAACTGACCGGGTTTATACAGATTTAAGTGATTGCCAAGAATTACATACACCAGATGGTGTAATTGAAGTGCGCCGCGAAAACAGCAAGAGCGCCGTGCTTTGGAACCCTTGGATAGAGAAGTCTGAGCGTTTATCTCGTTTCAATAGTGATGACTACCTAACGATGGTGTGTCTAGAAGCGGCAAATGTATTAGAAGATAAAGTGATATTGGCGCCTAACGAGAGCCATACATTGACAACCCATATCGCTTGGAAAGCGTAAACGTTTAGCATGAGAAGGTCTAATCACAGATCTTCTCTCTTACTTATACTTCTTAATGAGTCCGTAGCTCTCACTGAGTTAATAAGCCTATTGAGTTCATATTCACCTCAGACTCAGACACTGCACAGTGACCATTACACATGACCTTTAAAATCTATAAATGACTAGGTCAGATATAAGTTGTCTGCATAAGTCTCTCCCTTATGTTTTAAGTCGGTTATACAACTAAAAGCGAGTGTTTTTAATTCTCAGTCATCGCCTATTCAGCTCTAGAGTTAAGATGTTAGAATCCTCAGACTATACTGAAAGCGAGCAGGCAAATATCGCCTTTAGCCAACGACAGATGGAACCTTTCAAGTGCAACAGGCAGGACTGAAAAGCTGGCGACATAAAGCCGCACGATATACAGGTATCTTACTCTTAACCATAGTTACGCTTGCTGCTATCCTTGGTGGGGTCGTATTGTGCAATTACGAAAGAGTCACCATAGATTTAGCAAACCAGTTTCTAGCGCCTTATAACACCCAAATAAATCAACTTAGCTTTAACCCAAAAAGCTTAACTCATTGGCATGTATCGAGCACAGAATTGACGGTTGATAGCACTGATATAAAAATTACCGACCTCAATATCTTATTTGATAAAAAAACCAAACCCTGGGCTTTGAAAGTTAGCGATCTGTTGGCATTATCTGTAGAAGAAATAGATGTAAAACTTGCGCTAAATGCCTTATCAGTCTCAAGACAAACTGATAATGAAGCAGGACCGACAATTGGCCTTAACTTTGACGCCTTTCCCGATATTGAGCTCACACAAACACGCATCGCTTTGCAAGGAGCAAAAGCTAACGCCCCAATCATTGAGCTAAATAATCTGAGCTTAAACAAGCAAGGCGAACTTAAAAGCCAAATTGTGCTAGATAATAAGCCTCTACTTAGCCTGTCAGCCAAGCTAACCACTGAGCAATGGCGTGCGACCTCTAGTATTGACTTAACACTGCTGCAATCATTTAGTCGCCGCTTAGCAGCAACAGAGAAAATGCTTTATGCAAAACAAGCTAAAACACCCCATAGCGCGCAACCTACAAGTCTATTATCGCCGTTGTATCGACTGACCCAGTCAATAGACGACAAAAATATCAGCTTTGATGCCACTTTGGACTCAACACTGAAACTGGATTTAACAACCGCAATCTTAACCTCTGAGCACAGTCTGCGCGGCACAAAATTAGTTTTATATAATCTTGCTGATGTCACATTGCAACCTGTCAGTTATAACCTTAGTGCTGAACAACAGAGCCAAGAAAGCTTAGGCACACTTAACTTTGATATAACTGGCCATATTGGCACACCGATTTTAACGGTCATGCCTTTTAAACTGCCACTTAGCCTGGAGCAACATGAGCAGCTATTACATCTGCTCAATGACAAACCGTTCGAACAAGCGCTGAGCAATTTGTATCAAGAGTTAAGCTATAACACCTTAAACAAACATAAAGGTCCAAGTCTGTTACTTAGCGTTGACGAAGGCTTGAGCTATCAGATAGGACAACCATCGCCAGCTGCGCCGCAGCTAAAAATACCTGCACTATCACTATCGATAAAAGACAGCCGCTTAGATGCGAAAATATTCGTTTCGCAGCTCGGCTATCAACTGCTTGGCTCTAACTCGGTATCAACTGCTACTTCTACCGCTGGTGATTACCGACTGAGCGCCGATTGGCAACTTGATGTTAAACATGACCAAAGCATTACTCTTAACCAATTGTGGCCTAAGCTCAGAGAACTCCCCTACCAGATTAAGATAGGCAAGGCGTCATTGACAATGCAGGGGGAAATGACCGCTGCTAAGTCTAATCAACAGACTAGTTACAGTATTAAGGTCGCAAGTAACGCGGCACAAATCACCAATGGCATAACAATAGTCAGCCCAAAGTTAGCTGTTAACGCTGGATCAGCATTAGACGCTACACCACAAGCTATTTCACAAGCTAAGCCTGCAGTGCTCAGTAGCCATATTGAGCAAACTAAACTCTCAATTAACTCCCCTATCGAATACCGTTATCAGCAGGGAGTCACCCACTTCACCTTTCCAGCGCTTAGCTATCAAGTCACTGGTATTGACGGTGACCTGCAGCTAAGCAATACGCGTGAAGAGCAATATAAGCTTCGACTTGATCATCTTGATTTTGCACTTAAACAACCTATGCCGCTAACATTTACAACGGCTAACGCCAGTAATAACGAAAGTGCTAACTATAAAAATAGTAACGCTAAAAATTTATCGTTTACTCGCGAGCTGCTAACCCAGCAACTACATAATCAAATAAGCTTAACCCTTAAACAGCTTAGTCTCGACAAGTCTGGCTATAGCCCTGTCAGTCAGACAAAAAATAACAATGCCAACCAACTTAATCAACGCCGCATCAAGCAAAAATTGGTTCAGCTCGACACCGTTGAATTAAGCCAGCAGCTGACACTAAATCAGCAGCGGTTAAGTAGCGATGAAAACTGGCAGATTAATGATCTTTTCTTCACTAGTCAGCATCAGTTTGTGCCGCAATTAAGCAATTTGACTCGCTTTAACTTAAGCGGAGATTGGCAATTTAGTAGTAAATTCGCCCCAATTCTGGCTTTTTTAAGCCAAACAGACAGTTTACCTGACACGCTAGACATCCAAGGTAATACTGAGCTGGTTATGCATTATCAGCTTAAAAAGAACCAGCAGCTGGCGTTCAACATGGTGATTGACCCAAAGGTTAACGATATCAAAGGCAGCCTTTACAACCTGCCCTTCGATGGGGGCAATATGGATACGCAATGCCAGTATCGTTGGCAACAAAATAGCGCGAAAAAGCATGCAAGCTCATTTGCTTGCGACAATATAAAACTGTCGCTGCTGGCCTTTAATCCTGGCGTAATGATCACCGATATCAAAGCTGAAGCCGCAGTCTCTTTCAGTACTGGATCAGATGTTGCCCCCCAGCCAACAAGCACAAACAGCAAGCAAAATTTAGCGCTTGCACAACTACTTTTAGGCGTGAAGCAAGCCTCTGTCAGGCTGACTGCCCAAGGAGATTTACTCGGTGGCCAACTGCTTATCCCACAGTTTCAATTAAACCTTAGAAAACCATCATCAGCCTATTTTGTTTTACAGCATATTGATTTAACTAAGGTATTAGCCATTCACCCTTTAGTCGGTATTTCCGCTGACGGTATTTTTGATGGCGTTCTCCCCGTCAGCATCGAAAAAGGTAAAGCCAGTATCAGCGGAGGAAGACTCGCTGCGCGCCCCCCAGGCGGCTATATCGCTATAGGTAATAATCCCGCCGTTGAGAAGATGCGCCAAAGCCAACCCTACCTAGAGTTTGCTTTCTCAGCACTAGAACACCTTAACTACTCAGAACTCTCAAGTAGTTTCGATATGGACGCTCAAGGCGATGCTAAATTGAAAGTGAATGTAAAAGGACGTAGCCAGGGTATTGAACGACCTATCCACTTCAACTACTCTCAAGAGGAGAACATGATACAGTTGCTCAGAAGTTTACAGATAGGTGACAATTTACAGAACCAGATTGAACGCGCAGTTAAATAATCATAAATATTCAAAGAGTTATAACTGATTAAAAACCTGTATGTAGCGCTATACTGATTAAAACCTCAAATTAGCCCAACCCGTTAAGGAAAAGGATAAGCCAATGAAAACATTGCATAGTCCGAAATTGTTATTAAGCCTAGTGCTCGCGCTATATGCTCTAGTTGGTTGCAGCCCGACGGTTAAGATTGAGCCGCCAGATAAACCCATTGTCATCAATCTCAACGTAAAGATTGAACATGAGATTAAAATCAAGGTCGACAAACAGTTAGATCAACTCTTAACCAACGACGAACTGTTTTAAGCAAAGGAAATAAAGGAGAACGCCATGAAGTCAAAATTACTTGTGCTTGTTACAAGCCTAATACTCAGCTTTAATGCCTTTGCAATCTCACTGCAAGATGCCAAAGCTCAGGGTCTAGTAGGAGAACAAACCAATGGCTATTTAGGTGTGGTCATTGTCTCGGCTGAGGCAAAAGCCGTTACAAGCTCGGTGAACGCAAAACGTAAAGCACACTATGAAAAAATAGCAAAGCAGAACAATATTTCTGTTAATGATGTCGCAAAGCTCGCCGCAGAGAAAGCGATTCAAGCAAGCAAAAAAGGCCATTATATTCAAAACCAATCTGGCAAGTGGATTAAGAAATAAGAGGCTCCGTAAAGCGGCCGTTATACTATAGCGGCCTAACGGTTTAGCAGCTTAGCGTAAACCCTGCTGCAGAGTATAGCCTTGTGTATGCGCTTGCCCTTTTTCTGCCTTTTTTGGCTAACGTGCAAAAAATCAATTCCTAATTAAGCAAAATTTCACACCTTTTTAGTCCTCGGCATTTTGCCAAATGGTTTCCCGATGCGCATTTTATGGATTTTATCGGTAAGCCCTTTACTTTACAGCAGCTATAACTCATTTAACCACATGGTTTTTCGCAGGTTTAATCTTTGGCGTACCTATCTGGTAAGATAATGAATATTTATATAAAAAGTAAGTAGTTAGCCACATTATAATTAGTATAAAGTATTAGCCCGTAAATGAGAGCCTTAGTCGCCAAGGAAGCATAACATCATGATCCGTCGCTTAATCGATAAATTGAGTCCGACATTATATGTCCAGATATGGGAGAACCGTATCCGGGTTGTTGATATTGAAACCAATGGCGTATTTGATGAACAGCCGCACCTACAAGTAGAGTCGAGTAAAAACGGAGCAAAGATTGTGACCGCTTTTGGTAATAAGGCTTACGTTAATCCATTGAACCCTTTTTCTCATCCTAGAGCACTTCTCAATGATTTCTTTGTTGCTGAACGATTACTCAAGGAGATAATTAACCAACTCGCTGGCAAAAAACTCCTATCTCCCGCTCCTATAATCATTATCCATCCAATGGAAAAAACAGAGGGGGGCTTAACTATGATAGAAATTAGAGCATTTCGAGAAATGGCTATAGGCGCTGGCGCCAGAGATGTTGTTATCCATCAAGGCCAAGAGTCATTAATAAACACAGAAATCAATTTCAAAGAACTTGCAAAATAGGAGCAAAGGCTAGCTTTAACGTTATTGTCTATGCATTGAGCAGATATAAGCTAAACCATTACCAATTAAATTTATATAAAATGGGCTAAAACACTTGAAAAAAAACACTATTTTAGGCTACTTACTCTTAATCTTGTTCTCTGTTACCGCCCTAGCAAATGAGATTGATTGCGACAGTGCTTACTCGACAATCGAGATAAATCAATGTGCGGCACAGGAGCTCGATACAGCTAACATTGAGATGCAAACCTACTTAGCTAAAGCTTATGAGCACAACAGTTACGATGCAGAGCTAATTAGCGCAATTAAAGCTGCGCAACTAGACTGGCAACAGTATTTAACATCCCACTGTGACGCGGTATACACTCAGTGGCGTGAGGGCACTATTCGCGGCGTTATGGCCATTTCATGCCAAACAAAGCTAACTAAGCTAACTAAGCTGCGTACGCATGAAATTTGGGATAATTACCTAACGTACAGAGATAGCACTCCAGCCGTGCTACCTGAGCCAAAAAGCTAATTTAAAATACTAATACAAAAGCTAATTTAAAAAATAGTTACTTAACAGATGAGTAGTCCTCTCGGTGGTTTGTATATTTCTTCTCTTAACCGTAATAAGCAAGCTAAGTTTGATTTATCCAGTCGCGTATATGTACAACTTAATTTGACGTTAACATACAATGCTCAGCAGCTCATTTCACAGAGCCGCTGTTTTTATGTGGGAGAGGTACAAACATTTAGTATCGAATATGGCTCTATCACCGTTGAAAGCAGCTTTATTGATTCAGCAGGGTTACTCAATCTTAGATGTCAGGTTGATTATCAGCAAAGCGACAAAGCGTTTAACGGTTTGCAAGAGTTCAACTTATCGCCGCACGAGCCCCTAAGCGGATTAGTCAATGCTGATGAGCGGTTTAAAATCACTGTGTGTGCCAAGCCTGCTTAATCGTAAGCACTAAGAGTGCTACACCAGTAACAAGCTATACTCATAACAAGTAATACTCATCAAAGTACTGCCCATCAAAGTACTGCCCATCAAAGCTATGGGCTTAACTTTCCTCTAGTTTAAAGCGGCTTAAATTGGTTTAAAATTTTTGTCTAGCAGGGACTCTAACAGTAAAGCCCCCTGCTCGCTTACCCTAAACTGGCCATATTTAGCAGAGTCAAATCGCTTTGCTTGTCCCTCTTCGAAAAAGAACGCATTGCTAGCAAATTTGATTTGATTGTGACGCACACGATATTGAATATTAACCACTTCATCAATCGTATCCTGAGCTTTATCAACCGACACTAATTGCGCCACTTGATTTTGGTCAAGCTTGACCTGCAGTAAACCGTCTCCATTCTCAACCTTAACTAATGGCCTGATCTTGGCCGCGATGGCATAGTTCAATGCCATATAATCCCCCTGCATTAAGGAGCGAGGGTCCACCGGAGCGAGCGCAAAACGAACCACTTTACCCTGGGCTAATTGCTGCTCTTTCTGGTATATATCCCAATTAACAACGGCCAATACTGCACAAATTGTCGCAATGACGAGATAAACAGTCATTGGATTCTTTAGCTTGATGATGTTAGTTTGTTCGGCCATAACACTCTCTTATACAACTTTTATACAGCATGTTTAACGATTCTGAACCAGCACGCTTATAAACCGCTTTATGCATTACTACCCGACTCAGTATTAGGTAATATTTTACCCAAGAGTAGCTTAGCCACTAGCAATATGACCCCCAGTGCCAATAGCCAAATCGATTTCTCCAGCAGCGTGACTTGCATGCTGTAATAGTACCAAGCGACAAAACTTACGATCCCCAGCAGTCCAAGGGAGAAAATAAGTCTTTCTCCAACATAGAAGCCAACAATCAAGATAAGCACTGCACTTAACAGACCCACCATCGGGATAGAGAGCGCCGCGAGTAATACCATAACCAGCATACTAATGAGCCCTTGCTTGCTATTGAGAGATAGTGATAACGAGCCAAAAATGTTAATCAGCAAAGCCATGGTAATAATGAGTGTCGTACTGACCGACAAGGCATTCGCCCAATTCGCTAGCACAGGAAACGCATTTTCTAGGGCGATACTCGTATGCCCAATCATTAACGGCAGTTGAATTAACACCATCCACAACGCCAACATATAACCCATAGCGCTCATTCTGGCAAAATGCTGCCCCGTGTTAGCGTGAGTTAGCCAAAGCCCGACAAACATTAGGTTGATGATGACTGGCATTAATTCCAGTAGCTGTAACTCATAGCCAATACCAATCACACAAGCTAGCACACCAAAGCTCATGACACATTGATGGCTATAGTGCTCAACTAAAAGCCAGTTAAGCATCAATATGGAGCCGAATGCTAAAAACCAACCTAGTCCAAAATCGTCGCTAAACCAACCTGTTATGCCATAACCTAGAGATAATAATCCACACAAACTGAGTGCTAATGCCATCTGATTTAAAAACAGCTGCGAGGGGCTTAAACGATAAACCAATATAGCCAGACCGCTGTAAAATAGACCAATAATAGTCGCAAAAGTGGTATCAAGATCATCGAAGAACAGGCTGAAAAAACTGATGGTAAAAGCTAATATAAATAGCGAGGCCACCCAGGCAGCCAGCGACTGCATCAATTGTATATACCAAGGGCTATTGGGCGTTAATGAAGGTAAGTCTGATTGAGTACTCCCCCCGTTAGTGGATAACTTTCCCTCAATTAAGCCAAGTGCATTCAACTCAGCCCAAAGTTTACCTTGGGCTAATACGTCTTGAGCCACAAACCGACCGGCGAATAATTTATCTAGCATCAAGACAGCCCTTCTACGCTAAAAGCCTGATGACGCTGTTTGAGCCACAGAGTCACTGCCGTTGTGGAGCCGATAATGCTCAGTCCAAGCACTAAAAATAGGCCTATAGGATCGTTGCCCTCTAGGACTAAACGGGCAAGTAGGCTATTAACAACGGCAACAAGACTAAAGCTGCCAATAGCGAGTACAAAGATATCTTTAAGCACAAAGTTATAGAGAACATAGCCCGCACCAATAAAAGCAACATAGCCAAAGAACCATAAACCGTTGCCCCAATCGAATAGAGTCTCAATGGCTAATGCTGTAATACAGACCACACTGATTAGTATGCTGAGTTGTTGAAACACTGGCGCGTCATATCGATTGGGCTCATAGCCTAAACTTTGGTTATGCTGTAAATGTTGTTCACATAGCGAGCTCTGGTTAAATAAGCCAAGCTTGCCACTGAGCAACAAACAACAGAAATGCAGTAATAGGTTAAGTAAAAATAGTGCCTTTAAAGATAAATTGAAAATGAATAAATGCGCAATCATGCCCGGAAAAGTCTGGTAATAAAGAACCAAAGTCAGATTAACGAGTAAACCCAATAACAGCCATAACAGCTCAGATCCAGCGACCCAAGCTAGCGGTAAAACAAACAATGCCCAAAGTGCAAACAACTGCCACGGATCAGCTCCCGTTTGATAGGTTTGCCCAACCAAAGCCAAAAGGCTGCCGATAATAATGGCGGCGGCCAATAACACCGCATTTGCCGCAGTATAGCCAAAGCCTAACCCTGCACCTCGCTTTCTTGCCCGAAGGTGCTGCACAAGATAAATAAGCAAAGTAACTATCAATGCGCCCTCAACCACAGCAAAACGCGCAAGTTTACCCATAGATTGCCAGTTAGCGGCCACAAAAAAGACCACTCCAGCACCTAGAAATAATCCAGATAGCCAAGTGAGCAACACATTGGTTAACGCTTGCCATTGCCCCCTCGTTGGAGTTTGGCACGCTAAGGATAAGGCCTTGGGCATACTCTCTTGCGTTATCAAGGCTTGTTCAAACCAGCGCCATAACGCAGATTTAAAATTATTCACTCACTTGTTCCCTAACATAAATTTAATCAGAAAAAAATTTCTGCTTCAATATCTTATACCGATTTACATATTACTATCTTAGATCCGTTAACCAAAATAAAAAGGGTGCACTATGGCACCCTTTACTTGTTACGGACGAAGTTTATTCATCAGCCCCGCCATAAGCTGGCGCACTCACAGGTTTAGCGTCAGGATCTGTAACGGGTTGAGCATCTGGGGCTTGTCCCTCTTCGGTTTTGAGCCAAGTTATAAATAACTCATACCAAATAGCCAAGATTACCGCCCCTAAGAACAAACCTATGATCCCAGCGGTGATCATACCGCCAATCGCGCCGATAAGAATGACCGGCATTGGCACATCGACCCCACGTCCCATCAGCATAGGTTTTAGGAAACTATCAGAAACGCCTGCAATCAATACCCAAACAGTAAAGATGGTAGCAGGGGTTGAATCATGAGTTGAAAATACATAGAAAATAAGCGGCAATACCACTAACAGTGGTGGCAGTTGCGCGATACCGAGAATAAACACAATAAAGGTAAATATTCCCGCAGCAGGAATACTAAAGGTAAATAATGCAGAGCCAATTAAAATACTTTGAATAAACGCAACGCCAACCACACCCAGTAATACACTACGGATCGTGGCTGCAGTTAAACTTGTCCACTCTTCACCGTGCTTACCTACTACTTTTACCGCCACGGTGCTGACTGCTGCTGCAGATTTCTCGGCATGCGCCATAAAGCCACCAGCAATGGCCAGTGAAATGATAAACATCACTAAAGACCCTAAGCTACTACCTAGCATACCCGCCGCTGCACTGACGCCTGTTTTAATTTGGGGTAAAAAGTGCAGTACCGCCTTCTCTAAATTAGTCGCAAATAATGCCCAAATATCATAAAGTTTATCGCCTATAAGCGGAATGTCTGCAATTTTTTGTGTTGGCCCAGGAATATCAACTTCACCAGACTGTAGCACTGTAATGATGTGTGACACCCCATCGAAAATTGAGCTTGAAACAATCCAGAAGGGTGCAATAAGCAACAGTATTCCTGCCAAAGCGAGAATCGTTGATGCAAGCCCTCGGCGCCCTTTTAATGCCTTTTCAAGCTTTTGCGTCATTGGCATAAGGGCAACCGCAATAATCGCTCCCCAAAGTACAGGGATAATAAATGGCTTGATGATATCTAAAGTCCAAACAACCAGAATAAACAGTAAGCCAATCCTTATTGCCGATTCCATCATATTGTTGATGAACAACTTACTTTGGGTATGCTGCATAGGGTTTTCCATATTAACCTTCCTGTTGTGTTTCTTTTTGAGCTAATCCAGCGCTCACTAAACTTGCAACGACAATTGCCATATAAAACACGCCTGCAATCGCCTCCATATATACCGCAACTTGTGCAAAAGGCGTATTAGGGCTGATATCGCCATAACCTAAAGTGGTTAACGTGACAAAGCTAAAATAAGCCATTTGTGAAAAATTTTGTCCCCAAACACTATGCTCAATACCTGAAAAAGCGTGAGGCGATAATGCTAAAATTAAGAGATATACCAAAGCCCACATCAAGCCTAGCAGTAAAAAAAGCGCAATAGAGCCGACGACCTTGTTGCCATCAACTGAACCAGAAAATAGGATTTGCTGAGCGATAGAGCTAAAAGTGCCCCAGAAAAAGACAAACATAAGGCCAAGCATAAAGAGATCAACATGTGGTACTGACATAAATTTTTTGACGGCCGCCGCCAAAAGCCAAACAATGATAAGCCCCTGCATAAAGCGCTTCCAGCGCTTATCGACCCCGAGACTGACCACACATACCCAGAAAGTAACGGCAATAATGACCTCAAGTATGGACTCTAGCATACCATCAGCGACCGTTTTGACTAATGAGGCACTAAGCAGCAACACCACTAGCGCTGCTGTCATATAGTAAAAGTTATTATCTCTTGTGATTATATTTCTGAACAATCTGTCGAGTCCCTGTCAGTTATCATTTTACCGGCCATATAACCAGCGGTTCAGCTTAGCTAATGCTTCCAATACAATAGCTTAATTTATCCTCAAATACCGAAACTTTTAACATTCTGATAAAGATTTCATCTACGTTAATATGTCAAAAATAGCCGCAATTTCATAGCCATGTCAGTATTGACATTAAAAACACAAAAAATAACCCGCGATAAAAACTGCGGGTTATTAATACTAACGAACGACTTTAACAAGGCTATTTACTCACGCTTTTCACTCACATTTTTTACTAAAAAATTATAAAACCAGCAAAAAACAGTGATAACAGCTTAATCCCGTTGCAGCGCAACAATAGGGTCAAGCTTAGCCGCTTTATTGGCTGGGTATAAACCAAAGCCAACGCCTATCGTCATACACACACCGAGTGCCAGCAGTATGGAGAACGGTGACCAGGCTACAGGCCAGCCAGCAGCAGACGAGATAATTAGCGCCAGCAATAACCCAACTCCGATGCCAATAATGCCGCCCGTCGCCGAGATAGCAATGCTCTCAATCAAGAACTGACGAGCAATATCCTTACGTTTAGCGCCTAAAGCACGTAACAGACCAATTTCGCCTGTTCGCTCTAAAATAGTCGCGAGCATAATATTCATAATACCTATACCACCGACCAACAATGAAATGCCTGCAACACAGGCCATCACAATATTGAAGATCTGCTGGGTCTTTTGATGTTGAGCCAGTAGATCTGCTGGAACCACCACATCAAAATCTTTCTCACCACCGTGGCGCCTATTTAGCAGGTGTTGCAAACTTTTGGCAGCAAGCGAAGGGGCTACTCCATCAGCTAAAGCCAACTTAAACGCATCAAGTTCACTCTCTAAACTCTTAAATTGCATTTTTTTAAGCGCTGTCGTTAATGGAATAAAGACTTGGTTACGCTCCCCACCAAGCTTCACGCCTTGAATGCTAGACTTAGAGCCCTCTTTTTCTGATAACACGCCAACAACGGTAAACCATTGATGGTTTACTTTAATCAGGTTGTTTATCGCATTGCCCTGAGGAAATAAACTTCTGGCAGCTTCTGGCCCCAATACCGCAACCTGTTGATAGTAAGCTTCATCAGTATCATTGAGTGTTCGTCCCTCACCTAGCGGCAGTGAACTCAGCTCAAAATAACTGGGAGTGACTCCAACCACTTTTGCATCGCTGCGGCCTTTGAGGCTAAACAGGCTGAACACTTTTACGTACTTCTCAGCACTCCAATTCTCAACAAATGGCAAGGTATCACGAGCACTTTCGATATCTCTCAGGCTTAATCCAATGCTGTGTTCTCGTATAGACTTAAGCGCCTCACCTTCGGCGCTACGTGCGTTAACGACTAAGTTTTTAACCCCCATAGACTCAATCATTTTTAATGCTTCGCGCTCCGCCCCTTCGCCAACACTTAGCATAGCGATAACCGCACCGACACCAAAAATCATACCGAGCAAAGTTAAAGAAGTGCGTAATTTATGGTGACGCATTTCATCGAACGCTTGTTTAATCCCTTCCCAATATACGGCAATAGGCACAGATGACTTATTCATAACGTCCTTTTTAAGTGGTTTGACTAGGCTCACCGAGGCTCTGTTAGCGGTCATACACGATTCCTCTTCGGTGGTGTGGTCAATGCAATGGTATCCCCTTGCTTCAAGCCTTCGGTGATCACGGTTCGATTCAAGCTGCGATTACCAAGTTTAACGCTTTGCTTAGCAAAACCAGCCGATGTTTGTAGATAGACCCAATACTCACCTGACTTTTGGAACAGAGCTTGATTTGGCACGGTAATCACATCTTTAAGATCAAGTGCGTGTACCATGGCATTCACTTGTCTGCCTGGTTGCATAATTGCAGTTAAGGTTTTATCTAAAGTGACTGTGACCTCAAAATAATTAACTGGGCTGTCCTGCTCTTTAGCTTTTGCCAATGCATCGAGCTGCGTTAAGGTACCGTTTATTGCAAATTCTGGATATGCATCAAGATATAACGTCACAGCCTTGCCTATAGCCAAACCCAAGGCTTCTGATTCAAGCACATGCAATTTAGCCTGCATCTTTGAAGTGTCAGGAAGTAAGCCGATGGCCATACCTGACCACATCATGTCGCCAGCAGCGGGCAACTTGCCATTCCAACCCGTTTGCGCGACAAAAATGCCGTCATGAGGCGCAACAATCTCCATCTGCTTTAGATTACCGGTATAACGGTTCATCTTGGCCTGATGGCCTTTTTGCTTTAACTTGATGAGCTCTTGTTCTGCTTGGGCTTGAGAACCATGCTGACTCAGCCCCCAATCATAAAAGTCCATTTTGGCTTCAAGGTAATCTTGATTGCGCATCTGATCGATAATATCGATTTTGGTATAAACTCGTTCATCGTCACTGAAAAATTGTTCGGCTAAATCTTGCTCCTGCGCGGTCAGTTTTGTATCAGTAGTCAAACTCTTATCGATGGTTTTATCCCTCTGGCTCTGGATCTGGCTATCGAGACCTAGACGATCATAATCGAGCGCCTCCATCTCTAAGCGGAACCGTTCTCGCGCCCCATCCATTCGTGCAACAACATCACCGGTTTTAACCGTACTGAAATTGTCCATGATCCAAGCTAAAGACTGCGGGCCTCTAAGCCCTGTAGGTACATTGACCGTAGTCGAGTTACTCGCCTCTAACTCACCCGATGCAGGAATATCAACTTTAAAGTCAGAGCGATGAACCTCAACGGTTAACACACCATTATTTGCAGGATCACTACAAGCTGTCATGACTAGCAAGCCAGTGACGAATAAAGCACGACGAACATAGCGCCTTTTATTTGTTAAATGAGTGATTATCATGGCAGCAACACCTCCTCTCCTTCCGTTAATCCTGAGGTAATTGCTACTCGCTCTTTCCCCATATCCCCTAAGCCAACATATTGTTTACTCTCGGTAAATATCCCCGGCTTTAATACATATGCTTTGCCGCGTTCATAATGCACAGCATCTAAAGACAAGAGTAATTCAGGATTGTTATTGGCGATATCGATACTTATTTTTGCGGTCATCCCTGGGCGCATCATCTCTGTATCAGGTTGCTCAATACTGGCGACAGCATCAAATATAACCAAGGGGACATCTTGATTTTTAACTCTAAACACTGCGCCAAGTTCAATTATTTTGCCGTTAAAGCTTTTCTCAGGATTAGCATCGAGACGAATTTTTAATGCTTGGCCAATCTTAACTCGCCCAGCTTCAACTTCAGGGATGGTCATGTTGACTTGCATGTGTTGCAGATCGGGAATACTTAATACAGAGTCACCGACGAAAATATTTTGTCCTTCAGCGACTTTATTGCCTTGTTGATCATTGCCATAAACCACCATACCATCTCTTGGCGCAATTAATGTCAGTGACTTTATCCCCTTTTCGAGAGCGGCGACTTCAGAGGCAAACTTTTGCTGATCACCAGCTAACATTTTCATTCTCTGTTCAGCGCTTTCGATTTCAAGCTCAATTTTTTGATTAATTAATTGAACCCTGTCTTTAGCGATAACTTCATCTTTTAGGTATTTTTGTTGATCGATAACCGAAACAGTTATATCTGAAATGTCGACTTTAAGTTGACTCTTTTCTTGTTCCATTTTGGCTTCGGCTAGCTCAAGCTTTAGCTCTTGTAACTTTTTGGCATTACGCAGTTTCGAGGTTTCGATATCTTGAATGGTGGTCGCCAAATTTGCTGCTTTCACAGAAAGCCTTTGGGTTAATGTCGAGGTATCAAGCTGAGCCACTCTATCGCCTTGCTTGACTTCACTGCCCTCTGGAGCCAACATTTTTACCTGATACTGCCACACTCGACGCAGTGCCGGCGGCCTTAAGCTCACCGTATTCGCTGAAACGAGCTCCCCCGTCACCTCAATTTGTTGCTCTAAAATCCCTGACTCAACTTGAGTCACTACATATTGGCTACAGCCAGTGAGAATTGCAGCTAACATCAATGTATTAATGGCTGTCATCTTCATGATGAAGTCACTCCCGTTTCTATTAATACGCTCATTCCAGGAATGATCTCAACTCGCTCGTCACGGTTAAATTTAATCGACAATTTAAACCAGTTACTTTTACCCCATGCCGGTTGCTTACTGGCTTGTCGACTAATCGTGTCGACACTACCGCTTAAGGTTATTGTTGATTGAGAATCGAGCCTTAGGCGGACAGTTTCGCCAATGGTTAGACGGTCTACATCGACTTCATTGACCCATGCAATTACCTCTAAATCATCAAGTGCGGGGATATTGGCAACTTGTCTGCCTATTTGCGCGTTATCACCCACCGAGTATTTTTTGTCGCTCCAAGGATCGCGAGAATAAAGTACTGGGCCTGCAATATCGGCGTGCAGCTCAAGTTGCTCTAGTCCCGATAAGGCTTGAGATAACTCAAGTTCAGCGCGCTTTTTATCAATCGCCAACTGGGATAATGATGCTGTGCGCTTATCTTGGATCTCGGCTAAAGCTTGCTGTTTTTTGGATAATTCAGACTCGGTTTTGAGCTGATTAAATTGATTGTCAGCGTAATCTTTAGCCGCAATAAAGTCAGCCGGAATAGCGGCATCTAACTGCGCTTTTTCTAATTCAAGCCGGGCTTGCTTAAGTTCAAATTTGGCTTGTAATAACTGCGCATTGAGCTCTATCGATTGGCTCTGTTCCTGCGCAGTCACTCGTAATAAGCTCGCTTCAAGCTGCTCAATTTGATTGTCAATTTCACTCTTATCGAAAATAACCACGACTTGCCCAGGCTCAGCTAAGCTCCCCTCTGGCATCATCCACTGAATTTGATAGCGCCACGTATCGCCAGCCTTTGGCACCACAAAAGCTTGTGATACGACAGAGGCGACCTGTCCTGTCAGTAACAGCGGCGTCAAATCAGCTTTGTTTAACGAGTCTACGTCAGCATAGGCTAATGAGTTATCAGAGCTCTGGTTTATTGTTTTCGTTTGAGAACTCGACAAGGCGCTAGCAAGCGACTCTGCACCAGCGGTTGCTGATACACTCACATTGACCAGCATGGCAACAGATAAGCTAAGCACCATCCGAGGGAGCACACTCTTTGCTTTGATCATGACACGGTGATTAACCAAGGTATTAAGCGGCATTGTCACCTCTTTCTTCAATTTCTACGATGTCGCCATCTCGCATACGAATAACACGCTGAGCATAGGCTGCGACTTCTTCTTCGTGAGTCACGAGAACGATGGTCTGACCCGCTTTATGTAACTCAGTAAATAGCGCCATGATCTCAACTGACGTTTTACTATCGAGTGCACCAGTCGGCTCATCGGCTAACAAAATAGCGGGACGATTAACTAAAGACCGCGCAATAGCGACACGCTGTCTTTGGCCACCAGACAGTTGGTTTGGCCTATGGTCATGTCTAGATCCTAAGCCCACTCGCTCAAGAAGTTCGTGTGCATAGTCAGTATCTTGCTGTGCATCAGCTGAAAACCTTAAAGGTAATAATACATTTTGAAGGGCCGACAAACGCGGCAGCAGATGAAAGCTTTGAAATACAAAACCAATCTCTTTATTTCGCACCGCAGACAAGGCGTCATCATCTAACTCAGCCACTTCCTGGTCATTTAGGCTGTAGTTTCCCGACGTAGGCTTATCAAGGCAGCCTATAATATTCATTAATGTCGACTTACCAGAGCCCGACGGGCCCATAATCGCAACAAACTCATTTCTTGCGATTGAGAAGCTCACCCCATTGAGCGCTTTAACTAAGCTTTCGCCCATGGGGTATTCTTTTGTTAATTGATGAACTTTAATCATAAGGTTCTCATATAGCAGAATTAGTGAAAATCATATAAATGCTTATATCATACAGATAAGTGGATATAGGCCGTTTAGATGGTCTGCAAAAAAGTGTAAATAATCGTAATACAATTGGATTAATTATCGGACAACTATTTTCACAAATTGTTTTCGGTGAAGACTAGCTTGAAAAACGCCGACTAATTAAATCTATCATTTAGAAGAGGATGAGGCGCTAGCGCGATAAAAGCTGATGGGGGGTGATGCTGAAACATTTTTCTTCCTTGCTTAACCTAAGAACATCTCAATCCATTTGAAATACTTTATACAAAATACGTAAGTTCATAGCGAAACGCAAGCACTTGCAAACCCAGTTCCGATGTCTGCGACTCAGGAGTTTCAATATTGATAACCAAATTCGATCTGTTCGTCAAACCAATGTCAGTAGTTAGAAAAGCGCATGAATGGCATCTATTTAATAAGCCTTGCATAGGTATTCGTACCAGAGTCTATGATGTGGTTATACCAATGGATCTGAAACAAGATGAGCTAGGAACACACTTAGAAGATATCTATCATGAGCACTGCTCAATAGCCCATCGGCAAGTGACGAGGTTAACTTAACATCGCGCCTGCTAAGGTGAACAAGGATATTGGAACGAAAAATACCCACTGGAATAAATACTTAAATGGCATTTCGAGGCTACTCATAAATCCGATATAAATCTGCCATATTGCAAATAAGCCAAAGTTGAGTGCGATAAATATCAGCATGCCAAAGCTTTGCATGGCTGAAATAGCGTTAAATGAACAAGCCAGTAAGACCATGCTTGATAGCACCAGAAATACCGAAATATAATGAAAAACACAGTGCATAATCACTTTTGCCACTGGATCAAAGGCAGCAGTCTGCATTGGCTGTAAAAAGTGTTTTCGGCCGTAGGTAAAATGACCAACACACGTTAAGGCTGTAATCCCCCCAGCAATCAGCAGATAAATATTCATGAGTGACTCCCACTAAATCAACAATATTGAATCAAACCTACCGCTAAACAGAGTTTCAATTATGGTGTCCAATTTTAGAAAGCAATTATAAAAAGCAAGTTTGGATAGCAGTTATAAAAAACAAGTTTCGAAAGCACAAGTTAGAAGGCTAAAGTTTGAATAATAGACAGGATATTAGCAAAAATCATTTCACAAATTATGTAATTTACTGAGGCTAAACGTGCTCAAGTCTAGCCCCAATAAGGTGAAAATGGTTACATGGAGACCATAGTCCAATAATCGAGACGTTTCTCCGGTTCGGCTAGAATGCTCTGACAGGTCTCTTTATATTTACCCATCAGTGGGCCTAAATTTTTCGCATTTGGCATACTAGCTCGGTGCTTTTCAGCCGCTGCAGTTATCGCTGCGGAAACTTCATCTTCGGTTTTAAATTGTTGTGCAAGCTCCTTAGCTTGCTCACCAGACACCTTTAAGCGTTCAACTACCGCCGCCATCTGAGGTGCATTCATCGCAGAAATTGCCTCCGTAGCGATATGATAATAAGCCGCACAATCGGCAAGTTCGCCAACAAAGGCCTCTTCAGCCTCCCCCGCGAAACTATTAAAAGAGAGTGAGCTAGCACCGAGGATCAATAAAGCTAAATTCGTTTTTGCAAACATTGAAGGTTATCCTTTTCTTTTTAGTCGCTAATATTTAGCATTAAAACAGCTTCGAGCATCCATTTCTACTTTAGCTTTTAATGAATATCAAGAGTATAGCGAAGATAACTCGTTCTCTTTTAAAAAAGAACCAGTTTAATACTGGCTTTACTGTCATTTTAGCGATGAGTGCTCTGTACGCCATTTCTTTCATTACAACATTTCTGTATTACAACATTAGGTCGCGTTAACTCACGAAGCTTGATACCCAAGCAGTTTATCTTTCAACCCTTGCTTCACGTCATGCCATTCGGCATCGATTATCGAGTACACAACAGTGTCTCTGACAGTGCCATTACTCAAAATTTGATGATTACGCAAAATACCGTCTTGGTTAGCGCCTAACCGGCAAATCGCTTGGCGTGACACTTGGTTTTGAATATGCGTTCTAAATTCTACCGCCATTACGTCTAGAGTTTCAAAAGCGTAAGACAGTATAAGTAGCTTTGCTTCGGTGTTAACCGCGGTGCGCTGTGCACTTTTTGCGTACCAGGTGTAACCTATCTCTAAGCGGCGATGTTGCTGCTGCCAGTTACAAATACGTGTACAGCCGACTATCGCACCCGAGTGACGTTCTCGAACCGCAAAGGCTAATGCCTCTCCTCGAGCCTCTGCCTCTAACGCCGCGGTAATATAGGCTTTCATCTCGTCTGGATGAGGAGCTGATGCGTACCATATTTCCCACAAGTTCCCATCTGTGACAGCGATACTTAGCGCCGGTAAATGCTCCAATGATAAAGGTTCAAGTACAATATACTCACCAACTAAACTGGTTTCTTTTACTTCTGCGTTCACCACAACCTCCTGTATTTTTATTATTCTACGCTAGCATGGTAACAGACTCAGTTTAAGCTAACTCTTGATGAAATTAGCTCAACTCACATACGATGCAAGAATTTATAAATATCGGGCGAAACTCATGCCATCTTTTAGGGTTTTAGTGGGGGCATTGATAACCGGGGTACCTAAATAGAGAAAACCGACTATTTGATCTTTTGCTTGTAAGCCCAATAATTGATGCACCTTTGCATCGAAGGCAAATGCACCGGTACGCCAAATTCCTCCTAGCCCCTGAGCAAATGCCGCTTGCTGCATGGCCATCACTGCGCATCCTGCAGCAAGGTGTTGCTCAAACGCTGGCACTTTAGGGTGTTCAGTTACTTTAGCAACCACGGTGATCACCATTGGTGCTCTCAAAGGCATGTTTTTCGCTTTCTCGATAAAATCTTCGTCGGCGCCCTTTTCAATCAGTGCTTTTACAAACACTTCCCCTAGACGGGACAAACCATCTTCTTCGGCAATAATAAATTCCCAAGGCGTTAACCCCGCATGATCAGGTGCTCGCGTGGCAGCATCGAGGATATTTTGTAGTTGTTGTGAATTAGGTGCAGGAGTCGTCAGTCTTGGGGTTGATTGACGAGTTAAGAGTAATTCTAATGCGTCCAACTTATTATCCTTAATAGTGTTTTTACGAAAAAAAAGGGTCAAGAAACATGTACTCTTTGAGAGTATCAATTGCGCAAAAAAAATCCCATCTATTTAGTGGGATTTACCTTGTTTAATCATCGATTGATTAAAGCATTTACTCAACATAACGGCATTTATTGCTAACGGGTCGTAACGCATATAAGTTAAAAAGACGTTACCAACTCATTTAAACAAGCAGCCAGAGCACAGATGTAAACAGCCTGAAGCCCCATTAAGCCAGCCCATTACGCTTGGCAATATAATAATCAAGGCTTGTGTAACGCCCCCCGCCCATAAACAGCAATGCCAACAGCATAAACAGGTAGGTAACTGCGAACTCAATACCGTTATTCAAAATAACAAAGTTGCCTGAGCTAGTTAGCCACTCGTAATTACCATTTGCTTGTAAGATCTCTTTAGCACGCTCAAGCTTTTCAGCCGAGGCAATCACGTTATCATTCGCTAACCAAGAGCTTGGGTCGGCAATCGCTAACCAACCATTTTCGATATGTACACTAAGAGCGGCGACCAACATAGTGAACGCTAACGGAATCGAGATTAAGCGAGTCGCCAAGCCTAAAATAAGCAATGCCCCCCCCAAAAATTCGGTACCTGCAGCAAGTGCAACCATCACCTCAGGAAAAGGTAAGCCTAATCCCCAATCGGGATTACCAAACCATGCAGCGGTATCGCTGAAATGGGAAAGCTTGTTATAACCTGCTTGCATTAACACTGGCGCGAGATATAAACGCAAGGCCAGCGGCGCTATCCCTTCGCCACATTTTAGTAGCGTCAAAAATTTCTGGTAAAGTGTAACTAGTTGCATATCGTTCCCTCTTTGAATTTAATCCTCGGCTTAGCTGTATAGACCCTTACAACTTAGCCTATCTTTCAGCAAAAACGGTAAAGTTAGCTTAATCGGCCTCGCTGAGCTCATTAAGATCAACGATTAATGCATCCAGCTTCTTTTGAAAGTATCTTTTCTGGCTAGCACTTGCCAGCTGATTGAGTCGAATAAGTAATTGACCAAATTGTTCGGTATTGTTATCAAGAGAGGCTTTATATACGTCTGACTTAAGGCTGTCTGGCTGAGTGATTAACACGGTTAGGCTGTGAGATAGCGCCGCTTGGTTTTGCCGATTCTTCAGTGCTTGTGAAAATAGCCTTATCCATTCATGCCGATATTCAAGCCACATGTCTAAGCTCGATGCACGGCCTAGGTTATATTCATGTATGGCTTGCTTTTGCTTTGATGTCAGCTTCCCTATCCACTTCTTTACACGTTTGTTGATGCGTTTATCAGCCATTTCGACTAATGCCAGCCTATCTTTACCTAAATACTTTTGATTTAGCTCTTTTTCATCAACTCTAAGCTGCGCAATGATTTGTTTAACTTGTTCATCGGTAAAAGAACTTATAATCGGTACCAGAGAGGGGTTAATAAATTCAAAGCTTCTGTTCCAGTGCTGCTTTACCTGCTTAACTTGTGCAGCCCATATTGCGGGTGTCAGGCTTGCTTGTTGAAATTCAAGTGAGAGCAATGATAACTGTTTCGCGTACAAAGGAAGCTCTTCGGCTCGGTGCCAGATTAAAAACTGATTAAGTGCAGATTCAAATTGGGCTTGTTGCTGTGTGTTTAACGAGACATATTCTGCAAGTTTCCACTCTATGGCCCAATCTAAAAAATAGTAGCCCATCTTGGTCGAGCAACCCACAAGAGAGATAAGGAGTAACATCCATAAGCCAGCTTTTCTCATTGCTTCCCCTATTGTTCCAACTGTTTGGGCTTATCTTTAATCACCATATGAATATTCAGTCATTAGCGTCTTTAACCTAGCATAGAACATCGGCAGGAATTCGCTCGGTTACAACATGTGTGGGGTAATTAAGAAGCAGTGAAAAATTTAAGCGCCCGCCATCATTATTACTGATAAATTAGCTTAGCTGGCACTAAGTACAACATCCACTAGGTACAGCAGGCAATTAACTCATTATATTGCTGAGCACTGTCCAAGTAATCTTCGACTAAATGGGCTCCCTCGCCATCAGCTAACTTTGTAATTTCGCCCTCTTTTACTAAGCAATCAAATGCCATTTGTAGTGCCCAGCACACTGCAAACACCCAATACAGATCGACGGCGGCAGTGACGGCATTTCTTGCTTTGTTATTTAGGTTCGGGTGAGCAACTAAGTAGTTGTCAATCAGCCAATGGCGCTGCTCTGATGACAGAGAATGGCTGGCAATCACGGCTGCAAGATCACATAAAGGGTGTGAGCTACAGGCATATTCAAAATCGATGCATTTAAGCTTATCTTCAACCAGCAAAATATTATAGGGGTTCAGATCTCGGTGGCTAAACTGAAGCTGAGTCACACAAGCACCGAGTCTATCAAGCATTGTATCAATCTGATGCGACTTAGCCAAAAGCCGTTGATAAAGCTGCTGCCAACGAATCAATAGCGCCTGCTCTGCACATCTATCATCACCGCAATCATCATTAGGTGAGCCCTGTAGCCGAGATAACTGCTTGTTCATTTCGGTTAATCGCGCCAAGTATCTCTGCCACTGTGTATCAACTGTCATCACATTACTGGGCCGAGGCAATTGCTTTAATCCGTTTAATAATTCAAGCAGCTTTTGCTCGGCTTTTGGCCAGATATTATGAGTGGTACTAATTGGGTGAGCCCCATTGGCACTCATTAAGTCATTCCAGCAATCTTGCTCATTCTGGGCAAAGAACTCACTTAAATAAAATGTTTTATCGGGGCTGACATAGACAATTTGTGGTGCAAGCTGAACCTTACTTGCAAGTTGCCAATTTAACACTTCGTCCTCTCGATTACAGATCTGAGAGCTCGCCCAACTATTGACTCTTAGTACCCACTCAGATTCAGTGGACTTACTCTGATGTAAGCCACGAATGTAATAGTTTTGATTGCTTAAGCCTTGCGTCAAAGGGGCTATCAGGCTGACATTTGTCAGCCCTGACTGCGCAAGATAAGGCGCCAGAATTTGAGTTAAACCTTGAGCCATTTAGGCGGTTCCTGCCGCTAAGTCAATCTCTTGCGTGGTTTGCTGCACGTACATTTTATTGCGCCACATGTAGTAGCCAAATACAACCATCCCAAGGTAAAGTACAAACAAAATGGCGGTTAACATCAAGCCTTTACTGACATAGAGATAAATAGAAACCGCATCAATAACAAACCAATAAATCCAGTTTTCTAGGACTTTTTTTGCCACCAAGTAAGTGGTCATAACCGCAAAACAGGTCGTCGCAGCATCTAAATAGGGGAAAGCGGCTTGAGTTTGAGTTGCCATGAAATGACCGATTAAAACAGCAATCAAGCTCGTGAGCCCTATTAATTTCAAATGCGTGCTCAGCTGCCATGAAACAATGTTCACCCCATCATGCTTTTTACCGCCTCGAGTCCACATCCAATAGCCATAAACAGCCATCGCCATATAGTAAATATTAAGCACGGACTCCATCAACAACGACACTTTCCAAAACAATACGGTATAAATCGCGGTACTGATAAACGCTGCCGCCCAACACAAAATGCTACCTTTCATCGCAAAAATAAGGTAGGCCAAAGCCAGTAAGACCGCTACAGCCTCCCAGCCCGTCAACGCTTCTGCTTCACTAAAAGCGGCAGTAAAACTATTGACTAACGCTAGCCAAAACTCAGACATAAATGGTGCCCTGTATTTAACACAAGATACTTAGCACAAGAAGTTCTTGCCCTAAATCATCGTCAGATATTGTTAAGCTCAACAGTGGCCAAAAGACATTCCCTATCTCTAGACCACCTCATCTAAATAAAATTATTCGCTATGACTTAAATTGAGTTCGCCACCAATAAACTTACAAACGAATACGGCTTTACCAAATTTTTCATGAGCGGCTTGCATCTCAACCGCAAGCATAGACATCACATCGCCATACTCACCAACCACCTGAGTTGCCATTGCATTCGTCACTCGCTGTATGTTGTCGTAAGAATCCACTCGCGCAATAAACCATTTAATCGGGTCTAAATAGTTATCTTGAAGCGGGTAGCAACTAATTTCTGCTGTTAATTTCATTGTATTGACCTCAGCCACCCTATGGTGGCTCAATTTGACTATATTAAGTAAATCGGTATTCAGTAAATGGGTGATTAACTTAACCATTAATCACTCTTCACTTATGCTTTAAAAATCTTGAATCACACTTGTAATTACACGCGTGATGATCTCTTACTTACAAGAACTTAAGGTTAAATGTCATACCTAGTTGGCGTGGATCGCCATAGCGTATATATTGCTTATCAGCCCAATCTAAATCTGGTTCATTACCGAAGTAGAAACCACGAACGCCATATTGTTCGTCAAGTAGATTACGTCCCCACAGATACACAGACCAGATGTCGGCTTCATAACCCACTTTGGCGTTAAAAATTTGATAAGGATCAGACTTTGACTCATTACTGTCAGAGTAGTAGAAATCACTCTTTCCGCTAGCGTTGACGTTGGCAAACCAACCATTATCGCTGCGATAAGTCGCACCTATGCTAAAGGTATAGTTAGGTGAATGGGCGAGTTCTCGGCCTGAAAGATCGACCACAGCACCATATTTATCTTCATATTGATAATCGCCATAAGCCGTTTCTAACCAGCCTAGGCTACCGTATAAGTTCAAGTTGTCTGTTGCATACCAATTACCTTCGAGTTCCGCACCGTAGTTGTGTGAACTACCTGCATTCTCGGTAAATAAAATAAAGTTACCCTCTTCACCCGGAACTGTTGACTGCTGTGAAGCTGCAACTTGCTGATCTTGTCTATCCATATAAAACACAGCAAGGTTGGTGCTCGCCTGACCGTCAAACCAAGTCGATTTTAAACCCAATTCATAGTTATAAAGGATTTCGGTGTCGTACTCTTTTTTGTCTGCTAACTCAACTGGCAGCGACATGTTAAAGCCACCCGCTTTGTAGCCACGCGCCACACGGATATAGGACTCATGGTTTTCGCTTAACGCCTTGCTTAATGCGATATGTCCGCCCCACATAGTTTCGCTTGGGCCGAAACTGTCGCCTGCCGAATCACTGTAATCACTTTCTCGACGCTCAACCCGTAAACCTACAGATAATGCATAAGTTGCACCTAAGTCTGAATCTAACTGACCAAATAATGCATAATTTTGTGCTTCATACTCGGCTGATAACTGGTTATAAGTATCAACCGTGTCGTTATCTTCTTGTAAGTCCATGGCATACACGCCAATCAGCCAATCGGTACTATCTGAAAAAATACGTCCAGATTCTGTGGACGATAATCTAAACTCCTGGGTTAGCGTTTTTCTCTCGCCTTTTTTGTCCCAGTTATACTCGTACTCACATGGAATACCACCGCAATCTCGACTTTCCCAGTAGTCAGGGTTTGCCCAGTCACCGTCGTAGTTATGGCGCGTATCTGATTGCGCCAACGAGGTTAATGAAGTGAGATCAAAATTCTCGGCGCCAGTATAGGTGAACTTAAGTGACGAGCCTGTTGTACGTTGCTTATCGACACCCGGAGCATCGGTTAATGTGTCAAAACCATTATTATCCAGTGTCCATGCATCATAACCATTGTCGTAGTTCGCGTGCAGGAAAGTTAAATCGATTTCTAGATCTTCGGTTGCATACCAGCGTAACTTACCGCGGCCTGTAAACTCATCACGATTATTGGTGTCACTTCGGCCAAGGTAGAGGTTGTCACGATAGCCATCTTGTTGATGCTGCTGTAACGAAACACGATAAAGTAAATTACCTGAGTCTGTAATAGGACCTGAGCTGAAACCACTGAAAGTCTGTAGATTATCATCGCCAAGAGAGACTTCTGCGCCATGTTCAAACACATCGGTAGGGTCGTTACTCTTGAGATAAATTAGACCTGCTAAGGCATTTGCGCCATAGCGAGTTCCTTGTGGCCCACGTAGCACTTCTACTTGTTGTAGATCATACATGCTTGAGACCATGCCTAAACCAGATAGGTCGATATCGTCTACAACAAACCCCACCGAAGAGTTAGGTGCGCCCTGGTATTCTTCTTGCTCGCCCACACCACGGATCTGGAAATATTTAGGTCTAGAGCTACCACCAGACCAATTTAAATTGGCAACCGTATTTAAGATATCTTCAAAGTGTTGGGCACCTTCATCTTCAATTTGTTGCTGATCAATAATGGTAACGCTGGAGGGCATTGTTTCTAATGCTGAACCACGAAAGTCAGAGGTCACCACCATGACTTCGATATCATCGTGAGTGGTGGATGCATCGCCATTAGCAAAGGCGTTTGTAGATGAGATGGCTGCAATAACCGCAAGTGCTATTGGCGAATAAGATTTTAGATTTAACATAGGACCTCAAAGTAAAATTTTGAGATCCGGCATCAGTAAAGAAGCGATCGGGAAATGAATTGTGGCCCATTCCTACGCCGGTATTAGCCGGATCAGGTTCAAAGGGTTCGTTTTTCAACATCTCAGTCAAAGCAGATAAATCCGACTTTCGGTTTATAGACTTTAACACCCCTTGGCGAGCGCGATTATACATGAAATTTACAACTCGATGACAGACTTCTTTAAAAACAGGTACTTTTTGCATGAAAAAACGTCAGCTTAGCTGACGTTTTTTTAACAGGTGCGATATAAACTTGGTTTACGCTAGGCTTTAGCCAACAACTTAAACTTACCACTTTAACTAACCAATATTAACCAAGAGTGTCGACAGGCTAATTTGAAAAGGCTTTTCTCACGTATAGCTCAAAACGAGTTGCGGTGGCATTAGGAGCCACAGCGCTAACTTGCAGGTGCTGTTTACCGTGTAGCTTTACCGATTTCCAGCTTACGCCTTCGTCGTCAATTGTCATTCCGTTTAAATCAAACCAGGTGAACTTATATTGCAACCTTAAATCGGTTGATACCTGACTGACAATGGTTCCCGTACCACGTAAGAATCCGCCTTCAGGGCGAGCCATGATATTGGTTACTTGTACCTCTTTACCAAAGCTATTGTTATCAATCCTAGCATCCCCATTTGACCCCGCCATCACACCGGCAGTATGTTGAGCACATGCAGTGAAAACCAATGCGGTAAATAGTCCCAATAAAACCTTTTTCATCTCTATCCCCTTCTTAGCTGCAACACATACGCTATTGATACAAACCATGAGTTAAGTAGCAAGTTAAATTAACATGCCCGATTAATAGCCTAAGCGAATAAACGTAAGTTAATAAGCTTGAGTTAATAAGCTTGAGTTAATAAGCTTGAGTTTAAGCATAAGCTAATAGGCGTAACTTAAATAAACTAAAGTTAGCCAGCTCGACTAATCAATCAAAAAGTGCGCTCTTGCAGTTGCAATTAAATGCTTACGGTTTGTCTGCCAACAATTAATGCTTACATTGGCCACTCGGCGGCCTTGGCGCGTGATTTTACACTCGGCGAAGCTATCTTTATGGTAACCAGCCCTTAAATAATCAATTGAAAAATCAACAACTTTAGGTACTTTTGTCGTTTGCATAAACACCATCAATTGTACTATTGCCGACATCTCCATAAATCCTGCAATCACGCCGCCATGTAGCGCAGGCAAGATAGGATTACCTATGTTGTCATCTTTTGCTGGCAGCTTGAAAACCAGTTCATCACCAAATCTGTCTACCGCCATTCCGATAAATTTTGCGTAAGGAACATGCTCCAAGAGATGGCCAAAGTCATTTAGCTCTGTGGCCTTCTTTACGATGCCCTTAACGTCAAGCTTAGCACTGTCGTCCAACGATGGTTCAATAGAAAAGTACGATTCATCATTCATATTCAGCACCTCCCATCAATGCCTGCCTAAACTCTTCACCAACCATCTCAGGGCTGATACGCATAAACGAGCCTACCGCATGAGCGATGGGATCATCTATTGAATCTTGGTAAGCAATAGCGCGGGTAAAGGCAACACTTGAAGACAATTTATAACACTGGGCAAAACCATAAACAGGTTTGTGCGGCGCTGCTGGCTTCATATAATCGACACGCAAATCGAGAGTCGGAGAGATCTCAAGCAAGCGGTGTTTATCAAAAATTGAACACACCACCGCGCAACCACTTGCAGTATCCATCAATGTTGTGATCACACCACCATGGATCACCCCCGTGTCAGGGTAACCAACAAGCTGTGTATCGTAAGGCAGCTCCAGTAAAACATGCTTTCCGCTACCTTCTAGCACTTTTAATTTAAGCTTACGGCATTGAGTTAGCTGCGCGACAAATCGGCTCGCCATATCGGTTAGCGAGTAGCTCTGACTGCTTGAACTCATTCACTCGGGCTCAACATCGGGCCTAGTGGATGGCCACCCACTAAATGCATATGAATGTGAAAAACCTCTTGGCCACCATGCTGATTACAGTTCATGATTAAACGGTAGCCATCTTCAGCTATCCCCGCTTCTTGAGCCAACTTAGCAGCCACAGACATCATACGGCCTAATGCTTTTTCGTCTGATGCCTTAATGTCATTAGTTGTTGGGATCAGATGATTTGGAATAATTAACACATGTGTAGGTGCTTTGGGCGTGATATCTCTAAAGGCTGTCACAAGATCGTCTTGATATAAGATATCTGCAGGAATTTCACGTCGAATAATTTTGCTAAATATGGTTTCTTCGGCCATTTGTCTGCCCTCAAAAGGAAATTACTAGCCATAGTATACGCGAAAATATTGACAAGGCGATGGACGATTTCTGAAGTAAATCACATGATTGGATCGTGTTGACTTGCACCTGCATTAAACAGATGTATATACAATGTGGTTGACTTTACGCTGTTTAGGATTTCTAATGAAAAAAAATATGCAGGAATAAGACAATGCTTACGGAAAAAGAAACCGCACTCTTAGATGCCGCAACTGAATTAGTACAAGAAAAAGGCATGATTGCACTTAATATGTCTGATGTTCATAAGCGAGCCGGGTACTCCCGTGCTGCACAATATCAGTCTTTTAGTGATAAAAATGCTCTGCTTGCCGCTTTGTGTATGCGTGAACTGGTGAACAATACCACAGCTATTGAAGAGCAACGCTTCAACGAATTTACAGGGCATTTCACCGTTGTGCTCAGGCCCGTCGTTTATCGCTATTTGAAACTATCTGACAGATTGATGATTGATTCAGCTTTTGGCCTAATGTTGGCACAGGTTCGCTCACTGCCAGATGACGATCGCTTTAGCTACTTGAAAAGTGGATTTGAGTTTTTAAGCAAAGAACGAGAAATGAATAAGTAGCCAAGAATAAAAACTCAATATAGCGCTTGGCAAGCGCCAAGCTAAATGGACTGCATAATCAGCTCTATTTGCAAATCAATCTAAAGCTAAACAGTATTAAAAGTAATGAACATATAAAATACGAAACCACTCAAATAACACGCATTCGACACATAAATGAGTAACAATTTAGTTGGACGTGAACTGACACCATAAAAAAGGCGCTATACATAGCGCCTTTTTTAATATCGCTATATTAACCTTGGTTTAGCCTAGCTTGGACTCTGTCAACCGAATGAGCCTCTAACCAGTATTTTTTAAGCACTGAATTTTCTAAACCAGCTTGAGTATCTGCAAGGTTCCAAGCTCGTTTCCAAATGCCATCAGCAATCATGTGCACCACTGCACTTTCAATCGCCTGTACCACACACAAACTAACGGGTTCGTTCGAGGTATAACCAACTTCAGACTCTAATAACTCCTGAGCATCGATAAATTTAAATACCCCTGCCGTCAGTTCTTTAGACAATACTGATTTAGTTGTGGTGACACTGCTAAGCAGTCTTCCTGTACGTATGTCTACAGCCCTAAGATTTACCGTAATACTATCAACACGAAATTGACTTGACGCGCCAATGCCCAAATAACGAGCTCCAGCGCCACCGGTACGAATATTGGTGTCGTATGCAACAATACCGCCTTCCATCAAGATCTGTGCAGAATTAAGTTGGCTTAAACTTGCAGCATCGCCCTTTAGTCCTGCACGCACAATTTTTCGCTCAGTCAGTAAATTTTGTAACCCCTCTCTTTCAACAGGGATAAACCAGCTAGAGTCATTCAGCGCTTGGGCTAAAAATGCTGTACCACTTTGAGGTACCGCGGTGGAAAAGTTACTCGATGGAATAGGTTTGTATTGACCGGTTTGATCTCTAAAGTCGTAAACGGCTGCAACCATGCTTCCTTGCGGAGCGGGTAAACCAATTAGATCGTAATAAGTCTCACCTTTTGGCATTAAACTTGATGAAGGCACTATTTGCTCTAATTCACTCGTAGTAGAGCACGCGCTTACAAAGCATAAGGCAAACAATAAGGTTAGCTTGTTAATCATTAACCTTCTCCAGTGTTAGTGTCGATAATGCCACCGACTTCGATAATTGTTGTTTCACCCGTGACAACATCGGTAATATGCACCAATAAGGCACCATCTTGATTCACCACCTGGATCTCGAAATCATCAGTCTTTAAGTACCCTTCACCGCCGTTTGCCGCATCATTAAACAGCTGACTCATCAGACGAGATTCTAGTGAACTCGCTAATCGGTCAAGCGCCGATGGCGGCACATAACTCGACCCTCCTGTATGTTTATTTTGAGCTGATGCATTAGACAGTAAATATGAACCATTAAGGTAACTGCCCCCAAAGTTGGGATTAACAGGAGTGTAAGTCAGCTGAGTTGCATGGGATGAGCCCATAAGCACCGCCAACAATGAACCACCCGCAATTTTAATAACCCTTTTCATAAACTTTCCTTGTTAAAATTCATCTGGAGCCAAATCGGGATCTAAAAATTGGGCCCAGTTTGCTTGCCTTTGATTTTGTTTTAATTTTTGGTTTACTCGCCCGGCAGCAGCTAAAGCTTGCTCATCGATATTTCGACTTGCAGGAGAGACAACCGTGATATAAATAGGTCTTCTATTGTGAAGAATACTAATTTTACTACCGCTTCTCGCTGTCGCTTGTTCAACCACGGTCAAACCTGAATGTTGAGCCACACCACCAATATCCCGATAAGCTGCGACAAATTCTCGATAAAATCGATGACCAAATCGAGTCATTGCACGATTAAGAATAAGCCCATCGATAAGATCTGTTTCAACTTTTGGGGGGTTATCGCTGGTGCTTTCGGCTAGCGGTGGTTGCTGCTTATCTAATACAATCTCCCCTGCCGTCAACGTTGACGACAGAAGGAGAAAACATAAGCAGAACCGACTCATTGAGTCACTTCATGCATATTGGTTTGGGCCCAGGCAATTGCCTGACCACGGCTCGATACACCAATTTTTCTAAACGCTCGATAAAGATGCGTTTTTATGGTGCTTTCACTGACAAATAGTTTATTTGCAATATCAATATTGGTACTTCCACTGCGTAATACTTGCAGTACTTCACGCTCTCGGATCGTTAAGGTTTCAACCTCATCAATAGCACTATCATTAAGGCTGTTACTCTCTGTAAAACGCTGAGGTAGAACCACTTTGCCTTTTACTATATCCGCCATGCCCTCACCAATTGTTTCTAAACAAGCATCTGAATAAAATACCCCGGCAGTCACTGAAGCTTGGATAAGAAATTTAGCGTCAACCTGTTTAGGAAAATGCAAAAAGACGACTCGAGCGATGTTGCTGCCTTTTTCAATGCGCTTTTGAATTTGATATGCGGTTTGAACATCTACGGTCGACAGATCAATCAAAATGATAGTAATGCGACTTTCTAATAATTCAGCATTAAAATGCTCTGGAGAGATCCGATGTAGTTTGACCAAGAACTCTTGTGGCCATCTGGTATTGAGAAGATCGGCAAATAAATGCGAGCGGGTAACCAAAACCCAATGTGTGACTTTGAACATAAGCTAACTCCGTGTGTACTGTATATCACCATCCGTGTGTTTTTATTGTAATACACTCAGACTACAAATAAAGACAGAATTATTCACATAAACACAACAACAATTGAAGTTGGCTTAATTTGAAATATAACCTTGAGTGACTTGGGCTGATTGTCCCTGCCCATATTGCACAACTGAAACACCATGCCCAGTACCATTTTGGTATATTGTCACCGAGCTTTCATTGCCCATTTGTAGGACTGAAGCTAAATTATTGTTCCCTTGTTGATTAATATCGAGATTTAAATAGGCACCTTGCTGAGAAGAGATAGCGATGTTATTGAAGCCACTTTGAAGAATACTTGCCTCAATTTCTGCACCATTTTGGTAAACGCCAGCGCGGTTACTTCCCCCTAACTGCTTCACATCCGCCACTGTTAATAAGCCCGACTGACTCACTATTGCCCGGTTTGAAACACCTTGCTGACTCACACTTGCATCTAAACTATCACCACTTTGGGCGATAGAGGCGCGGTTATCATAGCCATTAAGTTCATCAAATTGGCTAAGGTCTTGAGCGTGCACCAGAGGCAAAAAGGCAAGGAGTAGCGCTGGGGTATAACGCCATATGCTGCTGATTTGAAGATTAGAGGAGTTAACCGCCATCTTAGTAGTATCCATACTCAATTACCGACCTTTAATGACTATATGAAATTAACGCGGCCATTATGTCGGGAAAGTGCTTGTCCATCATCAATCTAGAGTATTAAAAGCGTTGCATCCAAATAGCTATTCGCTCAAGAAAAACTAGACTTTACTACTACGGGCAACTCAATTAACAACAATTATCCACTTCACAAAAAAACATTCAAGCTATTGATTTTAAGAGTAATAAATAATAAACGCTCAAATATTATTATCAATGGTGTTAATTAAGCTTGTCATACGAAAGGAGTCACAAGTCATTTCTTATGTAAGATGAAAAATATTGTATGTTTTATGCTGTGATGAGATTTTGTATAAAATTTTCTTACCTATAATCTGAACCCTAGTAAGAATTTGAATGCTGGTTCCACCAGAAAACCTTTTGAGCCAATATTGATCCTGCACTGTCAAAATTTTTATGCAAAAAAGCCAGCTCTAGGCTGGCTCATTTTAGCAATTTAAGTCAAATAAAATTACTTAAGTGTCGACTCGGCAGTACGACCATCATCGTGACAGCTGTCACATGTTGGCTTGTCACCCACGTTCATTTCATGTGGCGCGTGACAATCAGCACACGTTAGCATGCCGTCATGTGGCTGGTGAACGGCGTCCATTTCAGCCAAAGTACCGTGACAGGCTTGGCACTGCTGGAACTCGTATTCACCGTCTGCAGATGGTGAACCGTCAGCGTGACACGCTTCACAACCGTCCATTTCAGCATGCATTTCGGCAAGTTCTTGACCTTCAGCGAAAGCTGTTGGTGATAAAGCGAGTGCTGCGAATGCCGCACCAAAAATTGCACTTAGTAGTTTATTGCTCACAATTGTATCCTCATTTGATGTTCGCATAGTGAAAACTTAATAGTCAGGTTGTTTTCATCTTGCGAACAATATTTTTAGCACGACTTAGGTTAATTTAGCTAAGCATTAACTAATCCGCAACTAATTTAAGTGAAAGATCATATCATTGTGGAAATTCTCAAAATGTGCGCTTAATCAAATTACTTCTTGGAATGCAGTATAACTAACTATTTATCACGTTGATTTTGGGTAATAAAAAAGCGATTCGAGAGATTGAACCTCGAACCGCCTTGATTTAGCCATGCTTCAATTAGTGAGTTCTAAGTGCCGCAATACGCTTTTCTAGTGGCGGATGACTCATCATCAACTCAGCCATCGATTTTTTACCATTAATACCTAGCGCTGACATTGACGCTGGCATTGCACCGGTTTCAGGGCCTTGGCGCAGTCTCTCAAGTGCCGCAATCATCTTATCTTTACCCGCTAAACGTGCAGCACCTTCGTCGGCTCGATATTCACGAATACGAGAGAAGTAAGCCACAATGATTGAAGCTAAGATACCAAACAGCATATCCAGTACAAAAACCACTGCCATATAAGCAAACATGCCTAAGCCTTCACCCTCTTCGTCATTACTCGCGACGAAGTTATTGATGATGCCAGCCACGACACGTGCAGCGAAGATAACGAATGTATTCACCACGCCTTGAATAAGAGTCAGCGTCACCATATCGCCGTTAGCGACGTGGCTTACTTCGTGGGCTAATACAGCTTCTATTTCGTCTTGACTCATGCCATACAAAAGACCACTGCTCACTGCAACCAATGCGTTGTTTTTGCTAGGACCCGTTGCAAATGCATTTAACTCTGCCGACTGATAGATAGCCACTTCAGGCATTTTAATGCCCGCTTGCTCTGCTTGACGAGCAACGGTTTCCACTAACCAACGTTCAGTGTTATCACGCGGCGTTGTGATAACCTCACAGCCCATAGTTTTCTTAGCCATCCACTTAGAGATAGCCAAGCTGATAAAGGCGCCACCAAAACCAAAGATTGCAGCGAATACTAATAATCCGCCCATGGTTGAGGTATTAACACCTAAGATAGACATCACAATTGATGCCACCAATAAGATCGCCATGTTAGTGGCAATCAGTAAAAATATACGCTTCATTTAAGCTCCTGTTAGGATACAAAGTACCTGATATACACTCTATAAGAGACATAATATGTCCAAAAAACGAGATTTCAAGGGGAGACTGCAAAATTTATGTCTTATCGCTTCAAATACATGCCTTGTAGCATCAATAATAGACGGCTGAGTTCCACTTTTATATCAAGTCGGCAAAGTCTAGGTCGGTTTCATTAATCTAAGATTAATTTAATCGGTAAAGCAGGATAATTATAGGAGACGTGGGATTAATCTTTCTTAACATAAAGATAAGCCCAATTAGGAAGCATAATTTCTCCACCAATTGGGCGTTAATTTTGCGTACAAGCTTTAGCTAATTCATGTTACATCGCACTAACTTTTAGATATTAACGATTAGATATTAACTATTAGCTTATAACAAAACACTCATATCTAAATGACTGGCAGCAGCTTCCGCGGTCGGCTTAGCAAGATGCGGTACATAGCCCAAGCAAGGCGCCGTCATCATCTGTTTTAGCGCGGCTAGATTTTCTTGTTGATTTGCCATATCGGCATCGACTTGATTCGCTACCCAGCCTACAAGGTTCAAACCATCAGCCTTAATCGCTTCAGCCGTTAATAATGCATGGCTTAAACAGCCTAGTTTCATACCCACCACTAAGATCACTGGCAAGTTCATCGATTGCACAACGTCTGAAAGGTAGTGACCTTCTCCTAATGGTAAACGCCAGCCACCCGCACCTTCAATCAAGCAAAAATCAGCACCAACAAATTCAGCCATCTTGAGCTGAGCTTCAATACGATTAGGCGCTAATTGAACGCCTTGCTCTGCTGCCGCGATGTGCGGCGCAATAGCTGCTTCAAAGGCAAAAGGATTAATATCCTCGTAAGGAAGTTTGATACTAGAAGCAGCCATTAATGCCAAAGCATCACTATTTCGAAGCCCTTTCTCTGTTTGTTCACAGCCAGATGCTATCGGCTTAAAGCCTACTGTTTCGCCTTTAGCGGCAGTTAGCAATGCAGATGAGATCAACGTCTTACCACAATCGGTATCTGTACCCGTTACAAAAAATGTCATGTCAACTCCAAGCTGCGTTTAGCGCTTTTTCCGCGCTTTAATAAAGCTAATATTATAAGTTAAAGGAAGGCCCTCAGGGGCTCGACTCAACTCTGCCTGAGCTTGCAAAGCTTGCCAATCTTTACGTCCTCTCAATGTGACCTGAGGCAAGTTAACATTTTGATCTTGTTTTACAATTGATGCCCCAACCCCTTTAATCGACTGCAGCATAGCTCTAAGATCGGCAAAGTGAACCGTTATCGCTTGAGTTTCAAACTCTGCTATATGCCAGGCATCTTGCTCAAAACAAGCAAGCAGTGTTTTTTCATCGATAAACGTATTGACCTTAAAACCTAGTTCAGCCAACTGATACAAACTATTGGCAGCCACGATACTCATATTCAGTTCACCATCACGACAAAGCACTCTGCAAGCTTCATTAATCGCTAGAGGAAGATTTTGGCACCATTGCAATGCCACATTGGAATAGATGCCACCAATCGTGTCTGCAGCAAAAGGAAGACTCTGGGCATCGCCACAAATCGGTATGTACTGCGGGAAGTTTTCGCTAAGCGTTTTGAGCATCCCCTCGGCAATATCGAGACAGAGTACTTGCTCAAGGCTAGGAATATGATCAAAGCAAGTACCAGGACCGGCACCTATATCTAATAAGCGGGAGCTTGAGGTCACTTGACGTAACAGATGCTCAGCAGTTCTTTTTTGCAGTATATCGTAACTATGGTAATGCGCGGCTGCGGCGGAAAACCGCGCTGCGACTTGGTGTTTAAGCTCACTTGATCCTGTATTCACTGCATTGGATCCTAATCAATCAAATAAAATTGAAATAGCGGTATAAAAGCCTTTAAAGAAGCTTTAAAGACAGCGTAATGAGATATTAGAAAGCTCAATGTCAGTCATCATTTAAGATAACAGCCAACACATCCACTAACGCCAAAATATCTTGCTGACAGTGATTAGCATTTATGGTTAACCTTAGTCTTGCACTTCCGACGGGTACGGTTGGAGTTCGAATCGCACCTAACCAGAAACCATGTTCTTTCAATCTTTTAGCCACCGCCATTGTCTTAGCGGCATCGCCGATTAAGATCGGTTGAATTGCAGTTTGTGAGTCTGAGAGTTCGATATTCTTTTCTAAGCAGGCAGCTCTAAAACAGGCAATATTGTCATTCAATTTCTGCCGACGTTCGGGTTGCTGCTTAATCATATTGATGGCGGCCAATGCTGCTACGGCATGAGCTGGCGACAACGCTGTTGAGTAGATGTAATGACGGGCATTGGCCACCAAAAAATCGATTAATGCTTGGCTTCCGAGAATTGCAGCTCCTTGCCCCCCCATGGCCTTACCAAAGGTGACCAACTGAGCATCAATCTTAATGTCGTTTGCAATCCTTGTGGCACCCAATCCGTTTTCGCCTAGCAGACCAAAACCATGGGCATCATCGACGATTAACCAAGTATTATGCTGTTGACAAAGCGCCGATAACTCAGCTAAAGGAGCAATATCACCATCCATACTAAATAGACTTTCGGTCAATAATGCACTTGGCGAAAAGCGCTCTAAATGACTCTTAGCACTATCGATGTCGTTATGACTAAAGCGCTTCAGCTTAGCACCACTATCCTGAACGCCGTCGATCACTGAGGCATGGATTAACTTATCGGCAAGCACCAGATCCGTTTCATTAAACAAGGTCTTCATTAATGCGTTATTAGCGCTAAAACCTGAACAAAATAACAGTGCAGCTTCATGTCCTGTGGCTTCGCATAAGGCTTGCTCCAGTTTTAAATGCGCTTCGCTATAACCCACGACCAATGGCGAGGAAGTACTCCCAACACCGTGTTGTTTCGCTCCTTGGTAAAGTGCCTCAGCTAACTCTGAAGATGTCGATAAGCCTAAATAGTCATTACTACTGAAATTAACATAAGGCAGTGCATCCACTTCAAAGTAATTTGACTGATTAGGGTCCAGCACAAGATTAGTGCGTCTTCGAAGCAGACCTTGTTGTTCTAACGCTTGATTTTTATTGATAACTCTAGCGTTCAAGGACTCGACTGACGGCTGATTTTTTGAACTTTCTGACATTGTTATGCTCAGTTAAAAGGCTAAAATAGCCTAGTAAACCCACCGCTTTATTTTCGGCAGACTTTGGTAATTGTGTATTTTAATCGTTACTTGTATAAAATCGCTTTGAAAAAGGGAGCACTATCAGCATTGAGCGATACTGACCAACACTGACGATGCTCTCTGTTAATTAGTCACCCGGCAACCATTAACTATCTTGTAACCATTAACCATCTTGTAACTATTAACCATTAACTATTAACTATTTTTTAATCAGCAACTTAAAGCGCGCCGGCATCATAAAATGCTGACACTTTTTTGTCTTGCTGCGCCGCGGCTTTTGCCAACATAGCTTCATCCTGTTCTTTGGTTGATGCTACGCCCTGCTCAGGATGCAGGCCCAGTCGTCTAAATAGACTCATATCATCATTTTCTTCTGGATTAGCCGTCGTTAACAACTTACAACCGTAAAAGATTGAATTTGCTCCCGCAAAAAAGCACATCGCTTGCAGTTCATCGGTCATATTCTCACGCCCTGCCGACAGACGCACTCTAGACTTGGGCATTGTAATACGCGCTACGGCAATGGTACGGACAAACTCTAATGGATCTAAATCATCAAGCTTTTCAAAGGGGGTACCTTCGACTTTTACCAACATATTAATTGGCACAGAATCTGGATGCTGATCTAAGTTTGCCAATTGCTGAAGAAGACCTGCTCGGTCGGTGGCTTTCTCGCCCATGCCAACAATGCCACCAGAACATACTTTCATGCCTGATGCACGTACATTGGATAAGGTATCTAAACGACTTTGATAGGTGCGAGTGGTGATCACATCGCCATAATATTCAGGCGAGGTATCTAAGTTATGGTTGTAATAGTCCAGCCCCGCATCAGCCAGCGTATTGGCTTGATCAGCTGACAACATACCCAGGGTCATACAGGTTTCCATACCTAATGCTTTAACCTCTTCCACCATGGTCTTAAGGTATGGCATATCGCGTTCTTTAGGATTACGCCACGCTGCGCCCATGCAGAAACGTGATGCTCCCGCAGCTTTAGCACTGCGAGCTTCTGTTAGTACCGTTTCCATGGCGAGCAAGCGCTCTTTTTCAAGACCTGTGTCATAACGTGCACTTTGCGGGCAATACTTACAGTCTTCTGGGCAAGCACCGGTTTTAATCGACAGTAAACGGCTGATCTGGACTTCATTAGGATCGAACTCTTGGCGGTGGATGCTCTGCGCCTGAAATAGGAGATCGTTCATTGGCA
This sequence comes from Shewanella sp. 30m-14, assembly GCF_052977125.1. Taxonomy (NCBI): domain Bacteria; kingdom Pseudomonadati; phylum Pseudomonadota; class Gammaproteobacteria; order Alteromonadales; family Shewanellaceae; genus Shewanella; species Shewanella sp. 30m-14. Next base: position 21,760 of record NZ_JBRILW010000001.1, on the reverse strand, counting down.
GTGCAAATAAGCTTTCAATCTCTTCGCGCTTCCAGTTATTTCTTAGCTGTACTTCAGACATGCAGTTCCCTTTTTGCTCACACGTTCAATTAATCTGATTCTTTTGCGTTTGCTGCTAGCATCTGAGTTTATAAAAAAGATGCTAACTGCCGTTAACCCAGTTAAAGAATGGTACACTTTTAGTCATTAAAACAATAGCTTACCATTATAAAGTGGAGGGTTTTACGTAATATTTATCTTGCTTAGGATACCTACAGGTCGTAACCTGTCAATGTCATACTAATTAAAAGGTTTACTAACGGTTATTATATGAGCAACAACATTCAATCTACTACAAGCAGTGTTGATCTTCAATTTGATAAAGAGCACTTGTGGCATCCGTATACCTCCATGGCCAATGCATTGCCGGCATTTGGAGTCGTTGCCGCCGATGGCGTTGAACTGGAGTTGCAAGATGGTACAAAACTCATTGACGGTACCAGTTCATGGTGGGCTTGTGTCCATGGTTATAGCCATCCCAAAATAGTCGCAGCAATGCAGCAGCAAACCGCACAATTAAGCCATGTTATGTTTGGCGGGATCACCCACCGTCCTGCAGTAGAGTTGGCACGACTGCTCATAGACATGACTAGCCCCAAACTAACCAAGGTATTTTTGGCGGACTCGGGCTCAATCGCGGTAGAAGTGGCGATGAAAATGGCTCTGCAATACTGGCAAGGTAGAGGACATACAGCGAAGCAAAAAATCCTCACCATTAAAAATGGCTATCATGGTGATACCTTTGCAGCCATGAGCGTGTGCGATCCAGAAGGTGGCATGCACACCATGTTTGGTGAGTTAGTCACCAAACAATTGTTTGCCCCAGCTCCTCAGTCTCGCTTCGATGACGACTTTGACCCAGAGGAACTGAGCGACATTTCTAACCTGTTTGAAGATAATCATCAACAGATAGCGGCATTATTGCTCGAGCCGATTATGCAAGGTGCTGGCGGTATGCGTTTTTACCACCCAGAGTATTTAACCGCGGTAAGAAAACTGTGCGACAAATATAATGTGCTGCTGATTCTTGATGAAATCGCCACAGGCTTTGGTCGTACTGGTAAGTTATTTGCCTACGAACACAGCAATATTGAAGCCGACATTTTATGTTTAGGTAAAGCATTGACTGGTGGTTATATTTCCTTAGCAGCAACCCTGTGCAGTGATGAAGTGGCTAAAGGTGTTAGTGATTCTCCTGCCGGCGTGTTTATGCACGGCCCAACCTTCATGGCTAACCCATTAGCGTGCTCTGCGGCCATCGCCAGCCTTGAGCTTATTGGTGAAAATCATTGGCAACAACAGGTTAGTGCTATTGAAACTCAGTTAAAGCACGAACTGGCAAGCGCTATAGACTACCAAAATGTCAAAGACGTACGCGTATTAGGGGCCGTAGGAGTGTTAGAGATGAATGCCACTGTTAATACTGCAGAGCTGCAACAGCAGTTTGTCGATTTAGGCGTATGGATAAGACCTTTTGCTAATCTTATCTATATCATGCCGCCCTATTGCATTACCTCAAGCCAGCTCAGCAAATTGACTCATGCGATGAAAGTCGTAGCTAAACAAGTTCATCTTCCAAAGGACTCAAATACGTTTATCAGTCATGGGTAAGCTAAGGTAACCAACAACTATAAATATGTCCGCTTCGCAACACCTCTGCTCTGGGACCGTTGGCGTTTCAATTCGTAACGGTCGGCTCAGTTGGTGCCACTGACCAGCATAAATATCTAAAACGCCAAGATTGCGTCATTACTATTGGTCACATTAAGAGCCTATAAATATGCCTTTTAGCTAACCCCCTGCCTTTACAGCCGAAGTAACAACCTTAGATTTGGCTATAAAATGTGATTTTTTTATGATATTTCGTTTAATTTAGCCCTGAATGATAAAAATCGATAAAATAAATTGAAAAGTATTGCTATACTTGCGCGGAATTTTAGAACGTAACTCCAATAGAGTAGAAAAATGACTGATTTATCAAAGTACAGAAACATTGGTATCTTTGCTCACGTTGACGCGGGTAAGACTACTACAACTGAGCGTATCCTAAAGCTTACCGGTAAGATCCATAAACTGGGCGAAGTGCATGACGGCGAATCAACAACTGACTTCATGGAACAGGAAGCTGAGCGTGGTATTACCATTCAGTCTGCTGCTGTTAGTTGTTTTTGGAAAGAACACCGTTTCAACGTTATCGACACCCCTGGTCACGTTGACTTTACAGTAGAAGTTTACCGTTCTCTTAAAGTTCTTGATGGTGGTATCGGTGTATTCTGTGGTTCTGGTGGTGTTGAACCACAATCAGAAACTAACTGGCGTTATGCTAACGACTCAGAAGTTGCGCGTATCATCTTCGTAAACAAGTTAGACCGTATGGGTGCTGACTTCTTACGTGTTGTTAAGCAAACTAAAGACGTTCTAGCTGCTAACCCACTTGTTATGGTACTGCCAATCGGTATCGAAGACGAGTTCAGTGGTGTTGTTGACCTACTTACTCGTAAAGCATACGTATGGGATGACACTGGCGAAGCTGAGAACTACTCAGTAGAAGACGTTCCTGCTGACATGGTTGACCTTGTTGAAGAATACCGTGAAATGCTAATCGAAACTGCTCTAGAGCAAGACGATGACCTATTAGAAGCTTACATGGAAGGCGAAGAGCCATCTATGGAAGACATTAAGCGTTGTATCCGTGCTGGTACTCGTACAATGGACTTCTTCCCTACATACTGTGGTTCTGCTTTCAAGAACAAAGGTATGCAGCTTCTTCTTGATGCTGTTGTTGATTACCTACCAAACCCAGTTGAAGTTGATCCACAACCTCTTACTGACGAAGAAGGTAACGAAAACGGTGAGTTCGCTTTAGTTTCTATCGATGAGCCACTAAAAGCACTAGCATTCAAAATCATGGATGACCGTTTCGGTGCACTAACATTCGTACGTATCTACTCAGGTCAGCTACGTAAAGGCGATACTATTCTTAACAGTGCAACTGGTAAGACTGAACGTATCGGCCGTATGTGTGAAATGCAAGCAGATGAGCGTAACGAACTTGATTACGCACAAGCTGGTGACATCATCGCTATCGTTGGTATGAAGAACGTGCAAACAGGTCACACTTTGTGTGATGTTAAGCACCCTTGTACTCTTGAAGCAATGGTATTCCCAGAGCCAGTTATCTCTATCTCTGTAACACCAAAAGATAAAGGCGGCTCTGAGAAAATGGGTATCGCTATCGGTAAAATGATTGCAGAAGATCCATCTTTCCGTGTAGAGACTGACATCGATTCAGGTGAAACTATTCTTAAAGGTATGGGTGAGCTTCACCTAGACATTAAGGTAGACATCCTTAAGCGTACTTACGGCGTTGACCTAATTGTTGGTGAGCCTCAAGTTGCATACCGTGAAACTATTACTCGTGAAATCGAAGATAGCTACACGCATAAGAAGCAGTCTGGTGGTTCTGGTCAGTTCGGTAAGATTGACTATGTTATCCGTCCTGGTGAGCAAAACACTGGCTTCACATTTAAGTCTTCAGTTGTTGGTGGTAACGTTCCTAAGGAATTCTGGCCAGCAGTTGAGAAAGGTTTCGCTAGCATGATGAACACCGGTACTGTTGCTGGTTTCCCTGTGTTAGACGTTGAACTTGAACTTAAAGATGGTGCTTTCCACGCAGTTGACTCGTCAGCTATCGCGTTCGAAATCGCTGCTAAAGGCGCATTCCGTCAATCTATGCCAAAAGCTGGCGCGCAACTTCTTGAGCCTATCATGAACGTTGACGTATTCAGCCCAGATGACAACGTTGGTGACGTTATTGGTGACCTTAACCGTCGTCGTGGTATGATCAAAGACCAAAACGCTGGTGTTACTGGTGTTCGTATTAAGGCTGACGTACCGCTTTCAGAAATGTTCGGTTACATCGGTTCACTACGTACTATGACTTCTGGTCGTGGCCAATTCTCTATGGAATTCGCTCACTACAGCCAGTGTCCAAACAGTGTTTCTGAGAAAGTTATCGCTGAAGTTAAAGAAAGAAACGCTAAGAAGTAACTATTAATTTAGTTATGACTCTTTAGAGTTTTAAGCTTTAACATAAAAGCCTATAGATGAATGTCTATAGGCTTTTTTATTGCCTGCCTAATCATAAACGTTATGAACATTGCTTACGTAAAGCAATCAGTATCAAGATGTGTTCGCTCAGCGAGGGCTTAGCGCTTGTGAGGCAAGGACTTTAATTGAACTCGGTTATGACACTGATTGGAAGTGCTAAAACTCGCCATTTAGACTACAAGAGCGAGTTATACTAATTGTAAGAAAGGGATATAAGAATATGTATAATCATTAGGCTTCAAACGTTTTTGCCATGCGAATAATACTATTTAACGGTACCCGATGCTTGTTACGGTCGGCACATAATAGCTGATGATTCTTATCCTTTGGCTCACCAATCTGCTGGATCTGCACTTGATAGCCTTCCGCTTTCGCTGCTGCATAATATCCCTCAAACTCCCATAGAGCCATATTGGTATTATCGCAAATAACCACAGGTATTTTATTAGCAATTGCGTGGATAAATCGCGTTAAGTTAAGTTGATGATATTTAGATAATTGTTTTGGATTAAAGTGGTACTCACCATCAAGATAAAAAAACTCATCTGTAGAGCAAACCTTAACCGATCCACTATCATCACACTTTGGTAATGACTTTACATATTGTTCAACCCAATAGCTTTTACCACTTCCCGGCAGTCCACGCATAATGATTGCAATGCCGCCAACATCAGTATCTTGTTTCATCTACAATTACCTTTTACTTGCCTCATTACGAGGATATTATTAATACCCATTGGTATACGACACCCAAGCACTAAGGCTAAAGTAGGTTATTCACTATTTTGCCACTAAGAATATCATCCACAAGTTTAGGTACCACTTCACTCGCTTTCCCTTCTAAATGATATTGGAATTGGCTGTGCCTATCTGCAGCCACAAGGTTAATCTCAACCGTCTGTGCGCCATGGTGATTAGCTGTATCAACAAAGCCTGCCGCAGGGTACACCGTTCCTGATGTGCCTATCGCAATAAACAGATCGCATGTATCTAGCGCATGTTGAATTCTATCTAAACCAAAAGGCATTTCACCAAACCAAACAACATGCGGCCTGAGTCTTTGAGCTGGTATGCAGCAAGTACAAGTATGTTCTGGTCCAAAAGGTTCTCTTAATACGAAGGTTTGCTGTGAGCGTGGGCAACGCCCTTTAGATAACTCTCCATGCATGTGTAAAAGACGTCGAGAGCCTGCTCGCTCATGTAAATCATCTATGTTTTGTGTAACCACCAACAACTCGCCCTCAAACTCTTGCTCAAGCTTAGCAAGTGCAATATGGCCCGCATTGGGTTCGATAGAGCCATTATGAAACTGTTGCCATCTATCGTTATAGAAACGTTCAACTAACAATGGGTTATAGGCGTAGCCTTCAGGGGTCGCGACCTCTTCGATTTTATGCTCTTCCCATAAACCATCTTGATCTCTAAAGGTACGTAACCCAGATTCAGCAGAGATCCCTGCCCCGGTCAATATTACAATCTGCTGGTACATCTACAGTCCTTATTATTAGTCTTTGTTACTATCTTGCCTTTTTGTCGGCGTGGATGACATTAGGCGTTAGTATAAATGGGCAATAACAATACAAAAAGTACGTTTAAATTGTTTGTTTTATATCTAGTTAATGGCTTTTATTTGCATATGAGGCTTTATTGCTAGATCAAAGGTTTAAGTTTTCAATTTGTACACATATAATGGATTGAATACCCACAAATGAACTGATTAACTTATAGCTAATCGTTCTGCAATCAAGAGAACAATAATGACAGATGGAAATCAAGCGCTAAAGAAAGCCGGTTTGAAAGTGACCTTACCACGAGTCAAAATTTTAGAATTGATGCAAGCGCCAGAGAATCAACACATCAGTGCTGAAGATCTCTATAAGAAGTTACTGGATATTGGTGAAGAGATTGGTCTTGCTACTGTATATCGCGTACTTAACCAGTTTGATGATGCAGGTATTGTTACTCGCCACCACTTTGAGAGTGGCAAGGCTGTTTTCGAACTTTCGTCTCAGCATCACCATGACCACTTAGTATGCCTATCGTGCGGTAAGGTTATCGAATTTTCTGACGAAATGATTGAACGTCGTCAAGATGAAATCGCAATGAAGCATAACATTAAGCTAACTAACCACAGCTTATATCTATACGGTGTTTGTACTAACGATGAGTGCGACCACGGCGTCGCGTAATACTGCGCCTCGAGACAAAAACCAGCTTAGTCGCTGGTTTTTTTGTTTAGGTAACCGCTATAGAAACTTATGAAACACATTCACTTTATGGCCCATAAATTTATCACGGTTTCTTTGCTTCATCCCCACCTTACGCGCAACGCCTTCCGAGCCTTTATTACCTAGTAAAATTAACGCAATAGCCTCATGAATGTCGTAATCCTGAAAGCGTTCAAGTGCCGCTGCGCCGGCCTCAAAGCCAATACCTTGCCCCCAATATTGTGGTAGATATCGGTACCCCAGCTCCACTTCGTTAAACTCAGTAATAAAAGTCGGGCCACAAAATCCAATCACTTTCCCATCCGACTTATGCTCTACAGCCCAGCGGCCGTAGCCTCGCTCTTGATAGCTGGGTAAAATAACGTTATCTAAAATCTGCGTCGCTTGAGACATTGAAGTCATAGGAGCGCCAGGAATATAAGTTAGGACTTCTGGGACACTGTTCAACAAAAAGATAGCTTTAGTATCTTTAGGCTCAAACCAACGCAAAATCAGCCTGTCTGTCTCAGTAATAATCACAATAAACTCCTTTTAATCAACTTCCTTTCTAGGCAACTAATATACTCGTTATTTGTTTAGTTTAGAAAGTATTAAAACATGTTTGCTTAAATCGTACCAATCGCGTTCAATATAGCAATGCTAGATTAGAGTCAATAACAAAGGAATGCTTTATGACTATCATGCAAAAGGTCTATTGGGTTATTGCAACCTTAGGTAACCTAATTGCCATCAATTATATGCTTAACAACACTGGGCTGTTTCCAAGCTTAGTATTGATGTTTACCCTTTTCTATACTGCTGTCGGTTATTTTGATATCTACCACAGCTCACATACACTTAACCGGCTCTACCCTGTTGTCGCTTATCTGCGTTACTTTCTCGAGTCTTATCGAGTCGAAATCCAACAGTACTTCATCGCTAACGACACAGAAGAGACCCCTTTTAACCGTGAACAACGTTCTTTAGTCTACCAACGTGCAAAAAACGTGCGCGACACCATCGCCTTTGGCACACAGAGAAATTTATTAGAAGATAACTACCTCAGTCTGTGGCAATCACTGCACCCTAAAGAGGTTGATAAAAATAACAAACGCATTCAAATTGGTGGGCCCGATTGTTTACAGCCCTATCAAGCATCTTACTTTAATATCTCGGCCATGAGTTTTGGCTCACTGAGTGCTAATGCCATCGAATCCCTTAATCTTGGCGCATTAAAAGCGGGTTGTTACCACAACACCGGTGAAGGTGGCGTGAGTCCCTATCACCTTAAACATCATGGCGACCTAGTTTGGCAAATTGGCTCTGGTTTGTTTGGATGCCGTGATGATGCAGGTAATTTCAACCCCGACACATTTACAGCAATGGCCACTCGCCCGCAAATTAAAATGATTGAGATAAAGCTCTCTCAAGGCGCTAAACCGGGGCATGGAGGGGTATTACCTGCCGCTAAAATTACCGATGAGATTGCAGCCATTCGCCACATCCCCAAAGATAGAGATTGCGTCTCTCCAGCTGTAAACCCTGAATGCACAACGCCAAAAGACCTGCTTAACTTCATTCAGACATTACGGCAGCTCAGTGAAGGGAAACCTGTTGGCTTTAAACTCTGTGTAGGTAACCCAGTCGAGTTTTTAGGTTTATGTAAAGCGATGATAGAAACGGGGATCACCCCAGACTTTATTACCGTTGATGGTGCAGAAGGCGGAACAGGAGCCGCTCCTGTCGAGTTTACTAATAGATTGGGCATGATGTGCCTTGAGGCCATTTATTTCGTTGATAACGCCTTAACGGGTGCAGGACTCAGAGACAAGATCACAATTATCGCCTCAGGAAAAACAGCCTCAAGTTTTGATCTACTGGCAAAAATTGCGATGGGCGCAGATACCGTTAATGCGGCCAGGACCATGATGATGTCCTTAGGCTGTATTCAGTCGAGACAGTGCAACACCAATATGTGTCCTACGGGGATTGCAACACAAGACCCTGCGCGCAGTAGAGCGGTTAATATTGTAGATAAAAGCGAACGAGTCAAAAATTATCACCACAACACGCTCGAGAGTTTTTTCGAATTAGTCGGCAGTATGGGGCTAGACAATCCAGAAAAGTTACAGCCGCATATGCTCAAGCGTCGCACTCCCTATGGTCTATTAATGTCGGTAGGCAGTTTAATCCAACCGCTACAATTGAATGATCTCGTTAACGAGAATAAAGTTGCAGGTCCATGGAATGAATGGTGGCGTACGGCTCAAGCAGAAGACTTCTATTGCGAGGATGTTTATATCCTCTCTCCTGCAGAGCTGTCGCGACCTAGAAATACTGTTTAGCAACATTTAATAATCGATTACAGTAACACCCCCAACCAAAAGCTCATGCTTAATACAGACAGTACCGTAGATAACACTACGGTACTAGCGATTACAGCCTGTTGCGCTTGAACTTGCATAGCAACTAGATAGGCATTAACCCCCAAAGGTGAAGCACTGAGTAGAACCAAGACCACTAAATTATCACCATCGATCGACAACAGCTTAGATCCACATAAAAATACTAAAAATGGCAGTAGTAAGAGTTTTACCATGGAAGCGACAAGCGCTAATTGCCAATGACTGGTTATCTTATAAAAACTCAGATTTGCCCCAAGCACAAACAAGGCACATGCCAAAGCCGGCTCACTGAGCAGGCGCAACCCATTAAATATGTTATCTTCTACTTTAATCGCGAGTAAATTTAACAGTAATCCTGCAGAAATCCCCAATACAATCGGGTTTAACACTATGCCTTTTATAAACTGCCATCCATTGAATCCAGAGGTATTTTGCTTATAACTCAAAAGAAAAGTTAATGAAAAAAGCATGGCGCTATGAAAGGTGATAATTGCAAACACGTTGCCCATCATCTTCTCACCCAGCGCGCCTACGATAACTGGCAAACCAACAAGAATCGTGTTGGAATAGCTACAACCTAATCCATAAACAGCACTACTTGTGAGTAAAGCTTTACGCCCTCGCATTAGCCAGCAATATAATCCAGCAACGACCCCGTAGACACCAAGCACAGGCAGATAAAAAGCCATTAAGTTTTTAAGCTCAAAACTCTTAGCCAGATCGGCTTGGTACATATTAATGAACAAAAAAGCCGGTATGGACAGATAAAAGGTAAATAGGCTTATGCCACCGATACTTTCTTTAGTAAACGGCCCCTTCGCCGTCAGAAAATAGCCTAAGCTCGCCATAAAAAGTAATGGAAAGATGATAGTAATCGTCGACATCAAGTTAAATCCCTTAACAAATTAATACCTTTATAAATAAAGGCTTACTAACGTGGAGAATAGCAATGGCTATAAATAAAGCTAGAGCGAGATTGAGCGCAGGGATAATAGCAGAGTACGGGTGGTTGTGTTAACAAGATTGGAACTTTGTGGTTTCTAGGTCAAAAATGTATCTAAAACCTTTTACCGGCAACGCTAAATTGACAGCTAATAAAAATCATAGCGACACCATGTCATCTCGAAGGGTTAGCCACATCGAAATAACCTAGTCCCTAACATAAAGATATTCAGATATAAAAAGCAGGGCTTTAAAGCGAGAGCATACTACTTACTAGACACATTAAGCGGAATAATATTACAGAAGATCTCCTTCTCGAACTGCTGCTCTAAGCGGTCGCGCCATGACTGCTTGTTAATTGGCACGAGGTAAAAATGCTCTCTAGACGTATCTGTTACAAAGGCTAACCCATGACGCATTAGCTCAAAGTGGATATCGTTAACAAAATCCGCAGAAAAGTTTTGGCGGCCAGTTAACTGATTGATATCTTTACGGGTGAGCGAAACACCTTCGTTGAGTTCACCAAACCTCATTCGCAGCCAATCAGAAAATTCTTTTGCACTAACCATCGACATAAAAGTTACCTACAAGTTCCCTATAGATAAATTAGGTATAACAGATTGTTAAAACTACGCCATATTTTTGACAAAATAAGACGGATTTATCGCCAATAGTTCTAGATTTGCCCCTCTTGGTAGAATTAAACTCTAAAAACAAACTGACAAAATTGAAAAATTACACTTACCTTTATTGTAAACATAAAGAGCTGGCAACAAAAAAGGCGCTAAAAGCGCCTTTTTTAAACAAGGTTAGAAATTACCAACCTGTTTTAGTACGAAGTGCCTTACCGATATCAGCAAGTGAACGTACAGTCGTTACGCCTGCAGCTTCAAGAGCCGCAAACTTATCTTCTGCCGTACCTTTACCACCAGCGATAATTGCGCCAGCATGGCCCATACGCTTGCCTTCAGGTGCAGTAACACCAGCAATGTATGATACAACTGGTTTAGTCACGTTAGCCTTGATGTATTCAGCAGCTTCTTCTTCAGCTGTGCCACCAATTTCACCAATCATTACGATTGCTTCAGTTTGTGGATCGTTTTGGAACATTTCCAATACGTCGATGAAGTTTGTACCAGGAATAGGGTCGCCACCAATACCAACACAAGTTGATTGACCAAAACCTTCATCAGTAGTTTGCTTAACCGCTTCGTACGTTAACGTACCAGAGCGAGAAACAATACCTACTTTACCTGGCTTGTGGATGTGACCTGGCATGATACCAATCTTACACTCACCAGGTGTGATAACACCTGGGCAGTTTGGACCAATCATGCGTACGCCAGTTTCTTCAAGCTTAACTTTAACTTGAAGCATATCTAACGTTGGGATCCCTTCAGTAATACAAACGATTAGCTCAATGCCACCGTCGATTGCTTCTAGGATTGCATCTTTACAGAAAGGTGCAGGCACATAGATAACTGAAGCCGTTGCGCCAGTCACTTCAACTGCGTCTTTAACAGTATTAAATACTGGAAGACCTAGATGAGATTGACCACCCTTTCCAGGAGAAACACCGCCGACCATCTTAGTGCCGTAAGCGATAGCTTGCTCTGAGTGGAATGTTCCTTGACCGCCAGTAAAACCTTGACAGATAACTTTGGTATCTTTGTTAATTAATACAGACATTATTTGCCCTCCGCAGCTTTAACTACTTGCTCAGCCGCGTCAGTTAGACTTGTAGCTGCGATAATATCTAGATCTGAGTTAGCTAGCACTTCACGACCTAGATCAGCGTTAGTACCTTCAAGACGTACAACAACAGGTACTTCAACACCGACTTCTTTAACTGCGCCAATGATGCCTTCAGCAATCATGTCACAACGAACGATGCCACCAAAGATGTTCACAAGAACAGCTTTAACGTTTGAATCAGACAAGATGATCTTGAATGCTTCAGCTACACGCTCTTTAGTCGCTCCACCGCCTACATCTAGGAAGTTAGCAGGCTTACCGCCATGTAGGTTTACGATATCCATCGTACCCATTGCTAGGCCAGCACCATTAACCATGCAACCAACGTTTCCGTCTAGTGCTACATAGTTAAGCTCAAACTTAGCCGCGTGAGCTTCACGAGCATCATCTTGTGATGGATCGTGCATTTCACGGATTTTAGGCTGACGGAACAATGCGTTACCATCGATACCAATCTTGCCATCAAGACAATGAATGTTGCCTTCTTCAGTGATAACAAGTGGGTTGATTTCAAGTAGTGCGAAATCATGGTCTTCAAACATTTTCGCTAGGCCCATAAAGACCTTAGTGAATTGCTTCATTTGAGTTGGGTTAAGACCTAACTTGAAACCAAGATCACGTGCCTGGTATGGCTGAGGACCAGTAAGCGGATCAATAATCGCTTTATGGATCAACTCAGGCGTTTCTTCTGCCACGGTTTCAATTTCAACGCCGCCTTCGGTAGACGCCATGAACACAACGCGTCGTGTTGAGCGATCTACTACTGCACCTAGGTACAGTTCATTTGCAATATCAGTGCAGCTTTCAACTAAAATCTTAGCTACTGGCTGACCTTTCTCGTCAGTTTGGTAAGTAACAAGGTTCTTACCTAACCAATGTTCAGCGAATGCGCGGATCTCTTCTTTATCACCGGTAACTTTAACGCCACCTGCTTTACCACGGCCGCCAGCGTGTACTTGACACTTAACAACCCACATATCACCGCCAATATGGCCCGCGGCTTCAACTGCTTCTTGAGCAGTATCACACGCAAAACCTTCTGACACTGGTAAACCATATTCGGCAAATAGAGCTTTTGCCTGATATTCATGCAAATTCATGATGATCTATCCATTCTACTTCTTATAAATTTTTCAACAGGCCCTAGTAGGGCCTGCAACGAGGGTATTGTCTGCCTTGACCTAAAGGTCAAGTAACAGACGAGTTGGATCTTCTAGGAAGTCTTTAATAGCAACCAAGTAACCAACTGATTCACGACCATCTACAATCCGGTGATCGTAAGAAAGTGCGAGGTACATCATAGGCAGGATTTCCACCTGACCATTTACTGCCATTGGGCGATCTTTAATGGCATGCATGCCTAAGATTGCGCTTTGTGGCAGATTCAGAATTGGTGTTGACATCAGTGAGCCAAATACACCACCGTTAGTCACGGTGAAGTTACCACCAGTCATATCTTCTACTGTTAGCTTACCGTCACGGCCTTTAATGGCGAGTTCACGCACATTACGCTCGATATCAGCAAGGCTCATCTTGTCTGTGTCACGTAGAACGGGGGTCACAAGGCCACGAGGAGTCGATACTGCAATGCTCACATCGAAATAGTTGTGATAAACAATCTCGTCACCATCTATTGAAGCGTTCACTTCAGGGAAACGCTTAAGTGCTTCCGTGACCGCTTTAACGTAGAAAGACATGAAACCTAGACGAATACCGTGGCGCTTCTCAAAAATCTCTTGATATTGCTTACGAATATCCATAATTGGCTTCATGTTAACTTCGTTAAACGTCGTTAGCATGGCTGTAGAGTTTTTAGCTTCAAGTAGACGATTCGCAATCGTTTTACGAAGACGTGTCATAGGTACACGTTTTTCGCTGCGCTCAGCAAGAGGTGCTACGGCAACTGGTGCACTTACTGCTGGAGCCGATGCTGCGCCTTTGTTCTTAACAAAAGCTTCAACATCTTCTTTAGTGATACGTCCACCGATACCCGTACCGTTAACCGCATTTGCATCAACGTTGTGCTCAGCAATTAAACGACGAACTGATGGGCTCAGTGCATCATTAGACTCATCAGCCGCAGGTGCTGCAGCTTCAGCTTCAGCTTTAGTGACTTCTTGACCTGCAACTGCGCCCGCTACGAAGCTTGCAATCACAGCTTCACCAAGAACAGTATCGCCTTCTTGAGCTAAAAACTCAGCAATCTGTCCGTCTTCTGGTGCAACAACTTCAAGTACGACTTTATCAGTTTCAATATCAACAAGGATTTGATCACGAGAAACTTGCTCGCCAGCTTGAACATGCCATGTCGCAATGGTTGCATCTGCAACTGATTCTGGCAGTACGGGTACCTTAATTTCGATACTCATGGATTACGATCCTTTTTATATAATGTCTATTACTACAGCTTTAACGCACTGTTGATTAATGATTCTTGTTGCTGAGCATGCAATGCAGGGTAACCACATGCTGGTGCAGCTGAAGCTTCACGGCCTGCGTAGCTCAACTGAGCTCCCCCAGGAATGACACTCCAGAAATGATGTTGACTACAATACCAAGCACCTTGGTTTTGTGGCTCTTCTTGGCACCAAACAAAATCTTTAACGTGGCTATATTCAGCAAGGGCTGCTGCCGCTTCTTCATGTGGGAACGGGTACAGTTGTTCGACACGAATTAACGCAACATTATCTAAGCCTTCTTTACGACGACGCTCTAAGAGCTCAAAGTAAACTTTTCCGCTACAAAATACGACTCTATCGACTTTACTTGCATTTAATTCATCAATTTCGCCGATAACGTTTTGGAACGTACCGTGTGCTAACTCTTCCAGGCTAGAAACCGCTAATGGATGACGTAGCAATGACTTAGGCGACATAACCACGAGTGGGCGACGCATAGGGCGTACAACCTGACGACGTAGCATGTGGTAAACCTGAGCTGGTGTCGACGGCACACACACTTGCATGTTGTGGTTAGCACAAAGTTGGAGGAAACGTTCTAGACGTGCACTTGAGTGCTCAGGACCTTGCCCTTCATAACCATGAGGCAATAGCATCGTTAAGCCACATAAACGGCCCCACTTCTGCTCACCCGATGATAAGAACTGATCGATAACAACTTGGGCACAGTTAGCAAAATCACCAAACTGAGCTTCCCATAGTGTTAATCCACCCGGCTCGGCTGTGGCGTAACCGTATTCAAATGCTAGGACTGATGCTTCCGATAAAACCGAGTCGGTTAAATCAATGGGCCCTTGCTCATCGGCAATATTGCGCAGTGGCATATAAGCCGTTGCATCATTTTGATTATGCAATACTGCGTGACGATGGAAGAAAGTACCGCGACCAGAATCTTGACCGGTAATACGGATACGTTTCTTGTCTTCAAGAATCGACGCATAAGCCAAAGTCTCGGCAAAGCCCCAATCTAGCAGTTTTTCACCTGCAGCCATTGCTAAACGATCTTTATAAATCTTAGCAACGCGTGATTGCAGCTTGTGGCTTTCTGGTACATAACTGATTTTATCAGCTAAGTTTTTGATGCGCTCAATCGACATATGCGCATCATATGCATCATTCCACTCGGCGCCGATATAAGGGCTCCAATCGACAGAGTGAAGTGTCATTGGTCGCCACTCTTTCACGACGCAATCACCATCATCAAGTGCATCACGATAAGCATTCACCATCGAAGTTACGTCATCGCTACCCATTGCGTTTTCAGCAATTAGCTTATCGGCGTAGATCTTTCTTGGTGTTGGATGCTTTTTAATCTTGGCATACATAAGAGGCTGAGTAGCACTTGGCTCATCGGCTTCGTTATGGCCGTGACGGCGATAACAAACCAAGTCAATCACCACATCACGTTTGAATTCGTTACGGTAATCGACTGCCAATTGTGAAACAAAAGCAACCGCTTCAGGGTCATCTGCATTCACGTGGAAAATTGGTGCCTGCACCATCTTAGCGATATCAGTACAGTATTCAGTTGAACGTACGTCTTCAGTTAAGTTAGTGGTAAAGCCAACCTGATTGTTAACTACGATACGGATACTGCCGCCAACCTTAAAGCCACGAGTCTGCGACATGTTGAAGGTTTCTTGCACAATACCCTGGCCAGTAATGGCAGAGTCACCATGAATAGTGATTGGCATCACCTGCAAACCCGTATCACAACCGCGTCTATCTAAACGCGCACGTACAGAACCAATAACCACAGGGTTAACGATTTCAAGGTGAGATGGGTTAAACGCAAGTGCTAGGTGAACGTTACCACCTGGCGTTTCGAAATCTGAGGAGAAACCTTGGTGATATTTAACGTCACCAGAGCCATTAAGCTCATCACTGTGCTTACCGGCAAACTCATCGAACAACTCTGATGGTTTCTTGCCTAGAATATTGACTAGCACGTTCAAACGACCACGGTGTGCCATACCAATAACGACTTCTTTGGTACCCGCATCACCTGCGCGATAAATAATTTCACGCATCATAGGAACGAGTGCATCACCGCCCTCTAACGAGAAGCGCTTTGCCCCTGGGAACTTAGCACCTAGGTATTTTTCCATACCCTCAGCGGCGTTGAGTCCTTCAAGAATTCGAGTCTTATCTTCTTTTGAGTAGTTTGCAGCACCCAGAGACGGTTCAAGACGTTGCTGAATCCAACGTTTTTCATCGGTATCGGTAATGTGCATATACTCAGCACCGATAGAACCACAATAGGTCGCCTTTAGTGCTTTAACGAGATCCACCAGCTTCATGGTTTCACCACCATGAGCAAATGAACCCGTATTAAATTGACGCTGCATATCATCGCTATCTAAGCCGTGAAATGCTGGGTCTAACTCAGATACCTTGTCGCGCTTCCAAATATCAAGCGGATCTAAATTGGCATTCTGATGACCACGGAAACGGTGAGCGTTAATTAACTGTAGGACTTTAACTTGTTTTGCATCGACTTCATGATCGGTCACCTTAGGTGAACCTTTTTGACGTCCATCTAATGCAAGACTACGAAAATAGTCGCGTACTTTAGAGTGGGCAGCTTCTGGCACATCCGCTGATGAACCATTAACTAGAGGGAGGTTATCAAACACGACACGCCAGTCTTCAGTAACTGACTGTGGATCGACTTGATAGGCTTCATACATCTCTTCTACATAGGTCGAATTCGCGCCATTAAGATGTGACGATTCGAGCCAGGCTTTCATGATGCCTTGGTGCATTTCTATTCCTTTCAAACTGTATACACGTGCTTAGCCAAAGTCATAAATACAGATCCTTAGTAACGTAAAGGATATGTAATCTCTGTAGCCCCGAGAGTTCCAGATTTTCGTTATATTTGTCTTCCATGACACAAAAAAGAGCCACCCTCCACAGGGAAAGTGACTCATATAGAGCTATATCAATATCGGCTCTTGGTTCTGCATACTAAACGGCTCTCTGCAGCAGCATAGACTTAATATGTCCAATTGCTTTTGTCGGATTAAGCCCTTTAGGACAAACGTCAACGCAGTTCATGATGCCGTGGCAGCGAAATACGCTGTACGCGTCATCAAGCCCAGATAAACGTTCCTCAGTTGCCGTATCACGGCTATCGATCAAGAAGCGATAGGCATGTAGCAAGCCACTTGGACCGATAAACTTGTCTGGGTTCCACCAGAATGAAGGACAAGCCGTAGAACAACATGCACACATGATGCACTCATAGAGTCCATCTAAATGCTCACGCTCTTCTGGTGATTGCAGATGTTCACGCGCAGGCGTTTTTTCGTCGTTAATCAAGAAAGGCTTAATCTTTTCGTACTGGGTATAGAACTGAGTTAGGTCAACAATCAAATCACGTACTACAGGCATGCCTGGCAGTGGACGGATTTCGATTTTTTTCCCTTTAAAGGTAGAAACTGGCGTAATACACGCAAGGCCGTTTTTACCATTCATGTTGATACCATCACTACCACATACGCCTTCACGGCATGAGCGTCTAAACGCGAGTGTTGGGTCTAACTCTTTAAGCTTTAATAGTGCATCCAGTACCATCATGTCGGTACCTTCATCCACTTCTAAGCTGTAATCCTTCATGTATGGCTTAGTGTCTACATCAGGATTGTAGCGATAAACTGCAAATTCCAATTTCATCGGGTCTTCTCCTTAGTAGGTACGCTTAATTGGCGGGAATGCGGCACGAAGTTTTGGTTCCATGTTCACATCACGCTTAGTCATTAGCTCGGTAACCGGGTCGTAGATACTGTGGCATAACCAGTTATCATCATCACGCTCTAGGTAATCTTCACGTGAATGTGCACCACGACTTTCTGTACGGAAGTTGGCCGCTGTTGCCGTAGCAATTGCAGTTGCCATCAAGTTATCTAACTCTAAACATTCAATACGCTGAGTATTGAACTCTGTTGAGTTATCAGAAAGTTTCGCATTAGCCAAACGTTCGCGGATAGCTTTAAGCTCTTTAAGGCCTTCAGCCATCGCATCGCCACTTCTAAATACAGAGAAGTTAAGCTGCATACAAAGTTGTAAGTCTTTACGAATAACCGTTGGATCTTCACCATCTTTGTTGCTTTCCCAGCGATTTAGACGCGCTAGAGAGGCATCGATATCAGCTAGTGTTGCATCTTTTGCAATCGGTGTTTCGTCCAATGCTTTACCTAAGTGTTGACCCGCTGCTCGACCAAATACTACAAGATCTAACAATGAGTTACCACCCAATCGGTTCGCACCGTGCACCGATACGCATGCTATTTCACCAACCGCGAATAGACCGATTACATCTTCTTCAGTGCCATCGCTATTTTGGCGTACAACTTGACCACTCACTTTGGCTGGTAGACCACCCATCATATAGTGACAAGTCGGTAAAACTGGGATTGGACCATCTGCTGGATCGATATGTGCAAAAGTACGAGACAATTCACAAACACCAGGAAGACGTGCTTCAAGGGTTTCTTTACCTAAGTGATCAAGCTTAAGTAAACAGTGCGGACCTAATGGGCCATCAAGACCACGACCTTCACGGATTTCAGTCATCATAGAGCGTGCAACCACGTCACGAGATGCTAAATCTTTCGCATTAGGTGCGTAACGTTCCATGAAACGTTCGCCGTCTTTGTTTAGCAGATAACCGCCTTCGCCACGACAACCTTCAGTGACCAAAACACCTGCGCCAGCAATACCCGTTGGGTGGAACTGCCACATTTCCATGTCTTGCATCTGCACGCCAGCGCGCATCGCCATACCCACACCGTCGCCAGTGTTAATATGAGCGTTAGTAGTAGAGGCGTAGATACGACCTGCTCCACCTGTCGCTAAAATCGTTGCTTTTGCTTTGAAATAAACAATTTCGCCAGTTTCAATTTCAATTGCAGTACAACCGACAATCACACCGTCTTCATTTTTAACCAAGTCGAGTGCATACCACTCAGAAAAGACTTCGGTCTTATGTTTAACGTTTTGCTGGTAAAGGCAATGCAATAATGCGTGACCGGTACGGTCTGCAGCAGCTGCGGTACGCGCCGCTTGCTCACCACCAAAGTTTCTAGATTGGCCGCCAAATGGGCGCTGATAAATAGTGCCGTTTTCGAAACGTGAGAAAGGTAAACCCATATGCTCAAGCTCAATAACGGCTTCAGGACCGGTCTTACACATAAACTCAATCGCTTCTTGGTCACCGATAAAATCAGAACCTTTAACGGTATCGTACATGTGCTGTTCCCAGTGATCTTCGTGCGCATTACCAAGGGCTACAGTAATACCACCCTGTGCAGATACGGTATGAGAACGAGTTGGGAATACTTTAGATAACAGCGCACAGCTCTTACCTTCTTTAGAAATCTGTAGAGCGGCACGCATACCGGCGCCACCAGCACCGATTACAACCGCGTCAAATTCGCGAACTGGAATACCCACTTAAACACCCCACACAATCAAAATGCCTGCGACCAAATAACTGAAGGCTGCTACGACAAAAACAAACTGAAGTACACCACGTAGAGAAACACACTTTACATAATCAGTCAGCACCTGCCAGATCCCAATCCAGGCATGTATCAACACTGCAACTAGCGCGAGTACGGTGAAGACTTTCATTGGCAACGTGCTAAATAAGCCATGCCATGCGTCATAAGTTAGTGGAGAGCTACATGCGATAAACCCAACCAAGAAAATGGTATAACAGGCTAGGATTACTGCACTTGCACGTATAAGAATAAAGTCATGGACACCGCTGCGCCCAAAACTTGCTGCGTTAGTTACCATACCCAAATCCCCGCAATGATTGAAAACACTACTGACAAGGCAATAGCGACTTTAGCCGAAGTTACACCAGAAGAAAGTTCTTCCCAGTAGCCAGCATCCATCACTAAGTGGCGAATACCCACTATTAAGTGATAACCCAGCGCGGTAAGAATTCCCCAAACGATGAACTTAACAACAAAGTTATCAAAAAGAGATTGGACGCCAGCGAAACTCTCGGCTGATGCTAATGATTCATTAAGCAACCAGATAAGGATACCGACGGCAAACAGCATGATGACACCCGATACACGATGAAGAATCGACGCGATCGCTGTTGCAGGGAAGCGTATGGTCTGCAGATCTAAATGGACAGGTCTTTGCTTTTTCACGTTCTGCTCACTCTGCTCAATTGAGCTATTTTTTGTTATATGAACCGCTTTCGCTCAAATTCTAACCAGTGATCAAGATCACGGTTTAGAACTTTTACAAAAGAAAACTTGAAACAAACATTTAACAGTTTTAGCAACCACTAATTAAGCATGCAAATAAGTGATAACTAATCGCTAATGTATGCAGCTCTTCTGAGCTGCGGCAAGTATACGTGGGTGAAATGTCAAATACAAACATCACATTATGCAAATTTAGTTTTTTTGGTAAAAAAATCTGCCAAGCTGCTGTTGGCACAGGTAGTTAATGGCATTTAATACCATGGTCTAACGAATTTAAACGCTTATTTAAATTGAAATGTGATCTAGATTCACTGTAAAGTATTGACGTTTGATAAGCCGCACTCAATAAGAATGAAGTAAGGAGAATGGGGTATGGCTGACAATATAGCCAAATTAGAACTACCAGGGAATGATTCAATCGATCTGCCTATTAAAGAAGGTACGGCAGGATTTGATGTAATCGACATCAGCAAGTTAGGTAGCAAAGGTTACTTTACTTTCGATCCAGGATTTCTTGCGACCGGATCTTGTGAATCTGCAATTACTTATATCGATGGTGAGAAAGGAATACTGCTTCACCGCGGTTACCCGATCGATCAACTGGCGACAGAATCAAGTTACTTAGATTTATGCTATTTGTTGCTTTATGGAGAGCTTCCAAGTAAAGCTGAATACGAAAAATTCGTACACACAGTAAAGACTCACACCATGGTTAACGAGCAACTGGCCTTCTTTTTTAGAGGATTCAGACCTGATGCTCACCCAATGGCGATGTTATGTGGCGTAACTGGCGCCCTATCGGCGTTTTACCAAGACTCTTTAGATGTGAATGACGAACGTCATCGCGAAATTGCCGCGTATCGTTTGGTATCGAAGATGCCAACAATTGCAGCGATGTGTTACAAGTATTCAATCGGTCAGCCGTTTGTCTACCCACGTAACGACTTAAGCTATGCTGGCAACTTCTTAAGCATGATGTTTGCAGTACCTTGTGAAGAATACAAGGTTAACCCAATCGTTGAACGTGCCATGGATCGTATTTTCATCCTACACGCTGACCACGAGCAAAATGCGTCAACATCTACCGTACGTTTAGCGGGCTCTTCAGGTGCTAATCCATTTGCATGTATTGCAGCGGGTATTGCGTCTCTATGGGGTCCTGCGCACGGCGGAGCGAATGAAGCATGCCTAAATATGCTGGAAGAGATCGGTACTGTTGATCGTATTCCAGAGTTTATTGCACGTGCTAAAGATAAAGAAGATCCATTCCGTCTTATGGGCTTCGGTCACCGTGTTTACAAGAACTTCGACCCTCGCGCTAAAGTAATGCGTGAAACATGTCATGAAGTGCTTGCCGAACTGAAAGTGAACGATCCGCTTCTAGATGTAGCCATGGAGCTTGAGCGTATTGCACTAGAAGATGAGTATTTCGTGTCTAAGAAGCTTTATCCCAATGTTGATTTCTACTCAGGGATCATCATGAAAGCCATTGGCATTCCAACAAGCATGTTCACTGTATTGTTCGCCCTAGCGCGCACAGTCGGTTGGATTGCACATTGGAAAGAGATGCTAGATCAGCCAGGTCATAAGATCAGTCGTCCTCGCCAGCT